>CAYOCI010000001.1:0-88562 GCA_964402415.1 uncultured Clostridia bacterium
TGTTATTCGCCAAGAGCGGGGCTTGTCCCTTCCTCGGGGCTATGTGTTAACTTAGGGGTCAGACCCCTAAGTTAACACTCTGTCAATGATCAGCCTACGAAACAGTAATAAGCAGGCCTGCCTGAAACCAACCAACCATCACGTAGGGGCGTATCGCATACGCCCGAGATCACCGCATCGGTACCGATACGGTGATCCGACTGCATCTATATGGACTGCGTAGAACGGGGCCGGCCGCCAGCCGGACCCGTTGCGGGCGTATGCCATACGCCCCTACACGTTACTCCTTCCCGTTATGTGGGCAATACTCTATGTACATAGTCTCGCGCTCTACGTGGTACCAAATACTCTCATCATCCTCTTCACTAATCTTCACATCTCACGTTTATCATCATCATCCCTTGTCAATCATTCTAGTGATGGAACTCTCAAGGGGGATGATTAGAATGTTACGCAAGATCGCATGGGCAACCACAATAGCCTTGGCTGTTCTCTTCCTCGTCCTCATCATCATCCTATTCTCCCCCTCACCAGTCCCCCAGTACACCTCCGACGACCTGATCCGCTTGCATGTGGTCGCCAACAGTGATAACCCTACCGACCAGGCGCTAAAGCTCGCGGTGAAGGACCGAATCGTGGAACTAGTCACCACTGAGATCCACGCCGCTGACGTCGCCGATGCCCATGCTCAGATCGAAGCCCGCCTGAGCGAGTTCGAAGCCATCGCCGCCGCCGAGCTGGAGCGCCAAGGCCAGCCCTACCCGGTCAAAGCGGTCCTTGGTCCAGCCAACTTCCCCACCAAATATTACGGTAGCTTCAGCCTACCAGCGGGTGAATATGAAGCCCTCCGCCTGGTGATCGGTGAAGGTAGGGGCCAAAACTGGTGGTGCGTGCTCTTCCCGCCGCTCTGCTTCGTGGACAACGAGACCGCGACCGCGACCTTGCAGGACCTAGACCTGCAGCAGATGCCCAGCGAGGAGATTATCATCCGCTTCCGGCTCCTGGAGAAAGGCAAGCAGTTCATGGATCGGATTGAAAGCTGGTTCAAGCCCAAAGCATAGTCAAAGGCAGCACCCCAGCCGGGGTGCTGCCTTGTCCATAGCGGGCGCTGCATATAGCAGTTCGTCCAAATTTCTGTCGGCGAGATATGGCGGCACCCCTACATGTTTCGGCTCTTCTCTAGACGTAGGGGCGTAGCCATGCTGCGCCCGCGGTCCTTTCGCCACTCTCACTACTCACTCGTTACCAATGTCACGACATTACTGCTGTAGATGGTTGCTTCCTCTTTAGTGGCCGCGTCCCTGTATACCAGATAGGCCCTCCCGGTTCGGGTCCGGCCTATTGGCACACCCTCAATCATGATCATGTACTGGCCGTTCGCCAGTCGGGCACTTGCCCGGAGCTTGACAATCTCGACACTACTGACAGAGCGACCGATCTCCATGCTCCCGGGAGACGCTGTCTGGTTGATCAGCAACAGCCCATACTCTACCAGCTCATAGCCTGCGGGAACCACGGTCTGGCCGATATAAGAGAGGCGATAGCTGCCATCGGCGGTCCGTGTCGAGGTACCGGTGGGCTCGAGGCGCACCAGCGGCAGGCCAACGATCTCCTCGGTCGTTGGGAGATAGTAAGCCTGTAGCGCTGCGTCTCCCGAGGCGTAGAACATGTACGTAGGCGCATAGCTTACCCGGATCCCGTTCATGGTCCAATAGGCAAACTGCATCCCGTCGGCAGGAGCATCTGCGACGACAATGATCGGCGTGTCAAAGTAAACACGGTCGCCAGTAAGGTCAGCTGAGCTTCCACCTTGGACCGAGATGGAATAATCCTCGGCCTTGATCATGCCTTGGCCATGGGCGGAGTCGCCTAGCATCGGCGTGCTGTTCGGCAGATAGACCCAGTTACCCATGGGGGTGCCCCGATTGAGGGCGGCGGCGAAGGCTTTGGTCTGCATCTCGTCCAGGCTCTTCCCCACCCCGATCCCGTTGTTGGGGCTGTGGCTATTGTAGTAACTGCTGGTGGTGCTACCGGATGGCTGGGTGCCTACCAGTCCGCCAACGTTGCTAATCCCATTGGCGATCACCGTGCTATAGCAGTTGACGATCACTCCACGATTCTGCCCGGTCAGCCCTCCAGCGATATCAGTGGCCGTCACTGTCCCGGCCGTGGCCACGTTCTGTACCCGCCCGCCGTTGTCGCCTACCAGTATCCCCACTCTAGCATTGCCCACGACATTGGCAGAGCTAAGGTGGAGATTGCGTATCACCGCGGTACCGCCGGTCCAGCCAAAGAGACCGACCCCCGACTGCTCGGTCCGCTGGATCCTGAGCCGGCTGATGGTATGGCCACCACCGTCAAACGAGCCGGTGAAAGGCTGCTGCTCGGTCCCGATCGGCAGCCAGCCCTGCTCGCCCTCGTAGGAGCTAAGGTCCAGGTCGGCGGCCAGGCGGAAGTGACGATCCAGGTAGTAACGTACAGCGTGGAGGTGCTCTGCAGTCGTAACCAGATAGGGTGACTGGGCGGTACCGCTGCCCACGCCTGCTCCAGCTTCGAAGCTCACGGTATAGGTAGCGGTCGTCACGCCATCCTCGGCTGTGACCGTCACCGTCGCAGCCCCCGGGACGCCTGCAGCCTGGGTGATCAGAGCTGTGGCAGCGCTGTCAGTGCTGATCGCGGACACAATCGGGGCGGTGGAAGCTAAGTACGGCAGGGTCATGGTGTAACTCGTCCTACCTTTGTCGAACCCAGCGATCGGCTCGCCAGCCACCACCAGGCTACTGAGGCTGGCATCTGTGCGTGCTGCACGAGTAACGATGAGCGTATAGTCGATAAAGAATACGCCACCTTCACCCTCGGCTGCGATGACAAACGTGTTCGTCCCTGCCCGTATCGGCAGCGTCAGGCTGCTGCCGCTGACAAGGCTCTGCCCGTTCACTCGTAGGGTGGTAACCGCATCAGTTGCTCTGGGCATTACCGTGATCTCATTCACAGTGGAAGGAAGATCGACCGTATAGATCTGGGTCCAGGGGCCAAAGGCAGGGTTCAGCGTGCCGTGGTCAATCTCGAAGCTCTCTAATCCAGGTCGCAGCCACAGCAGATAGGGATAGCCTTCCCCATCGGCAATACCCCATGTGGACGACAAGTCCCAGGTCGAAAACGTAGCCCGCTGCTTCATCTCACTCCAACTCTTGGCGGTAGCGCGTATGTCAGACCTCCCAGCACGCTCCAGATCGAAGTAGCAACCCGCGATTTGGGGCAACTTGACGTACCCCACAAAGCCATTCGCCGTATACGTGCTGCCACGTCCGCTTACAGGCCCCGCAGCATACGAGTTCCGGATTGTTGCACCTGTTATAGAGCTGTTGTCAGCACCAATCAGGCCACCCGCAAGTTTGCCCTCGACTCGACCAATGGCAAAGCAGTTGTCGATGCCTACCGCGCCATTGGTCTGACCCACCAGCCCACCGGTGGTTCCGTTGGATGAGACACTCACGTTAACCCCAGACAAGCTGATGCGATTGCCAAACTGGGAACCCACCAGACCGCCTGCGTAGTCGTTAGCGACGACCGTCCCCTGGGCATGGACTTTGGAGACAAGACCCCAGGCAGTTCCAGCAACAACACCAACGTGATTCCTACCGATGACCGACGCGTTAACGAAGCGCACGCGCTGCACACTGTTGGTCGGGTCAGCGAAGAGACCAACAGTGTCTTCAGTGGGGCGCTGAATGGTCAGGTTGCGGATGACATACCCTTGACCGTCAAATGTGCCGGCAAACCCCACAATCGGTTGCCAGCCGCTGCCTGACGCATAGGCTGATAGGTCGATGTCCGCCACAAGGCGAAAGTGGCTGCTGAGGTTGGTGCGGATCGCGTTCAACTGCTCGGCGGTCTCGATCAGATAAGGCGAGCTCGAGCTGCCGGTTCCACCTGCAAAGGTGGAAGTCGCTGCAAACACATGGTCTCCAGCTGGCCCAGAGCCATGTGCAAGCAGTACCGTTACGACGAGCATGACGATCAGCCCACGTAGGGCGATCACGCTGGACAAACTGCTTCGCGGCTTTGCGACATCGGTGTTTATGTACATCACTAGACCCATCTCTCCTTGTTACTCGTCTGCTGCCTACAAACCATCGGAACATCCGGCTTCACTGATCCGTTAGCCCCATTCGCCGGTAGAGCACCCTGACGCGCTCAGCATCCTGCTCTGTGACCGTGAGTGTCATCTCCAGGACTCTAGCCGTACTCCTCCCCTTCAGCAGCACGCTCCTCGCCCCGCGCCAACCCCATGCGAGAGGTAGCAACGCTGGGAACCTGCGCAGACAGGGGTAACCTACCCGCATGGTCTTCAGGGGTGGAAAGAGCAGCCTGAGGATACTTGACCACCTTGCCAATGCAAAGGGTCCCCCGCCCTTGGCATCCTTGGCAGCTTCATCACGACTGCGTTCTGTCTGGTGCCAGAGCTTCCGCTGCTGAGAATAAAGCCGGTCACTTCCTCATACCATCGGTCTCCACTCTCGCCACCAAACCAAACACGGCTCAACGCCTCGACATTGTCGGCAAACTTACGTAACCCAATCCTCTGTAGTTCGGTGCGGGTGTACTCGCTGGTCGTCGCCCCTCCATATCGCTGACTGTACAGCCACAGGTCCATCACCGAACGGATCCCTGTTCCGCCGCCAGAGAAATGCTTGGCGATGTGGGCGATCAGATAGACGTAGAAGTCCTCATGCGAGAGCCGATAGCCGCCGTGGTCGCCATCGGTGATGACCCTGCTCCAGACCTGATCAAAGTAGCTGCGATAGGAGACCCTCTCAGGCATCAGGTGGCGGTGGATCTCCACCGTCATGAAGGGCTTCTTTAGATACACATCGTGAGTCTCTCCCTGTGCTTTCAGCGTGTAGCCCAGACCAGACATGAGGCCTTTGACCTTCTCACTGGATCGGCCATCGATGAGCAGGTCCACGTCCACCATCAGCCGCATTTCGACACTGGGATACAGCTCTTTGAGCAGACAGCCCTTGAGCGGTAGACAGGCAACGCCGTGGCTCCTGAACGCCTCCAGCAGTTGCTCCAGATGTACATGCTGGTTCGCCTCGCGAGCCATGGCCACGCTGTGGTCGTTGCGAAACCTCCTCAGAAGCTCAGGAGCTGGCTGCTCGGGGTTTGGTAGCTGATCTATTGCCTGTGACGCCATGGCAGAGACAAGGTGAAAGGCTGCGATCCGGTAGAGCTTCTCCCAGTCCAGAGCGACCGGTGGCTGCGGCAGCCTTGTGCCGCGCAACACTGAGCCCAGCAGATCAATCAGGTACTGCCCCTCGATCGTCACGATCATTGGACCTCCCCTTCCCGTGCCTCAGCAGCATCAAGATCGCCCGAAGCAAGTACCTGCGGACTGGCATCAGCCAGGTCCAGAGCACCGCATATAATCGATACGCCGGATGACTGCACGAAAGGTAGCGCTCGTTGCGCCAGAACCCCCGCACCACACCGATGACCTGATCCGACTCAATCATTTCGCTTTGCCCCTGCCCGTCGCCAGCAGTCAGATACCGATCGCCGTGGATGGCTACAACGCGGTGCAGTATGTAGGCCCCATCCCTGCGCCGGTAGAGTGGAATATCATGCATGCGCACACGCCCACCTGACTCACTCACGAGCAACACGCTATCCGCCTGATCACGGAGCATGGGATACATACTGTTGCCCGTTACCGTCATGACCACCTCGCCACCGTCTGCCAGCTTCTCTACAAGTAGCGGCGCCAGCGCTTCCATGGCGACGGCTCTACTCCGCCTAGACAAGTAGGTCAGCCACTCGCAGTGCACTCATGAACTCCTCCAGATCAATCCTCGCGGTGGCGTCATCAACCTCATACTCACCCAGCAGCGCGACCAACAGACCATCCTCTGAGCGCTCGGTGGCCAGCTGCCTCCATATGAAGGCACCCACCTCATTCAGCGTCATCAGTCCGTTGAAATCAACGGCCGCTTGGCCTGTCGGTACGATCACAAAGGTCCCCGCCACCTCGCGCATCACATATCCATCCTTGACCCGCATCTCAGCTCACACCTCTCCCATGCTGGTGCCCATCGCCAAAGATCGCTTCATAGGCTGTCAGTACCGCCTGTTCACTGGTATTGCAGCGCAGCGAATAGATCGGCACCTGGCTCATTATCCGGCCCAAAGTGGTCAGAAACTTGCCGGCCTTCTCCCGGTCATCACCATAGCCTAAGCTATGCTGGATAAGAAGCGGGACAGCTTCTCCAGTGGACAACCTGCGAATACTGTTCTCCTTGGCTTGTTCCAGAAAGACAATCGCCCGCAACGGCACCTTCCGATTCTCATTTAGCGGAGTCTTGCCGCTCCAGGGGGTACCAAAGGCAAAGAAGTCGTCGCCTAGGCGACGAATGGCAGGCTTATCATCGTTGAGAATGACCGCTCTCTCGGCTCCAAAGAAGCGCTGCCACAGCGCGGCCTGGGTTGACTTTCCTGTTCCACAGGGCGCGGAGAAAAGCACAGCTGCGTCATCCATAGCCACCGCTGAGGCATGCAGAACGAAACCATCAAAATCCAAGAGCGCCTTGGCGAAGGCAAAACCAGTCGCGAGATACTCCCAGTCAGCCAGGCTGAGGCCGGGACAAGAGCTAAGGGTATCGCCAAAATCGAAGCGGAACTCCCTGCCGCTGACATGAGCGGAGCTGTGCATCTTGATGACGCCCTGGTCGATAGTATAGACGTGCTGATGGGTTGAGTCTTCTGTAACAAGGCGACCCTCAGTTCGTCTTCGCTCCGCTCCCACCGGTGTTATCTCGGTCACACGAGCAGACCTGATGGTTAGGTCCGCCCCTCGACCAGTTGTAGCTCGGTAGGTGCATGCCTGACTGGTGAGGGTCTCCCCGAACGCTGCCATTCGCACCACTAAGTCAGCAATCTTGTACTGCTCCATGGTCACCTACCAGGGGAACGATGGATCGAAGAACGTCGACGTACCACTGAGCATAAGACCCCCACCAGCGATCTCCTCTTCTGGAGTGAAGCGCTGGATCTCCAGCTTCGGCTTCTCATACCTCTTCTTCACCGAGTGTCCTCCTTGACTAATCTGTATCCCCAGGTTCAATGTAAGTTCAGGTACCCAAAGTGCACCACTCAGAATGGTTTCCAAGATTCGCCGTTTAGTCATAATATTCCTTTCTCCGACAATCTTCGCTTTCCTCCTGCCAGTTCGGGAGCTGGGCAAGTCTAGATCATAGATAAACAGAGAGAGGCAGCGTCCCATCCGGGACGCTGCCTCTTGTCCTATCCTCACGCTACTTACACGCGTCTGCCTCCCCATAGCCTAGCCAACCAACTCCTTGAGCGAGGCTCGTAGGGCTCGGCGTTAACCGCAATCCCTCTCCCCTCGATCACGGACCGGGGATTGTCGGCTACCAGATTGCGTGCTTCGTCTTTGCCAATCCATTCACTCGCCACCCGATACGCGTCCGAGAGGATCGGCTTACGCCCCCTCACTCCGTGGGCATCGGTGGCGATGAACTGAGCCATACCATGGCTGATTAGGATCTTCGCCAGCTCTTTTACCCGCTCCCCGAAAACCCCCGTCACGCTGGCCGCGGTAACCTGTGCCAGCGCACCGCGTTCGATGTAGCGGTAAAGCGCGTTGGGATCGTCCTGCACCGCCAGATTCCGCTCAGGGTGGGCGATAATCGGCTTGTATCCCCCCGTCACCAGCTCAAAGACGAGGCTGTCCATATAGGCAGGAATGCTGTGCGTCGGCCACTCCAGGAGCACGCAAAGACCGCCCGCCAAGGGCAGGACCTTCCCCTCGTCCAGCAGTCGACGCAGCTGCATATGGCTGTGTAGCTCAGAACCAGGATACACCCTAAGGGCGATCTCCCGCCGATCCAGCTCCGCCTGCAGCGCCTCCACAGCCTCTAGCACCGTCATCCGCTCGGGGCTATAGGCACCATCCAGACAATGAGGCGTGGCGACCACCGCGGTGATGCCATCGGCCACCGCCATGGCCGCCATCGCGCAGGCGTCGTCCAGGCAAGCCGCACCATCGTCCAGCTCAGGCAGGATGTGCAGGTGAACATCGGCCAAGGCGCCAGGCAAGGCCAGTTCGCTACCGCTTATTGACATGGGAAATCTCCGCCAGTTCTTGGGCCGTGGCGCTGATCTCCTGCAGAGCCGCATTGATCTCCTCGATGGTCGCTGCCTGGGTCTCGATCGCCTCACTATTCTTGGCGAGCACTGTCAGCATGGAATCAACCGCAGTGCGTATGCCGTCCAACGTCTCACGAACCCGGGAGACAGCGTTCTTGGTGTCCTCAGACAGCTTCCGGATCTCATTGGCGACGATGGTAAACCCTCGCCCCTGCTCGCCGGCGCGGGCAGCCTCGATGGCGGCGTTGAGCCCAAGCAGATTGGTCTGGTCTGAGATCTGTTTGATCAGGGCCAGGAGTTCGTCCGTGTTAAGCATGCTCTGCTTCGCAACGCTGGACTTCTCCTCGAGCATGGTGCTACCCGCTGCTACCTGCTGGGCGCCACGAGAAACCTCCTCGACACTTGCTGTAACCTGCTCCAAGGTAGCAGCGAGCGAGTTAGCCAAGCCCTCCAGCTTCAGCTCATGGCCCATGCTGGTAGCCACACCCACGGCACCGATGACGGTGCCATCGGGTCCCTCAATGGGCGTGGTAACACTCTTGAAGGCGGTGCCATAAACCTCTTTCGGAACCATCGCGACGATCTGGCGACGTTCTCTCATGGCGGCGTGCAGCGGATCCCCTGCCGGGACAGGCTGTCCCACCTTCACTCCGACGTCGATGGTCTTGCCCCGCTGGTAGCCTAGGAATCTCTCGTGATCGGTGACGCAGACCATCATGTCCATATCGAGAAGCTCTGGTAGGTGGGCGATGACGCTCGTCAGTTGGTCTCGTGTTTCGATTGTCGAAATCCTCATTTGCACCCTCCATCTATTTCAAGTAGTGCCTGCCGATAGACATGATATTCCTTTCTCCGACAATCCTCGCTTTCCTGCCGAGCATGCCATCTTCGCAGGTGTTTAGCCGCTGATAAGAGAGCACCATACCGGTGCTCTCCAAATACGCGCTCTCGCTTCGATCTTGACCCACCGTGGCTAGTGCCGCATGAGGCGAGCTACAGCACGCCCTGACCGCCGTCACCATCAATCGGTCGCGACCCGGCCGACCCGTGAGAACAGTTCGGGATGACGATCAGGGGTGTGGGGAACGGAGAAGCGAACAATTAGAACCGTCCCCAATATTCCGATCGATAGTGCAGGGATTAGCATAATATGGTCGAATAGTCAGATCGTATTACAGCGATATGCAGAGGGGTCCAGTCTCGTAAGGCTTGAAGCGTATCAGGTTGGGAGGAGATCTCATGAAGGCGGGTAATGGAAGCAGAGTTCATGTCATGTGGACAGCAGTCGCGGTGTTGTTGATCTTTTTTTCGATGAGTAGTTCGGCGAGCATTAGGGCCGCCAGCTCGTTTGCCTGGAGTTCCGCGAAGACCGTTACGGTCGGCGATGCCGGCTGGATCGCTCCGGGTCTATCCTTCGAGACCGGCAGAACTGGCCTCTACAGCACAGACAACGACTTGGAGGTCGAACAAAATCTGCCCAATGTCTTCCTTACCACCCCCAGCGGCGGGTTCATCGACCTAGGTGTCGTGCCGTTCGACAGTGTTCCACCGTTGAATGGCGACCTCACGAAGAAGCTGCCCGCGACATCTAATCATGTCTATCTGTTCTTCCGCGATGATCGAGTGGTGAAGTTTCAGATCGCGCGTATCGTCAAGGGCGAGCTGCAGTACTCACTCCCCGCAGTCACCATCAAGTACGCCACTGGAACACTTGACCCATCCGAGGCGCTTCCGGATGCCAGCACATATGACTTCTCAAGCCCCAGCACGGGATCCAATACCACGGGCGGACAGACGCCGAGCCAACCGCAGTCTCAGCCCCAACCGCAGTCTCAGCCCCAACCGCAACCTCAGACCAGCGCAGGCACACCGACCAACGTGAAGGCAGTCTTCAAGGATGGCGCGGTTCAGCTCACCTGGCAGGCGGCCAACCCCGCCCCAAGCAAGGGCTACTACGTCTACCAAAGCACCCAGCCTACCTTTACTCCCAAGACGCCGGCCATGGATTTTCCCGTCCTGTCCACCTCCTATGTCGACACCAAGGTCTCGCCCAATGCCACCTATTACTACGTGGTCGAGGCAATTGGTGGGGGCTTCTCCCCGGTGATTGGGATCAAGGCCGAACCCCCGGTAGTCGACCTGATCGTCCCCGCTGAGGAGCGGGTTGTCCAGCTCCAGCGGGACAGCAAGATCGCCTATGTCAACCATCTCCGTCAAGTATTGGACGTGGCACCCCAGCTGATCCAAGACCGCATGATGGTGCCCCTGCGCATCCTAGGCGAAGGTCTGGGTGCCCAGATCGGCTGGGATGATGCCGAACAGAAGATCACCTACCAGTTGGGCAATCGGACGCTGTATCTCTGGGTGGGCAATTCTGTGGCTTCTCTGAATGGGCAGAGCCTCAGAATGGATGTTCCACCGACCGTGGTGGAGGACCGCACCCTGATTCCTCTGCGCTTTGTCACCGAGAACCTGGGGGCGACGGTCGACTGGAACACCGATACCTTTACGGCGACCATCACCTACAAGCTTCCGGCGCAGGTGGCTCCACAGCCTACCGCGCCGGTCGAGCCTGAGCAACCGGCCAAACCCTCGATCCCCTTCGGCACGTTTGCACTGCGACTGCCAGGTGCGGTATGGACATTCGACGTTTCCTCGACCGCGAGCAATCTATACATCGGGGCCGGAACGTCAACCAAGAGCTGGATCACGCTGCGCGAAGATGGAACCTACGAATGGGGCAGCGCCTGGGATGGCAAGATCTACACAGGGAACTGGGAACCGTATAACAGTGAGTCGATCATCATTCGCGGTGCCCAGGAAGGCCTGGACTGGCTGATCGACCGCACCGTCCCAGCCCAGGGCGTCGATGACGAGATCAACCTCTACTCCTCCACCCACTACTACGGCAAGCGCCTGGCGGAATAACGAGCAGCCTGAGCCCCAAATATCCTGTAGATATAGAGATGGCCGAGGTCCCTCGTTAGGACCTCGGCCATCTCTATATCTACAGGATGAACTTGTCGATGATCTCCTCTACCCCACGATAGCTAGGCGCACTGGCCAGATACTTAGCTACCTTCACCAGCTCCGGAGTGGCGTTCTGCACCGCTGCTCCTAATCCAGCCCAGCTGACCATGGAGATATCGTTGTCACTATCCCCCACGGCGATCGCCTCGTCACGGCTGATGCCCAAACTCTTGGCAAGGATCTCAAGCGCCGCGGCCTTTGAGACGCCGGGACTGAGGATCTCCAAGAGCCATGGTCTGGACTGCACCACGTTTAGCTCGGGGAAGCGGGTCTGGAGCTCACTCCGGATCCTTGGGATCTGATCCACCCGATCGCGGGTGACGGCGATCATCATCTTCGGCGAGCCAGCCAAGGCTGTAGTATCGGGTCGAGCAAGGTAGGCGGTGAAGTCACCCAGCTCGCGGCAGGATGCAAACTTCAGGTCCGGGTCGATCTCCGTCTCCGCCACGCGCTTCTCGATGACGATCTCATCATTACCATAGAGCTGCAGGTAGAGCTGCTCGCTCTTGCAGTAGGCGATGAGGTCACGAATCAGCTCCGCTGAGACCAGGCTCTCGTACAGGGTCTCGCGTCCATGGGCGTCCCTGATCAGGGCTCCATTGTAGGTGATTAGCGGATGGCTGATTTGTAAGTCGGTGGCATAGGTGCGCGTGGAGACCCACATCCGCCCGGTGGCGAGGGTGACGACCACCCCCTTCTCCTGAGCCAAGCGGAGCTTCTCCACAGTGGTCGCGGGGATGCGACACTGCTCATCCAGCAGTGTGCCGTCCAGGTCCAGGGCGAGCAGCTTATATGGCATGGTTCTCTCCTTTGTCATCTATGTACGGCCGGGGGACTCACCCCGCGACTCGGTCGAAGCTTGCATCGTCAGCCTGACGGCTCTTCTGAAAGTCGCGACAGGCGATCACCGAGGCCAGTACAGCGGTAACCACGGAGACCAGGATCGAAGGCGGGATCAGCTCGGACAGACTGTAGACCATAACTCCCGTGGACACACCGATGACCGCGGCGTAGAAATAGCAGAAGAGATTCTTGGTCCTGAGAGCCCGGCCCAACATGGAGTACTGATCCGGCTGGCCAGGGAAGACCATGAAGTCCGTCACTCCGAGCCGATCGGCTGCCCGACGCCCTCTCTCCATATGCTTATCGAAGGTCTGTCCCCACTTCTGTGCCAAGAGCAGGCCCAGAATCGAGAGCAGCAGCAGGAACGCCGCCAAAGCGAAGACGAGAACAGGTCCCCGATCAGACCACTGGACAAGGATGGTCACCACAGCCCCGACGATCATGGCGTAGAACTGAGTAAACGAGAGTCGCTCATTCTCCACGTGCCTGGCATGCTGCCAGTTCTCTTTCAGGCACTCGATAATGCTCGGATCAGGATCGGCCATGGTGCACCTCCGATAGTGAGCTCGTCGCTAGGAAGATGAAGCATATCAGCGAGGGAGAGACTTCGACGTTCCTTAGCCGTCTTCCTCCACGCAGTTCCCAGATCGAGTGACCCGTGGCTAAGTCACGCGATCCAGACGGGACAACACAAAGCCGTGAGGTCCCCAAGGGCCCCGCGGCTTACGTTCCCTATGCTACCGATCTTCGAAGTTTCTGCAGCTCCCACTGCAGCCAACCCACTTACCATAGTAACCGCACCATACGTCTTCTCTCCTTGAGTCGTACTCCCCATGGCGGCAGTTCGTGCAGCACTCACCCGTTGCCATGTTTCCACCTCACCCTCCCATGATCTCAATGAGCTCCGCCCACTTCTACGCAAGGCGTCGGGGTTTGTTCCATGGATAGGCAAACGTGGTGTGGCCTACACTCGCTCAGCCTCTCGTCTGAGCACCTCGCGCTTCCTTCTCCACTCGCCGCCTACCTGTAGATCGTTTTCAATCGCTCGTAGTGCCAGGACACACTCGCAGTTGATCCACACAGCCTGCCGGAGCGCCTTGCTGTCCGAACTGGCCCTGGCGCACGGAAACCCTGCATGAGGTAAGACTCTTCAGGCAATGTCAGACAGAACGAACGTATAGGTCAGGCTTCGCCACCCTCTGACAAGCTATGCGCTATGCGTCGAATGATACCGGACTTCACAGAAAACTAGGACAGGCTAGCAGGACACTGGCGTACACGACACGAATAGAAAAGTATTGTGTTGGACATGTTATCCTCTCCAACCATAATAATCTATTTTCCACTCAAGGAGGAACTCTGATGAAAAAGACAATCGCCCTATTCCTCGCTCTTGCCTGTCTCACCACCAGCCTCGTCCTAGCCGACACTGTGACGGGCAACGTCTACACCGAGCAGATCCGCCAAGCGATCCAGGATCTCGGCATCCGGGATGTCGCACCTACTGATTGGGCAGCCTCATCCCTGATCAACATGACAAGGTCCGGCTTGATCCCCCCCGTCGCTCCTGGCGAGATCCGTCCCAACGCTCCCACCACTCCTGCTGACGGTGTCACCGTCTTTGCTCGCGTGATGGGGCTAGTCAGCCAGGATGCTACCCCTGCCCAAGCCGCCACCGCGCTCGGTAACGCTGGTATCGTCGACCCGGCTGCCGTTTTGACCGAAGGCCGTACCTTTACCCGTGGCGACATGCTCATGATGATGGCCAAGGCCCTCAATGTGCAGCCCAGCACCAGACCCTGCCCCTTCGTCGACGTGACCGGCCTGACCGCGGAGCAGCAAGCTCTCCTGACCGCCCTGTATGACGCACGTCTACTGGCTGGTTACGAGGATCGCACCGTCCGCTTCGACCTAGAACTCTCCCGATCCGAACTGGCCGCCTTCGTCGAGCGTATCCTCGCTCGCATGCCCCGCTAAGAGCATAGTCACAATCAACAACGAGCCTCGGCATTGCCGAGGCTCGTTCTCGTTTCATCGAAAGGCTTTAAACGCCTGATAATCCTCACTCGTGTGGGCGAGGCGGATGTAAGGGACCTTGCTGATCAGCTGCTCCTGAGCCCTGGCGTTGCCGCTCTTATCATAGATCAGGGCTAGCCACCAGTAGATCCGCGGGCGCCACGACGCGTTCTGCTCGGCGGCTGTGATATAGCGTTCGGCCTCGTTCCATTCCCCGAGTAGGAACTTCGCCTCCCCTACGGCTAGGGAGATCCTCTTGCTCACCTTCAGCCCCTTGTTCCCTGCAGCAAACTGCTCCGGCCAGGCTGCGATCTCCGCCGCCAATCTCCGCGCCTTCTCGTGCTCGCCCCGCCGTACCAGCTCAACTAGGCCCTCGGCATAGGTCTCGGCCGCTATCTCATAGTTGGCCTGGGTATGCGCCTGTAGCTCCAGGAGAGTCGTTGCCTCATCCACCCCAGCGTACCAGTCCTTCTGATCGAGCTGCACCCGCAGTAGGAATAGGTGGTACTCAGGGTTGTGGGAGTCGTGCTTCACCGCCTGCTCCAGAGCAGAGCGCGCCTTGGCGAGGTTTTCCGGGATACCGGCTTGTTGGTAATAGGCGAGGGCCAGCTGCTGGTAGTGCTTGGCATTGATCCGCGACGTCCGGACCGCACTCTCCAGCCTCGTGATCGCGGTGGTGTGGCCTCCCGCTTCCAGGGCCTGCTCGCCCAAGGATGCCTGCCACTCCGCATACGCCATCATCGAGGCACACGCGATCGCGACAGCGACGATGACGGTCAGCCCAGAGGATATGGCTGCCCCCAATCGCGACGTCATCGGTAGCCCCCCTTCGCGTCTGCGCATGGATAGCCCGTTTACGAGACCGAGCAGCGTGAAGACCCATAGCTGGATGGATAGAAAGGACATGTCGAAGTCAATGATGCTATGCAGCCCGATCGCCCATGCGGCAACCAGCAGACCACCCACCCAGGTCTTGCGTTCTACCGTCTCCCTGCTAAAGAGACAGCGTATCGCCTGGTAGGTGGACCCACCCCATACCAGCATATAGCCGATCAGGCCGATGATACCGGTCTCAGCCCAAACTTGTACCGGATGACTGTGCGCGAGCTTTGCGATGACAGGTAGCTCCTGATAGGTATTGTAAAGGCTGGCGTAACCACCCCCGCCGACACCGAGCAGGGGATGAGCCATGGCGATCCGCGCCCCAGTCTGTATGAACATGAATCGCGTCCATGCACTATGGGTCGACAGGCTGATATCGGCCACCCGCTTGGCGGCGTTGGTCGGTAGGATACGCACACTGACCTCTTGCACCCCGTGGAGGATGGGCTGCCAATAGGCCAGGCCCACCACCAGAAGCACGAGACTAAGTGCCAGCAGCACCCGACCTGCAGTCCGCCACTGAAACACTACGTAGACACGCAACCCCTTGAGCAGGTAGTGGGCAATGATCGTCAAGAGGATGCTTGTCACGACCAGGGTCACTAGCAGAGCATAGACCGCCTGCATCTGACGGGCGCTGATAAACACCTGCATCGGCCTGGCGAGAGCCAGAGCCGGCACCATCCCCGCCAGCATCATGGCCAGCCCGTGCAGCTTCTTCTGCCAGGGGAGCAGGATGAGGAATAGTGTGAGCGTCACCGGCAGTACCAAAAATGCCCCGCGAGACAGTGTGAAGATGAAGGCCAGGCTCATCAGGCTGGCCGGGATCGCCAAGCCTACCCGGAGAAGCAATCCATCACTCTGGACCTGAGCTAGAAACGTCAGTAGTAGCGCGAGGTTTAGAAAGGAACCGGTAGTATTTGGATACTGAAAGGTCGACGCCAGTCTCCCCCCGAGGAGACTATCTGGGACGAAGTCCAAGACACCCAGATAGCTGCCGAGGCCCAGCGCTGCGATCCAGCCTGCCGAGCATGCAAGAACGACGGCAGTGCGCTTGGCACGACCTTCGTCTGCGCGTGCCGAGGTGATGCAGTAGACCGAAGCGACCGCTACGATCTGGATCGCCCACGCCACTGCGGCATAGCGGTTTACTGCTGGTATGATTGAGAATAGACTAGCAGCCGCGAGGATCGTCATCCCCCACTCGGCGGGGGATGACGGTACGATCTTTCGCCCATAGGCGGGAAGAGCTACCACGAGGATGAGCATGGCGAAGATTAGCTGCTCAAGCGAAAAAAAGAGGCCCCGCCAGAAGGGTGCCAAAGCGACGATGAGAAGTGCGATGTGGAAGATGATCTTCACTGAGCCCTCCAGTACGGCGTTATGACAGGTTTGTCCTGATCACCCATACTCCTTATACACCATAGGGGCGGTAAATACCTTCCGTCCATAGGCCTCGCGCCCCAAGAGTCCCCGGCCCACTTTTGGGTGGTGCCATTCGGCGCTTGTGTCGCCTGAAAAACTCAAGAGGCTCGAGGCCCTGACTCTGGAATCCACACTACAGGACTACTGACCCCGATCCGTTCTGCCAGACATAAGCACTAGAGCCTCGCTTCACGCCGCCCTTACCCCTCTCCCCAGTCGCTTCTTGACCATCCCCGTCAGCACCCTCATCTCCTCTACCCCGAGCAGTGCGATCATGACGAAGTAGACCACCACGCCTAGGCTTACAGATCCTGCAAGAGCAGCGATCCGGCCGATGGATGCAAGGAGCGGGTAGGCGAACAGGACCACGCCGCCCATGACGCCAGCGGCTAGGGCGATCTTGACGAGGGAACCGACCACACCCAAGGACGAACCCACCTTGCGCCGCAAGAACATCATCAGTACGGCCATGTTGACCAGCGTGGCGATGGAGTTGGCCAAGGCCAGCCCACCATGCTGGAGGGGCCTAACTAGCCAGAAAGCGAGGCCGATGTTCAATAGTGAACTCCCGATGCCCACTGCCACCGGGGTGATGGAGTCGCTTAGCACGTAGAAGGCACGGGTAAGGATCTGCTGATTGGCTACGCCGAGGACGCCGATGGCGTAGAAGGCTAAAGCGGTGGCGGTCTTCGCCGTGGCCACACTGTCAAAGCTACCACGCTGGAACGCTAGGCTGACGATGGGAGTACGTAGCACGATCAGCCCGACCGCGGCAGGCAGCATCACCAAAGTGAGCAGCCTCAGCCCCGAGCTGACGCTGCGCTTTAGCCCGTCGTGATCACCACGACCGGCATGCTCGGCGAGGGTTGGGTAGATAGCCGTGGCCAGCGCAGTGACAAAGATGCCGACTGGTAGCTGAACCAGCTTTGCAGCGTAGTTCATGGCAGCGATGCTGCCTGCGTCTAGGCCAGAGGCCAGACCCTTGTCGATCACCATATAGAGCTGACCAAAGAGTGAACCGACCACGATCGGCAACGCGAGCCGCCCGACCTCGATCACCCCCGGATGCCGAAGGAGCCCGCTAGTCAGCCAGGGCACCTGCTGGCGGCGCAACTGCCACGCAAGGTAGGCAACCTGAAGCAGAGCACCCGCCAGGGTTGCCCACGCAAGGGCACCGATCCCCAGCTTCCCAGCCAGCAGCATCACGGCACCGATGATCCCCACGTTCATCAGCAGCGGGCTGAGAGCGGGACCACCGAACTGCTTGTGAGCATTGAGTAGGACCGCGAAGACCGCAGCCATCCCCAGGAACAACGCCGTGGGGGCCATGGTCCGTAGCATGGTGACGGTCGCCGCCTGTTCCTGCAGGGTAAAGCGAGGGGCCATCACCTGGACCAGCCAGGGTGCAGCAATGAACGCTGCGCAGACCAGCAGTAGGAGGGTCGCCACGGTCACCCGCGAGATCGCCCCCACCACACCCCAGCCGCCCCTACGATCATCCTGGGCGAGGTAACGGCTGAAGACCGGGAGAAGGGCCGAGCTCACCGCCCCGCCGATCAGCCCAGCGATCATCTGAGGCAGTGTGAAGGCGGTCACATAGGCATCTGTCATTCGGGTCGCGCCAAACAGGCCGGCGATGGCCTGCTCGCGGGCGAAGCCGAGCAGCTTGCCGACAACTGAGATGACCATAAGAAGGGTGGCCGCTCGGGCCACCTGAAATTGCGACGATTGGCTCAAGGGAGTCACCTTCCTCTGTTTGTCCATGTTGTCGATCGTTGAGGGGTAATGCAGCGACACAGGGATCGTCTTCTGAAGGGCCAGCCATTCCCACGTCCATAGCCAGAGCCTCGGGACGTTGCGCCGCAGCCCCCGGAAACCCAAGAGACTCAGTTCTCAACCGCGTTCAGCCTTCCCAAACCTCTCTTGCCGAATGTGGACGCTCGCAGTAATTCCCACAGCATATCCCCTGATGCACATGATGGAGGCCAGCTGGTTGGTGATAACGAGTCTCCCTCAGGATGTAATTCCTACTCGATCAAAAAACATACGCGTATATGCGCAGTAGAAACGGAGAGTATCTGGCTTGTCGGGAGAGTTCAGTCTATTCGGGCTGGTCATCGCCCTCGTCTACGGGAAACTACCTAGTTACTCGCGACGGAAGACGTCATTGCCCGTGACGATCGAGCATCGGTTGCGTCGCTACACCCAAGAAGGTGATATCCGAAGCCAAGCCGCTCCATTTCTACCCTGTCGAGGAAGTCTCGAGTATCAAGGATTGTTGGTGTCCTCATGATTTGAGCGATGTGTCCATAATCAAGGTCCCTGAATACTGTGTGGTGGACTCCGAGGAGCAGTAGATCTGCATCTTTGAGTTCGGAATGCACACTCAAGCGGTATTGTCTGATATACGGGTCAACGATAGACACCTGATAGTTGTGATCGTTCTCTAAAAGGTGGTATAGGTCCATAATCGGGCTCTCCCGAAGATCATCAACGTTAGGCTTGTATGTACACCCCAGTATAACCACCTTCCCCCCACCAGGCACCAACCGCCTTACGCTGTCTAGGACATGTTTGGGCATACTATCGTTGATGTTTCGCGCTAGGGTGATCAGTTCTGCGGTGCCCGGCTGGGACTCTACAACGAACCATGGATCTACCGCTAAGCAATGTCCACCCACACCAGGCCCAGGCTGATGGAGATTCACACGAGGATGCTTGTTCGCATATCTAATAACTTCCCACGCACTAATACCTAGTTTCTCGCATAGCTTCGCAAGTTCATTGGCTAAGGCGATGTTCACATCGCGAAACGTGTTCTCCATGAGTTTACACATCTCGGCGGTGGTAGGGTCAGTGATGTACATTTCCCCTTTCACGAAGGACGCGTAGAGATTTCGGGCAGCCTCAGCTGACCTCCTGTCAATTCCCCCTATAACTCTATTGTTGTGGACCAACTCAGAGACTATCTGACCGGGGAGCACGCGTTCAGGGCAGTGAGCCACCATGAAGTCTTGGCCCGCTCTGAGGCCACTTCTCTCCAGCACCGGGACAAGAACATCTAGAGTGCATCTTGGGGACACCGTAGACTCGAGTATCACCAAGTTCCCATGAGCTAGAACGGGAACAATCATTTCTGCTGCGTTCACCACATAGGATAGATCTGCCTTCTTATCGGCAGTAACAGGGGTGGGGACGGCTATTATGAAGTTATTGCAGGCGGTCACAACAGTCGAAGCAGATAGCATAGCGCGCTCCACACAGTCTCTAACAAGGTCCTCAAGCCCCGGTTCAACAATGTGTATGCCGCCTCGGGTGATGGTCTCACATATATCTCTGTTGATGTCAACGCCCTTGACCCTGACACCATTGGAAGCAAAGACTGCTGAAGTAGGCAGGCCGATGTACCCCAGGCCAATTACACAGACTTCTTGCACACGTCATCTCTCCTTCGACTTCGGTCGACTAGCACACTATCTCCACGTCTGCTATGTCATCATAGGTAACCCTACGCTCTCCTAACTCGCCGTTGTTGGTATGACTGAGCCGACCGCATTTGCTAGGTATTCTAGAGAGTGACTGCGTTCATCCGCTAGTCGCTCGTGGACCGATTGATAATGGATTGCATCTTCGGTTAGTAGAGAGACCGGGGTGTCCGATGAGACCCATCGGCTCTCGAGCCCACACTTCCGTAGGATGTTTACAATCCTATCATTCTGATTTATGGGATCGCCGTCGCGGAAACGTCTGAATACACCGAAGGACTTGCCAAATGTGATGCTAAATGCAACTCCATGGAAGGAGTCCGTGAGAACATGGGACGCGTTTCTCACATAGGCGAGAAACTGTAGAGGGTCCACGATCACTTTCTGAACACCCGGAAGACGCAGATGCTTGGCCTCGACGGCTACCAACCGGTAACCGGTAGTTCGCGATACACGTTGCGCGAACTCAAGGTATTCGGGATTCCGACCAAGGAAATAGCAGAAGATGTATGGCTCACGTGGAAGAGAGACAGCCGCCCGCCCCAGATAGCTATCCCACTGGCTGCCACTTAGTAGCATCGTTGGGTCTAGTACAACTCGAGCGTCTTTCCCCGTAACGCTCCTCACAAACTCAGCCCCCTGTTCTTCCCTAACGGATAGAAACTCCATGCCACGCACGTACTCCGAAAAGGTGCTTCTGATGGAATCTGGAATGCGATTACATCCGGTACTAGGGGCGTAGGCAATTCGCCTCGCTGGTTCCATGAACGTCAGGTAATTCAAAGGTTCGATCCTGCCACCCACATTACTCCATATCTGATCACTTCCACAAATGGCAGCAGAGTAATTATCTCTGGCAAATCGAATAAGGAGATCATAATCGTAGAACGGATTACTAACACTCAAGTTCTCACGAACGAACCGAAATATCTGTAGCCTCGAAAGATAGAATTTCGGCTTGTACAGAAAAATGGCAGCATTCATGAGTAGTCGCTTGGTCACGTAGGCGACGCCTGTGGTTTCGGGACAGAAGTTGACCAACTCACTCTGGTATCCCATCATCTTTAGGACCTCTTGAAGAGCAAACGCCTGAAGCGTTCCACCGTAGTTTCCATTTCTATACCAGGTTACGACAGCAATTTTGCCACCCATGTCATTCTCCTCTTCAGCCTAGCTCTAGTACGGTCGGGAAGGAGTAACCAAGCTCGCTTCATTATGCTGGGGTATCGAATAGTCTTCGTTAGTGCGACATGAATGGGCGTTCCGCTCCCAACATCTACAAAGAACTCCCTTCGACGGCTGCTTTCTATTGCAGGAGACCGAAGCGGCTGGTTCGTGCGTTCCACTTCATCAATGTTAACTGGGTATAGCTCCATGAGCTCTCCGAGCGTGCTAATGACCTCATTTCCCTTCTCGGTATTCACCAGAATTACGGAGAGGTTCTTGATGCCATTAACACTTGGTAGCACATCGTATCTCATCTTGAGGTCTCCAATAGTCATATCCCCATCCCTACGTGATTCAGCGAAAACGCACTGGTAACATGATGGGCGCAAGATCAGGCTCTGAAGAAACGCAGCGGTATATGGATCATCTTGATACTGAAGGCAGACACCGCTCTTGAGTTCAACTCGAGTGAGATACTCTGCAAGACGCCCAAACGTTATTTTCTTGCTGCGAAACGAATAAGACATAACCTTGGATGAGTAGCGTTCTTCTATCTCTTTCGCGTATCTTTCAAATATGTCCGGGCTTCCAACTCCATGACAGATAAGGTCAACGCACAGAAGGTTGCTGTGATCTTTTCCAAGGAACCTCTTTAGCCCAGAAACCTGACAGGGGGTTCCCGAAAACACCACCCTGTGTCCCAGGCTCAGTTCCTTGACAACTCTGGAAAAGCAATCGCGAAGATCACTTTGCACGTATTTTGACTTTCTGAAGGGATCTACGTTAGCTGGACCGTAAACACTGTCATGTATGACCCGTGTGCCATCGAATCGCGCCCCGAATATTACGCCACCGTCACCGCAATATGTAGTGCAGATGGCGGAGAACGCTCCTCCAGATGAACTCCGCTCCCATATCCCCTGATCCAAATGACGGGCCGCAACAGCGCGGGATGCGAGGGGAGTTGCGGGTCTCGCAAATCGGTTGGCCACAGGACATACTGCGAAACATCTGCCGCATTGCGTACACCGACTATCTGCTTGAGGATACAGGAATCCTTCCTCATCCCGAACTAGTGCGACACAGTGCAAAGGACAGGCGTGCATGCACGCAGTACAGCCAGTACACTCGCCCTTCGCCTTCGTGAAGTAGAGCACTGTGATCACCTTTCCCTGTTACTATCTCTGTGGGTGAGTGTCCACTGTTGATTAGGGCCAAAGCCAGCTAGCTCATCCGCGACTATGATACATCACTGGTTTGAGTGACGCTATTCCCCCGGATAAGCCCAACTGCAACCACGAGCCATAGATAGAGAGATATATTGACCACGTTGCCTACTAGTATGAGCTCAAAGCATCCCATAACCAAAGTAGCCACTAAGTAAGCTGCGGACATACGAACTATGCTATCGCCCATGAGTGGAAGATAGCTCGTCCAGATGGAATACATGAACCACAGAAAGAGGGCCAAACCAACACCCCCCCCCTGTAGTAGGAAGTATACGTAGACGTTATGTGTGGACCAGGTGATGCCACTAGCCGCCAGAATGTCGTTACCGGTCCCGTAGCCAAAGAGGGGGGCATTACCTATATGACTGAGTGCCACTTGCCATATTACGTCTCTTCCGGAATAGAAATTAGCCCCAGTGTATTGGAATGAGATCTCGTTAAGCCATATGCCCACTGGGGAATACTGAACTGCCATATACATAAACGGAATACAAACAACCAGGCCGCACAGCGTTACGAACAGTAATCGGTGGAACCTCCGTGCCCCCTTGCTTACGCCAAGGACCACGTATGTCAGATACACGACATATGTACAGAGAACCAGCGTGCGCTCCCCCATGGCAAAGAACACGGTAGAAAGAGCGACCAACTTCGGTAATACTACGCGAGATCCAGCTACGAAGAAATATGAGCAAGGGAACAGTATTTTGTAGATAGTGAATGAATAATGGCTATCGAACATTCGGAGAGCCGATTGTCCCCCCGAGACAATAATGATGATCGCGGGAGCTAACAGCAAGTATAGGGATATTTTACCAAATCGGAAGATACCTGTCATAGCTCGCTCGCTGAGTGATTCCAGTGACAGAGCACAAGGTAATAACAGGAGCGCAATCTGCAATGCGCCCGTGTATAGACTCTGCCATGTCGGGGTCCTGACCATAGTCACCCCAATATACCCAGCGAAGATGGTAAAAGACAACCATATTCTGATGTACCTGAACGGCGACGCTAATAAGGAAGCAAGGCCGCAGAGGAAGATCGCTATCATTGCCGCTATGCCAACCTGTCGCATCACGGACGAATGTGACAGATACAGCCAAGCGGTAAGCATTAGGGCACAGAAGACGCGATAGTCTAGTGTCATGATTCTGCAATTAGTTCTCTTTGTCACTCCTGTATACCCCAATCATGAGTCAGTTGTCTGAAGACTGCCACCTCTCGTGCGCAGGTGTTCTTCGAAAAATAGCGTTCTGGCTTTCGCGAAGGACAAGAGTCTATTAGTCTGCGAAATATGGGATTTATGTCTATACTGGGAGTAGTGTTGTTCAAGAACTCAACGTTCATATACCCAGCGAATATCTCCCTACATACAGGCAAGTCAGAGGTTATCAAGGGTATGCCAAACGTAGCCATCTCACATGCCATTACACCTTGCGTGTCGTGCCGAGTGGGCATCAGAGCGCATCGAGCCTTGTTGATGATTGCGATAATCTCCTCATGATTCAGGTACTTCTGCACGAGAGTGACATTATCGGGTCGTGGATTGTGGTCGTAGTAGCTACCCTTTCCCACAACCAGGAAGGTAAACTGCGGGTTAGCAAGAGCGAGTTCTGTGACAACATCTATCGCGTATGTAGAACTGTCGAGGTCACTTCTGATAGTGATAAAGTCATGTTCCTTAGTGCATGTAGGGTCATATATACTGTCCTGAAAACTGACGCCAATTGGGTTGTGAATAATGTAAGTCTGGGGTTCAATAAGTGCAGGGTTTATACGTACATGCTCTACGAAGCACTGATACATAGTCTTGCTGACGAAGAAGAACGCCGCCTTTGGGGTAATCGTGGGGAAGTAGGCCCGCCACACTGATAGCTTCAGGATATCGTATAGATCCTTTACCCAGAAATAGATTCGGTTCTCAGATCTAACATAGTCGTAAGGAGATGGGTACGCTTTTGCACATCGCAGGACCTCATGTCCGTGAAAAACGAATATTATTTTGGAAAACAACCTCTGATACCTGTGTAAAAACAAATAATGATTGCGCAGGTTCGGAGCATGACAGACCAAGACATCCATCTGTTTGCTGGATAGTCGCGAAGAATAACTTGCCAAAGTGACTACCGGTACGCCATCAATAACGTAGTCGTCAGTTGCACTGAAACTGACGACTGTAACATCAATGCCTGCCATTATATAGTACTTATTCCGCACATGCACATAGTTCATTGATATGCGACCGCTGGGGTGCGGGTAGTCCGTGACTAGCACGATGATCGTCATATTTACCCCCTATTCCTATAGGGACTCAATGATCTCAACCAATCTATCAGTCAAGATCCGCCAGTCAAAGTCCCGTGCGCCACGGGCAGCATTCTTGCCGTACTCCTCATATCGCTCTGGCGGCATTTCGAAGAACTCAACGACCTTCCGAGCTATGGAATCTGAAGTAGAGTCTTCGACTGAACTGCCGCATCCGTACTTATCAATAATGCAGTAGTTCATGCGGATTGTTGAGAGGATCGGTCGACCAGACGCCATGTACTCAAATAGTTTGTTTGAGCTATTTCCGCGTTTCCAAATACCAGACTCCATGTAGTTAAGGACATTTAGTGACGAATGTCTCAAAATGAAGGGTATGTGTTTTTTATTAACATGACCTTTGATCCTTACGTTGGTAATAGACTCCAGAGCCACCCTCCTCTCAAGATGTTCTCGCTCATCACCATCGCCATAGATAAGGAACCGAACCTTCTCATGACCAAGATCCTTCACTATCTTGGCGGCATCCAGTAATCGCCCTATGTTGTTGGCATGCCGAATAGATCCAACATACACAACTTTAAAGGTTTCGGTATCCGTAAGGTCCCTGTCGTCAAGCGGGTGCCTGGTAGCGTTATCGGCGAATTCAGCGAGGTCTACGCCATTGTTTATGTAATGGACTTTGGACATGTCGATGGGTCCCCCAGCTTCCATATCCCACCCTTGTTCCCGTATGTAGTTTACTTCGCCTTCCTTGGTGAAGACGACGGCATCAGATAGCGAGTAGATCCATTTCTCACACCAGAATAAGGCTGATGAGATGAAGCTCCGGCGCCTGAGATAACCAAACTCAATTATGCTCTCCGGCCACAGATCACGGATCTCAGTAATGACGGGACATCTGTACCTTCTGCCTATAAGAAACGGGTAAAAAAAACCCATCAGCTCAAGGTCATTAATGATGATGTCGGGTTTTTCGTTCAGGCTAATGGTGGCGAAGAACAATCGAGCGGGAAACACCAGCATGTTCATGATACGAGCTAGTCCATTTCCCTTATACTTGGGAGCCCTTATGTGAATGAACCGAAGATCCCCATAGTAACACTCAATGTATTTCTCGCGCCCCTGTATCAGGTTGATTTCTGTGTTGTGTAGGGTCGATGCACCGAAGATGGTAACATCATATCCCATGCCTTGCATGATCTCCGCCATCTTGTTATTGCGTACTCTGACTTCATACTGCGGAGGCATGGCGTAATGGTTGAAGATCCACACCCTTTTTTTCATGCAATCCCCTCTACGACACGTTCTTTTCAGCCACTGCTCAGCGGATCCTCGCGAGCTAGTCCAGGGTGTTCTAGTATTAGTAGAATGCCTAGTGATTGCGCTCGGGAGAACAGACATTGTCCTGATGAATCTCCTGATTACAAGTTTACATGAGAGCGTACGGCTCACGCCAGTCATCTCCATTACCTCAGAGCGTTGACTATGAACTTGGGTCGACGCAGAAGGCAATGTTTGATCGCGCTATTTCACATCTTTCTATAGCCTGAGAGGGGTCTGCCCCACTAGCAATCAGGAATCCTATCCGGTCCCCGCTGCACTTCACCTCTGCCACAGAATCGCCGGGTTTCTTCAGCAAGACGATTTCCTCAACGCCTTCAACGTCCGCGGCGAGCTGTAACCCGCCGACTCCTACTAGCCTACCGGGCGGACAGGTAAGATACCTAATGGCAGCACCCCTAGATAATTGAATATCCAGTCGTGGAGTCTGCCCGACTGCAATGTCAATGCAAACACCCACCAGATCCAGACCAGTGGCGAGTGGAACCAATCGTGATGTTATGTTATCTCCACCCAATCTCGCCCCCAGCTCGACGATCTTGGGTCCATCGTCGGTGACAATGATCTCAGTATGGGCAGGACCGTTGGCAACTCCCACCGCATCCACCGCCAGCTGAGCTACCCGTACAATGTCTTGCTTCAACGCGTCCGGCAACATTGACTGAACTGAATGCCCTTCCTCCACGAAGTATGGTGGTCCGCTGGTCGATTTATCGGTTATCGCCAACACATGTGTTTTCCCATCGAGAGTAATAGTCTCGACGCTGACTTCAGGCCCTTCCATATACTCCTCGACCAGCACCTCTCCGGAACGAGAGAATGCCTTACTATGGCTGAAGGCCCTATATGACTCAGCCTTATTTCTAAGAAGAAAGACCCCACGACTGCCGGAGCTGTCTGCAGGCTTCACTATGAGATTGCCCGGAAACGACTCCACTGCAGCACAAAACTCCCCATATGTTGACACCACCACAAATGACGGAATGGGCACCTTCTTGGCCAGCATGCATGCCCTCATCCTTGCCTTGTCTGTAGCCTTCAGCGCCGTGAGGGGACTGATCGTTGGTAGTCCCATGCGCTCCCCAACAGCCGCAACTGCACGCATCGGCATGTCAGTGGCGAGGGTCATTATTCCATCGACCCTGAGTTCCAACGCCTTCCGCACAACTCCATCAATATCCGTGGAACTGATAGCGTGAAACTCATTCGCTACGCTTGCTCCAACTGCTTTCTCGTTCATATCCAGGACTACTGTATATAGGCCCTTCTCTTTAGCACGCCTAATAGCTGGCAACTGCAGCAGACTTGCCCCCAGGATCATCAGTTTTCTTGGCATAGCCCTTGCGTCTCCTCGAAAAAGAGTCTCAGCATGTCTGACACGTAATCCATATCGCCTAATGAGTACCGCTGATCACATGGAATGCAAAGTATGCTGTTGGATAGGTAAGCCGCGTCTTGGTAATTATGATAGGCAGACTCAGGCAACGGCCAGATAACTGGGCAATATACACCTCTTTGAGCAAGCCATTCTTTAAGCTCATCTCGGAATCCCTGAGCCAGTATGGGGAAACAGAACGGGCATTCCGTGTCTACTAGGCTCTCGTTACGAATGATCTTGAGGGGGAGTCGAGGTAGAGCCGTGCGCAGATGGTTGTAGTTCTCCCTACGCTGAAGCACCATCCCGTTATGATCGAGCATCCCTAGCAAAGAAAGGGACTCCTCAGTCATAGGGTGAATGTTCATCGTGTTCCTGAGATCATTCTCTGCCTCCAAAAGCACTCTTCTGAACTCGTTCTTCATGCTGGACTCGCCTGACTTGAGGTACGTGTCCTTCAGAAGCATTGCTTCTCTTCTCATCTTCGGGAACTGGCTATCAAGCTTCTCGGGCGGCGAAAACCTTAGCACGTAGCTAGCTGCCACCCCCCCGTCAGGTAGAGCGAGCCATTTGCGGAGGCTGGCAACGACGAAGTCAGGCATAAGCCCATGGTGCCCATTGAACAAAGAGTGTGTCCGATCCTCAATGATCAGCGTAGCTGGACGTAGCTCTCTTGCTGTCGCTACTACGTCGGTGTTTGTGTTCATCCCAAACCAGTCAATCACGAGAAGTACATCAGGGCAAGCCGATAGAGCCATCCTCAGATCTTCTATACTCGGGACGAACGAACGGTCAACCCCGAAGTATCTGACATCGTATCCCCTCTGCAGGAAAGGATCGACCATTGACGTACACACGTAACTCGGAAGAACTGCAATTCTGGTCGTAACTTCGATATGATCTAGTACAACCCCGATTGCCTCCCTACCACTGCGAACAAACACTTGGTCGCGACATAAATCCAGGCCCAGCGAGGGTTCCATGTTCCGAGTGATCCCACCCGCCTGGCTCAGGTGAAATTCGCTTCCGATTTCTCTCACCAAGTAGTTCACCAGCCCCTATTGACGTGTCTCATTGGCACTCCCTACGGATGCTTGAGAGGGAGTACACGCTACGTTGTAGACGTTGGTTCTTCGGATCACAGATAGAAAGGTCGCAGCAATTATCTTCGTGTCCAGCCCAAACGAGACGTTTTCTGCATAGTATACATCGTTATTCGTCTTCTCTCGGCCGTTCGTTGAGTTCCTGTAGTAAGCCTGGTTGTAGCCTGTTATGCCAGGCCTTACGTTGAGAAGCGTGCGATCAGAGGCTGTATATCTATCCAGCCAATCCACGGGGTCCGGTCGAGGGCCAACAAAACTCATCTGCCCAACCAGGATGTTCATTAGCTGTGGGAGCTCATCGATACTCGTCTTCCGCAGGAACCTGCCGACACGAGTTTGGCGAGGGTCATCCTCTGCATTGTACGTAGACCCATCTTCCAATCTCCAATCTGGGGCGTTCACTCTCATTGAGCGAAACTTGAGCATCCTAAATGGAACCCCATGTCGTCCCAACCGAAGACCCAGATAGAACACCGGTCCCCTATCCTCCAACCATATCGCGCACCCGACTATGAAACAAAGGGGCATCAGAAGTGGCAGGAGCATTACCGAGAGGATTACATCAAAACCTCGCTTGACGAATCGTTCATACATGCTCATACTACATCACTCTCACCGGACAGGATGTTCTTCAACTCGCCGGTGACGTATCTCACATCGCCGTCGGACAGCCGCGTGTGTAACGGTAGGGTGATTTCGTTGTGATACATGTCAAAGGCATGTGGGTAATCCTCTATACGGAACCCCAGATTCTTGTACGCCGTATGCATCGGAAGGGGTTTGTAGTGTACATTCGTCGCGATACCTCTCCGGGCCATCTGCGCAATTACGGAATCGCGATACTCTTCACTTTTCCCTATGAGACGTGTAAGGTACAGGTGCCCGCACGAAGTTTGTTCGGCGGTATAGTGCCTCAGCACATCAACGCCGACATCGACCAACGCCCGGTCATACGTCTCAATGAGCGACCTACGTCTCTCGAGCAGGGCAGGATACCTCCTCAGTTGCGCTAATCCAAGCGCGGCCATCAAGTCAGTCATGTTACACTTATAAGCTGGAGAGAGAATATCATACTCCCAGGCACCGAATTTCGTCTTAGCGAGGGCATCTTTGGATTGACCATGGAGTGACAACAGCATGAAGTGACGGTATATGTCCTCATCGTCAACCCCTGGAATGGCTCTCCAAGCCACTGCACCACCTTCAGCTGTTGTCAAGTTCTTGACAGCATGGAAGGAGAAGCAGGTGAAGTCGGCAACCTCTCCGCTTTGTCTTCCTTTATACGAGGCACCAAACGAATGCGCCGCATCTGCCATCACTGCTACTCTACCGAGTGCAGCTTGTAGTTCATTTGATGGTTTGAAGAGCTCTTTCCGGCTCTCGACTGCCGCAAATATCCTGTCATAGTCGCACATGACACCAGCGATGTCCACCGGGATGATCGCCTTCGTTCTATCAGTAACAACCCTTGCTATGGCATCGTAGTCAATATGGAAAGAGTCCACACCAGTATCCACAAGTACTATCTTTGCACCCACATGATGGATGACACTGGCAGATGCCGAGTATGTATATGCGGATGTTATGACTTCGTCTCCCGGACCGATGCCAAGCAGACGCAGAGTCAACTCCATACAGGCTGTAGCAGAGTTCATGGCTACAGCCTTGGCAGTGTGGCAATACTCAGCGATTTGCTTTTCGAGCAGCTTGGTCTTGGGGCCTGTCGTAATCCATCCGGATCTCAGTGTGTCAACTACCTCGTCGATCTCAGCTTGGGTTATGTCAGGAGGCGAGAAAGGTATCTTCACGACCGCACATCCCCTTTCATCATGCTTGGGACCAGATCTACCTGGAAACCCCAGCGACCGATATGCTTGGTGAGGAATGAGCCTGAGCCGTGGACGTCACTCTTCGGATTTCCTCGCCAGGGACTCTTCCCTGTGGATCCGCCCCGGGAAATCCTGCACCGACATTTTCAGGTACTTCGCTCATTTGTGCGGCAAGTTCGATAACCTGCGCGCATGCGCAGCCTGACACAGAGAACTCTCTAACTGTGCCTAAAGCAGCTTCCACCACGCTCGCAGGCGGTACCACCTGCCTGGCCACGAATATCCTCTTATGCTGCGTCGCAACCGTGCCCTCTTCCGCCGTCAACAGCTCCTCAAACAACTTCTCCCCGGGCCTAAGCCCAGTATACTCAATCCTTATATCCTCATCAGGCCGTAGCCCCGAAAGCGTGATCAGATCCCTCGCTAGGTCCACGATCTTGACTGGTTCCCCCATATCAAGGACGAAAACCTCTCCCCCATTCCCTAATGCCCCAGCCTGGATGACCAGGCTAACCGCCTCAGGAATGGTCATGAAATAGCGAATGATATCGGGATGGGTGACCGTTACCGGACCACCACGGGCAATCTGCTCCTTGAACAACGGAACCACACTACCACGGCTGCCAAGGACGTTGCCAAAACGCACGGCCATGAACTTGGTCTGGCTGCGGCGGTTGATACTCTGCAGCACCAGCTCAGCAATGCGCTTGGTGGCACCCATGACATTGGTGGGGTTGACCGCCTTGTCCGAGGAGATCATGACGAAACGTTCAACACCGTGCTTGTCCGCCGCCTCAGCCACGTTCTTGGTTCCCAGGACGTTATTCTTCAGCGCTTCGGTGGGGTTATACTCCATCAGCGGCACGTGCTTATGTGCTGCGGCGTGAAAGACAACATTGGGCTTATACTGATGAAAGACTTGATCGATGCGCAACTGATCCTGGATATCGGCGATAACGGGGATGATGGTTAGGTCGGGGAAGCTACGCACGATCTCTCTATGTATCTCGTAGATGCTGTTCTCGCCGTGACCGAGCAGGATCAGATTCGACGGTCTGAAGTTCGCCACTTGGCGTGAGAGCTCAGACCCGATCGATCCGCCGGCCCCGGTGATGAGCACGGTCCTGCCACTGACGTAGTCCGCAATACCGGTGAAGTCTGTCTTGATCTCCGGTCGCGGGAGCAGGTCCTCGATCTGGACATCGCGGATCTCGCTGATCTGGATATCGTCGCCTAGCATGCGGAACAGTCCTGGCATCGTCTTTGGCTTAATGCCTAAGGCGATGCTTCTTTGCACCAGCTCGCGGATCTTGGTGTAAGGCGCAGAGGGCATGGCAATGATGATCTCAACGATCTCGTGATCGTGAACGATCTCCTCGAGTCTGAACAGCTCGCCTAAGACCGGTAGCCCGGCAACCATGAAGCCGCTCTTGAGGGGGTCATCATCGAGGAAGCCGACGAGCCTACAGTCGAGCTCGGGATGATAGACGATCTCCTCCGCCAGCATCCGACCTGCAGCCCCCGCACCGAGGACGAGTGTACGCTTATGTAATGCGGCGTTGCGTCCCCGCCGGCGTAAGTCGGCCGCTAGGCGCATGGCGAAACGAAAGCCGCCTACCGCGACGACATTGAAGAACCAGACCATCACTAGGACGCTACGCGGGAAGCGAACGTCGGGGTTCACATACATGACGCCAAACAAACTGACTGTCGCTACTGTCACAGCGGTAGCGATGGTGATGATCTCGCGGACGGAGGCGTAGCGCCAGATGCGGCTGTAGAGACCAATGTAGAAGTAGATGACGAAGTACAGCGGCATGCCAATGGTGAGATAACGTACCCAGGTCATGATATATGTGGGCTCGGGTATCCGGCCAAAGCGCAACCACAGGCCAAGAAAGCCGGAGAAGATAAGCGCCGAGAGGTCGAGGATGGCGAGGATGATTTTCGGGCGGTATTTGGAGAGGAACACGGACAAGACCTCCCGGCGTGCAGGATCGGATGGGGCTGGAGAAGAGTCCACAGACCACAGTGGGGGACGGGGTGGAGAGTCCACAAGAACACAAGTCCACGAGTCCACATGTGAGAGGGGACGGGGTGGACGAGGAAGAGCCCTGGGAAGGGGCTATTACGTGGCGCGGCGAACCGATATGGCGGTTCATGTTGAATTTTGGCATGTCCTACATAGACAAAGCTCAAATTTGCCTTAAATAGGCCTTATTGTCAGTGCCAGAGGGTCCATTTGGAGCGCGGCTGGAGGCAGCTCGAGAGCTAGTCCGCGGTGCGTTCTGACCCCTTTTTCCGCTTCTCCCCGTAATGGTAATAATAGTAGTAGTCGCCGGATGTGCGGTCGACTTGATTGAGGACGACGCCGAGGATATTCGCCTTGACGCTCTCCATGGCGGCCTTGGCCTGGACGACGGTGGGGCGGGGTGTGGATCCAGAGTTCACGACGAGGACCACCCCATCGACGCGCGACCCGACTACGGCTGCGTCCGTTACCGCCATGACCGGTGGCGTATCGATGATGATGACATCTGTATACTCGCAGAGGGTACTCAGGAGATCCCTGAAGCGCTGGGTTCCCAGCAGTTCTGCCGGATTCGGGGGGATAGGACCGCTGGGGATGATATAGAGCCCATCGACCTGGGTTTCGGCGATGGCGGACTCGAACGATGAGTTACTGCTGACCAGGATAGTGGTTAATCCCTTGTTGTTGTCGAGGTGAAAGACCTTGTGCACCATGGGACGTCGGAGGTCGGCGTCGATCAGGATGACCTTCTGTCCGGCGTTGGCAAAGGCGGTGGCGAGGTTGATGGCGGTGGTGGACTTGCCTTCGCCAGGAGTGGCGCTGGTCACTGCGATGGTGCGGATCGGCTTGTCCAGGCTGCAGAACTGGATATTCGTCCGGAGGGTCCGATAGGCCTCGGCACCGGGGGACTTCGGATCCGCGATGGTGACAATATGGCGCGCTGGCTGCTTCATATCTGTGCCCCTCCTAGGACGGCTGGTCGATCTTGGGGATCAGACCGAGCACGGGTAGGTCGAGTATGGATTCGATATCGTCCTTGCTCTTGAAGGTGTTGTCCATGTACTCCAGCAGGAAGGCTGCTCCGAGCCCCAGCATCAGGCCGAGCATGGCGGCGACGGCGAGAGTGAGTGATTTCTTTGGCTTCACCGGAGCGATCGGGGTGATCGCCGTATCCACGACGGTGAGGTTATTTAGCTTGGTGAGCGCGGGAACGCGTTTGACGAAGACGGAGGCTGCGACATTGGCGATCTGCCGAGCCTTCATCGGGTCGGTGTCAGTGACGGTCAGGCGGATGACCTGGGTGCCAGTGACGACGCTGACGCCGATCTTGGCACGAATCTGGTCAGGGGTCTGGCTGATCCCCATCATACTGATGACCTCTTCGGCCACGGAGCGGCTCTTGGCGATCTCGCCATAGGTCTTGACCAGCTGAGCATTGAGCAAGACGGATTGGTAGTCCAGGGATGCCTGGGTGCTGGTCTCGTTCTTACCGACCAGCAGGGTGGTGGATGCCTCGTAGACAGGCGTGATCACGAAGAAGACCATCACAGCCGCGATGAGTACGCTGACGATCGGTAGCAGGGCGATCAACCACAGGCGTCGACGTAATATGACAAGCAGATCGCGTAAATCGATTTCTTTCTCCAATGGTGGTCCTACCTCCCTGGGCCTTAGGTCCTATTCGTGTAGGACCTGTTGATTTTTCTAGGAGAATTATGCAATTCCTGCCATTTTTCGTCGATTATCGTTCGACAAATAGTGCAGTTTGGTCAAATGGTTTTCGACTTTGTTGTGTTTTACGATGATAGGTCTGCATTCAGGGGTGTGGGTCGTGAAGCCTTGTGAACGCTCTATCTGTCTATCGGCAGTAGGGCAAGGTCCCTGTACAGGAAATAGGTGGCAAGTGGTGGACGCGATTGCGTTCCACACGTAGATAGTCCCAGCGGGACTAGACCCCGTAGGTGGTGCGACATGGCCACTCCCCAGCAGGTTGATGTGGGCAGCGGGGAACGAGAGTCGGGAGCGGTGTTCGCTCCCTCCACGGGCGGGCCGTCAGACCCGCCCCCACATGGGGGCAGGCGTTTGGTGTGGGTGAGACCCGTATGAATGGGTGGCGGATTGCTAAGGTGCTAGGCGGGCGCGGCAAGCAGCGCCTCTACGTGGGGGGAGCGTATCTGAGGATATGATGAGGGTGATGGATCAAGGCGGGCGACCGATGGTGCGCCCGCCTTTTGGTTTGTCACTGAGTGATGAGCTGGAATAGGTTAGTGCAGGGCGTAGGTGTTGGACTGACTGTTGAGGCGACGGTGAGCTCAGCTTCGGCCCAATGGCCGGCGATGTCCGTGGGCTGGGCAATGACCATGGATAACGTGAGGATGAGGCATAGCACCACCAGGGTGGCGGGCGCGATCAGGCGCTGGTATGACGTGCCTCAGACATTCTCTTTGATACTGATACGCTAGGCGTGAGGCGAGCACGCCCGCTGGCCCGGGGCCTAGGGCATCGCGAGAAGGCTATCGGGCTTGCGGGCGGGCGATCTACTCCTTTGAGGTACAATGAAAGCGAAATTGGCAACACTAGTTCGTATCCATTCGCGTTTGACTACCCAAATCCTTCTAACCGAACCAATGTTTCCACGGTTTTTCCGTCGAAGCAGACAAAAAGCGCTCGATCTTTGAAAGGATCGGGCGCTTTCTGACATTACCTTCTTAAGTTATTGGCGAGGCCAAGCATCTCGTCGGAGGTTTGGATGGCTTTGGAGTTGATCTCGTAGGCGCGCTGGGCGGTGATCAGCTTCACCATCTCCTCGACCACTTGGACGTTGGAGAGCTCGAGGAAACCAGAGATGACGCGGCCGCGAGGGACGGTCTCATCGGCGTCGGGGTCTTCGTAGTAGGTCTCCTCTCCCGATGCTCCGGTCTTGGTGAGGAGGTTGCGCCCAGCGCTGCTGAGACCGGCGGGATTCGTGAAGACGGCAATGGCGATGCGGCCGAGCTCTTCCTGAGCATCAGAGTCAGGGGTCAGACCCATGATCACGCCGTTTTCGCCAATGGAGACCTCGGATGCACCGGCGGGGAGTATGATCGGGTCACCGAGGTCTTCCCCGTCTTGGGATAAGACGGCATAACCATCGGCGGTGACGAGTTGCATCTCGCCATCTTCGTTCTGCTGGAGTTTGAAGGCACCATCGCGGGTGTAGGCGACCCCATTCGGCGTCTGGACGGCGAAGAATCCGCTGCCCTCGAGCGCAAGGTCGAAGGTGTTGCCAGTCTGCTCGAGGTTGCCGGTGGTGAAGTCGCGAGCGACGGCGACGCTGCGCACGCCGTGACCGATCTGGATGCCGACGGGGCTGGTCATACCAGTGGCGGTGGCGGCACCGGGGCCGCGGACGGTGGCGTAGAAGAGATCTTGGAATTCGGCACGAGCCTTTTTGAAGCCCGTGGTGTTGACGTTGGCAAGGTTATTGGAGATGGTGTCGACGGAGAGTTGCTGCGCTTGCATACCGCTGCTGGCGGTCCAGAGAGCCCTTAACATTCAGTCGTTCCTCCTTTGTGTTATGACACCAGAGGTCAGACACCAGACACCAGAAGGGAGTGAATGAGGCAAGAACGAGGTGATCTGGTAGCACCGGTGGGTCAGAGGTGATTGAGGCGGTTGCGTCGGTCGGTCGGCAACCGTTGTTTGGGCCTCCGCAAGCGGTCCGGCCCGGCGCGCTATGGCGCGCAGTCCCTAGTCCCTGGTCCCTAGTCCCTAGCAGGATTTGGGGTGATGGGAGTTGGGATCATGGGGATACGAGATGACAAGGGTGACGCGGGCGTATGCGATACGCCCCTACGTGAGGGTTTAGCGGTTGGAGTGGCGGGTAACAGCGAGTGTGCATTATGTGGGAGCGGAACGGGCGTAGCACGGCTGCGCTGCTACATACGAACGAGCACCGAGGGTAACGCGGGCGCTGCATGGCGGCGCCCCTACGAGGGGACCAGAAGAGCGGATGGCAACGACCACTAGGGACTGGGGACTCGCCCACCTCAGGTGGGCGTTACACACGACCTACTTCATTGACGGCTTTGTCGAGGGTCTGGTCCTGGGTTTGGATGACGCGTTGAGCGGTTTCATAGGTGCGCATGACGGTGATCATGTTAACCATCTCGGTGATCGGGCTGACGTTGGAACCTTCGAGCTGACCCTGGTGGATGCGGGTATCACGAGGTGGGGTGGTGGGGTTGCCTTGCGCGATGTAGCGGTTGTGACCTTCTTTGGTTAGGGCGGCGGGGTCAGCGAAGTCGGCGATGGCGAGGCTGTAGGCGGTGCCGTTCAGGGTGCCGTCTTCGGCGATGGAGCCGTCCCAGCCATCAAGGGAGATGGGGCCGCTGGTGCCGAGGACCAGCCAGCCATCCTCGGTGGTCAGTTGGTTCAGCTCATTGGGGATGAAGTGGCCGTTGCGGGTATAGCGGATGACGTTGGTATCGGGGTTGACGATGGTGAAGAAGCCGTCGCCTGCGATGGCGAGATCGAGGGGATTACCGGTCTGGATGGTTGTCCCTTGAGTATGTAGGGTGAGGGTCTGGGTGGCCGCGACGCCGGTGCCCATCTGGCCGAGTTCGAGATCGCCTTCGATGGGTTCGCGTGGGAGTTGGAGCTGCTTCATCAGCATGGTCGAGAATTCTTGGGTGACGACCTCATCGCGTTTGAACCCGGCGGTGTTGACGTTGGCCAGGTTGTTGGCGACGGCGTCTTGACGGATCTGTTGGGTGACCATGGCGGAAGCGGCGGTGTAGAGGCCACGGATTATGAAAATCACCTCCGGTGATTTTGTGAGCCACCATGCCACCAAGGCACCAAGCCATCAGTGGATGGGGCGAAGGGTAGAAACCGAGCTGGTCATAGAGCCCCCTGCCCCCAGTCTCAGCCCGGATGAACCCCACCAGGGACTAGGGACCAGGGACTAGGGACTAGGTATTAGCGAGCACTCGCTAATACCTTGCTTTCTTGCTGCTGGTGAGGGACTTTTCGAGGATATGGAGTGAGTCGAGGGCACGGCCGGTGCCGATGGCGACACACTGGATGGGGTCGTCGGCGACGTGGGTATGGATGCCAGTCTCCTGGGCGAGGAGCTTGTCCAAACCATCGATGAGTGCGCCACCGCCGGTGAGGATGATCCCCTTGTCCATGATATCTGCTGAGACTTCGGGGGGAGTACGCTCGAGGACGGATTTGACCAGCTGGACGATATTGGCCACCGGCTCGGACATGGCGGCCAAGGTCTGAGCCGAGGTCACGGTGACAGTCTTCGGCAGACCGTTGACGAGGTCACGTCCGCGGACCTCCATGGTCTCGCTGCGCGAGCCTGGGAAGACCGTGCCGACCTTGATCTTCATCTCTTCAGCGGTCCGTTCACCGATCAGGAGCTTGTACTCATTCTTCATGAATCGAACTAGGGCATCGTCCATGGAGTCGCCGGCCATACGCACGGCTTCTGATAGGACGATCCCCCCGAGGGAGAGGACGGCTACATCTGTAGTCCCGCCGCCGATGTCGACGACAATGCTGCCACTGGGTTTGGCGATATCAATGCCCGCCCCGAGAGCTGCAGCTAGTGGTTCTTCGATAAGGAAGGTCTCACGCGCACCGGCCTCGTGGGCCGCTTCTAAGACCGCGCGTTTCTCGACGACGGTAATGCCAGAGGGCACGCCGACCATCACGCGCGGACCAAAGAGCGGACGGCGACCACACACCTTGCGGATGAACTCCTGGAGCATCCGCTGGGTGATGTCGTAGTCCGCGATAACCCCTTCACGCATGGGGCGGATGGCGGTGATATTGCCGGGGGTACGACCGATCATTAGGCGAGCCTCTTCGCCGATGGCGAGCGGCTTGCCAGAGTCGCGGTCGATGGCCACGACGGAAGGTTCATTGAGGACGATGCCTCTGCCTTTGACAAATACGAGGACGCTGGCGGTCCCGAGATCCACACCGATATCCATGTTTAGACCAAACAATGCCATATCTCCTTCCGATATGACGGCTACGACGTCATTTGGATAATCAGTGTGTTATTTCTACAAAATGCGAGCTTCTCCTGCTCTGCCAGCCCCTAATTGTCTTCCTCTCCCTGGTATTTTTTCTTAGTGGCCTCGCCACCGCGGATATGACGAACGGATTTGTTGTAGTCGAGGATGTCTTTGATCTGCTCGGCCAGCGTCGGGTTAATGGCTGGGAGACGCTCTGTCATGTCCTTGTGGACGGTGGACTTACTGACCCCGAAGACCGTAGCCGTCTGGCGAACGGTCGTCTGCTGTTCGACGATATATTTCGCGATATCCAGAACGCGCTGGAGGATGTAATCGTTCACTCTCTCGCCTCCCACTTGCGAAGAATTGTCAATACAAGTTATGTCTGTGGGGGAAGGAGTAGAACAGCGCAATGACTTTCTGAGCGGGAGAGTCCACAGACCACAGACCACAGTGGGGTGATGGAGAGTCCACAAGAACACAAGTCCACGAGTCCACAAGTGGAGGCGGGGGCCTGAGGGGACGGACGGGGAGTCCACAGACCACAGGCCACAGACCACAGTGGGGTGACGGGGAGTCCACAAGAACACAAGTCCACGAGTCCACATGCGGAGGCGGGGCCTGAGGGGACGAGGGACGCGGGTGATCGGCGGGCGTATGCCATACGCCCCTACGAACGATGTGGTGATCTCAGCGAGAGCGGTGGGAGTTAGTCAACAAAGGGGTCAGACCCCTTTATTAACTAATTCTATGGGGGGATGAATCAAGAAAGCACCGCGGATGCGGTGCTTAGGGGTGGCGGGAGTGGCTTAGGGTTTCAGGATCTCCAGGGGATCGACCGTCTTGTCATCCTTGAGGATCTCGAAGTGCAGGTGGGGGGCGTCGGCGAGCTCATAGCGAGCTGTCTTTCCCACTTTGCCGATGGTCTCGCCACGCTTGACGGTCTTGCCGATGGTGAGACTAGACGAGGCGAGGTTGGCGTACTTGGTCTTGAGCCCGTTGGCGTGCTCGAGGATGACGACCTCGCCCAACTGAGCGTCGTTGTAGGTCCTAGTGACCTTGCCATTGAGCGCAGCCTTGACAGCGGTACCGTCGGCTGCCTCGATATCAATCCCGTTGTGGTGGCGCCAGTCTTCCATGGTCTTGGAGAGGTGGCGGCCGTGGCGGACGATGATGACGGCGGGGTCAACAGGCCAGATCATCTCCGTGTCGGCGGGATCCGGAGTCTGATAGACCACGGCCACTGTCAGGACCTCTTCGATTGGCTCGTCAGGGACAAGTAGAGGGAGCTCTACCCCAGTGGTCAGGGGCGGGGCTGAGGGGTCCTCATTGCTCGTGGCGGCGGGCTTGTCCCCTGCAGTTGGTGTAGTCGGGGACCCAGCCGGCGCGCTTGTGGGGGCTGTGGTTGGCTTGTCAGGGGGCGGGGGGGATTTGGTCTGCTCTGGCTCTTTGGTCTTATCTCCTGCTGTCGTTAGGTCCGGCAGATCGGGGTGAGGGACCACGGCCGGGACGGTCGGAGTACGGTCCGCGATGGTTGGTTGTGCAGGTGGCGGGGTCGATGCCTCACGCTGCCAAGGATACATCGGATTTAGAATGCGCATCCAGGCCACGGTGGACAGGACGATAACAATCACGAAGTAGATCGGTAGGACAACCCATTTGTTCTTCAGGAGCTTCGACCAGCGCGACGGGGTCGGCTCCTTCTTGCTGGTTTTCTCTGACATGGTTGGGAAACACCTCCTAGCGTGAGTCTACCCGTATGCGGCAGGGTTTAAACTCTGCCGCATACGGGTAGACTCACGAGTCACCAAGGCACCATGTCACCAAGCCACCAGTAAAGGCTATGAGGGCTGACGGACAGTGAAGCTGAACATCATGCCCCTTCTTGCTGAGCAACGGTGTTTCTGGGCAGTAGGCAGCTTCAGTTGTTTTCTTTGAGAGACACCATTAGTCGGGTTACTAGGCGCACCACATCACCGCAGAGGGAGCGAAGCTCAGTGCAGGGTTCATCGGCGATGTATCCAAGATCGCGGCTAAGCAGACAGAAGTAGTCGACCTCATTGGCTGAGCCTCTACTCATGGATAGGAAATGACGGAAGTCTTTCGAGGTGACGCGCGAGTGTCCTTCGACTATGTTGGCTGCCACGGATGCTGCCGCCCGCCTCATCTGGTTGACGAGACCATATTGTTCCTGAGACGGGAACTGGGCAGTTTCTTTATACACGGATAGAACCAATTGGTGCGCCTTCTGCCAAGCGAATAGGTCCTCGTAACGACGTTGTGTCATCTGGCTTCCTCCTCTTTTTGTGTACCATCTAGGAATCGAGACGAGCAGGCGAAACGCCTGCTCGTTCTAACTAATAATCTTCTAAACCTTGGCGGTTCTCCGCCCGTGTCCTACCCACTTGGGGGCTTGGTGGCGTGGTGCCTTGGTGGCTTAGTTCATGGTCTTCTCTATTGCCACGCCAGTATAGTAATGCGTCAGTATCTCGTCGAACCTGCGGCCTTGCTTGGCTTGCCCGTCGGCGCCGTATTGGCAGAGGCCTACGCCATGGCCAAAACCAGTGGTGGTGATCTCAAGGCTCTCGCCATTGAGGCGGGATGTGAACGTAGTGGAGTTGATGCCGAGATAGGAGCGCAGGTCGACCGCGCGATAGCTCTTGCCGTTGACCTTGACGGTCTTGGCGCTGCCAGTGGCGGTGCGTTCGGTGATCTGCAAGAGGCCTGAGCCGGTAAGGGCAGCGATGGAGATGGTCGGGTCGGCAGCCTTTAGCCGTTGGGCGACGCTGGCGAGCGGTATGTATACGGTCTCCTGGTAACGCGGTGAATGGGTATCCCATGAGCACTGGACGCTGACTAGATAGGGGATCTTGGCCTGGCCTGGCCACGCCTCCCACGAGTTCTCGGTCATCCCTCCGCAGGTAGAGTGATACACCGCGTCGATTGGCTTGGCCTGGTAGGTGACGATCAGATCCTTGGTAGCGTCAACGGCATCGGAGATCCGCTTCCAATTGATCAGATAGGAGAGCTGGCTGCCCCAGGTCTGCTTGAGCTCGTCTTCGCGGACGTAGGCTTGGCAGTGGGCGGGATCGGTGCAGAGATCGGCCTCAGGGTGATCCTTGCGCTTGGTCTGATCTTGAATCCGTTTGATGGTATACGTGCGGGCGACAACTGCCTGGGCCTTCAGCGCTTCCATCTCGAAGCTGGCTGGCATCTCGCCAGCCAGAACGTTCTTCAAGTAGTCCTCGAGCTGGACTTCGATGGTCTTCTTCGCCTTGTGGTCATAGACTTTCATCAGCTCGGGAGCGGCGATGTCAGGAACCTCGGTGAAGACCTGAGGTTGGGTCGGTGCAGGTGCGGGGGGCTTGGTGATGGCCACGAGCCCGGCGGGCAAGAGTATGGTCACGAAAAAGATACCGGCTAACAGTAGCGCAACGTATTTCATAGGTCGTCCACCTCCCCTACATGGGTATGAGGAGGATGGGGGAAGTATGACGGTTAGAGTCCACAGACCACAGTCCACAGTCCACAGTGGGTACGGGAGTGAGCGTGAGAGTTCACAAGACCACAGGCCCACAGGTCGGCGGACGGTTAGACAGTTGCAGCGGATTACGACCGGGCAAACGACGGTTCCTTAGCCGTCTGAATGGACGCCATCAGTTTCGTTACCAGTCTCATCACTTCATCGCACAGGGATCGCAGCTCAGTGCTTCGTTCAGGCGTCATATAGCCCAGATCTCGGCTTAGGATGAGGTAGTAATCAACCTCAGCTACGGAGCCTCGGGCGATGGCCAGGAAGTGCTTAAAGTCCTTCGGCGTAACGCGAGAGTGTCCCTCAGCTATGTTTGCTGCGACAGAGACTGCGGCACGCCTCATCTGCGAGATGAGGCCAAACTGTTCGGCTGCTGGATACTTAGCTGTTTCCCTATAGACCCAAATACTAAGCTGGTGTGCCTTCTGCCAGACTATGAGGTCTTCATAGCGACGGTACATTTCTTACCACTCCTTAACCTTTTGCCCAAACATAACATGGCAGGCCGGAGCCTGCCAATGCGTTTCAGGTATGATTTTAGCAACGCTACTGTGGTCTGTGGTCTGTGGACTGTGGACTCTCCCCTACTACTCTACCCGTTCGATGTGTGCTCCGAGGCCGCGCAGGTCGTCGACGAGGCTGACGTAGCCGCGGTCGATATGGCTGATGCAGCCGACCCGGGTCTCGCCTTCGGCGGCGAGGCCAGCGAGGACGAGGGCAGCACCGGCGCGGAGGTCGGTGGCATTGACGGGGGCTCCGGTGAGTTGGTCGACGCCGGTGACGAAGGCGCTGCGGCCGTCGATGCGGATCCGGGCACCCATACGGCGCAGTTCGTCCACATGCATGAAGCGGTTCTCAAAGACGGTCTCGGTGACCACGCTGTTGCCCTCGGCAACGGCAAGCAGGGAGGTCATCTGCGCCTGCATGTCGGTTGGGAAGCCGGGATACGGCAGTGTCGTAACGTCGATGGCTCGTGGGCGGCCGTTGGCGCGGAGATGCAGGGCATCGCCAAGGTCTTCGATGGTGCAGCCCACCTCGCGCAGCTTGGCTATGACCGGCTTGAGATGAGCGCCGACGGCGTTCTCAACAACGATATCGCCACCGGTGATGGCCCCAGCCACCAGGTAGGTGCCAGCTTCGATACGATCGGGGATGACTTGGTGTTCGCAGCCGTGCAGGCCCTGGACACCTTCGATGCGAATGACGTCGGTTCCGGCGCCGTGGATGTGGGCACCGCAGGCATTGAGGAAGGTGGCAAGATCGCTGATCTCGGGCTCTTCCGCTGCGTTTTCGATGGTGGTGGTGCCTTCAGCGCATACGGCGGCCATCATGATGTTCTCAGTGGCACCAACGCTAGGAAAGTCTAGGTAGATGCGGGCGCCGTGGAGCTTGGCGGCTTCGGCTTGGACGAACCCGTGCCCAAGGACGATCTCAGCGCCGAGGGCGGCAAAGCCTTTGAGATGGAGGTCGATGGGGCGTGAACCGATGGCGCAGCCGCCAGGCAGCGCGACGCGAGCGCGACCGAGGCGGGAGAGCAGCGGGCCCATGATAAGAACGGATGCACGCATCTTACGCACGAGATCGTAGGGTGCCTCAAAGTCGGTTAGGCAGCCGGCATCGACCTGGGCGGTATTGGTACCTAGATTCACCTCGGCCCCAAGATGACGAATGACATCGCTGATGGTCGCCACATCGTGGAGAGCGGGGACGTCGACGAGCTTCGTCGGCGTTTGGCAAAGCAGGGTACCAGCAATGATCGGTAATACAGCGTTTTTGGCACCGTGAACGCGCACCGTGCCTGAGAGTGGTCTGCCACCACGGACGAGTATGTAGGACAAGAAAACACCCCCTTAGGGCAGTTGATGATATCAACTGCCAGCCATCAGCCCACAGCCAGCAGCCAGCAGTTATGCTGTTCACAGGTGTCTGGTCTTAGTATGTTCGAAAGTAGCTTTTTTTGTGACAACTAGTAAAGAGGCTGGGGGCCTCAGAGAAAGCGAGGGCATGCCACGCGAACAACTGATCAACTGCCCGCAGTTCTATTGGTTGGCTACGGGATTTGCTCGACATGGTCGCGTAGTTAATATGTCCCCACGATCAAGGGCGTACCAATCCTTATTATAACGGTGTTTTGCTCGGACGCATAGCGTGTCGCAATCTGCAGATTGAGTTTATTGTGCCCTACCTTGATCTGATCGGGTAGGCGGGTGGTAAAGCCGGACCAGCTCTCGAGATTCTCCCCGCTGACACCTTCGGTGATGGTTGCTTTCAACGAGGTGAAGGCCTTCCCTATAAGATCCTTCTGTGTACGCGCGATTCGTTCTGGGGGTAGGGTACCGGAGATCGTGACGAGGACAGGGGTCTTGTCTCCGGGACGGAGTTGGTGGACCAGGTCACGCAGCTGGCGTTCAGTATCGACAAGGGCCCCTGCGTGGACGGCGGTGAGGGATATCTGCAACTCCACCTGTTGATACCAGAGCTTAGCAACCGGGTGGAGACGAATGGACAGAGTGTGATCCTGTGAGCTGGATACGTTAAGGCGGGTTTCACCGGACAGCGTGCTAATCGCAGGCCCGCGAAAGCCCAAGCCCTCAGCCAAGGCCAGGACAAAGGCGGATGGGTCCTCGGGGGCGGGCAGGCGCAAGGTGGTTATCAGCTCGGCGACAGGGTCGTCGATATTGTGGCGTTGGACAAGGTCAAGTAACGACGGAGACGCAAGCGGCTCGGTATGGGGGAAGAAGGCGGATGTGAAGGCGGCGATGGTGATGAGTAGGATGATTACGGGGATGATGCGAGGGAGTCCCCCGCCCCTCGCCCCTCGCCCCTCGCGAGTCGGTAACGAGCTCGACCCGGGCCGTGGGCCGCTGTGGGTGACCCGCTGTGGACTGTGGACTGTGAACTGTGGACTCTTCTTCACAATTATCCCCTCCCTATGCATAGTGTTGCCAAGGTGAGGGGAAGGTAAACGGTTGGAGAGTCCATGAGTCGAGTCACCAAGCTCCCAAGGCACCAGGCCACCAGTGGGGCGGGATGGGTTAAAAAAACCATAGGAGCGCAGTGAGGCCGGGGGGGCGAATGGCGCAGCCTATCACGATTTGTCCAAATCGCTATCGGTGAGACATGGCTGCGTTGCTACATGAGAACGGGTGCTAACTAAGGGGCATCACCGGAGAACGGCGGGCGCTGCATGGCGGCGCCCCTACGTGTGGATTCAGAGACGGGGCGACGGGAATCTGTTAACTTAGGGGTCTGACCCCTAAGTTAACAAAAAGCGAGGTTAGGCCGGTGGCCTAACCTCGCTTGGCGTATTAGCCTCTGACGACATCCTTGATCTTCATCAACCGGGTGGTGGCGGAGCGCTCTTGTTCGGAGAGCTTCATGGTGATGCTCTTGACGGTCTTCTCCAGCTCGGGGATCATGACGTATTCCAGCGCGTTGACACGGCGGCGGGTACGCTCGATCTCGTCGGCCAGGAGTTCCACGGCGCGCTCGACACCGGCCAGCTTGATCATCATCGGCAGCACCTCGGCGTAGATGCCGAGGGCGGTATCAAGCTCGCTGGATGTGTTGGCAAAACCGTAGGAGAAGACCTCGCCCTCTTGGTGGAGCTGGAAGGTGGGAGCGGTTATGCTCATCATCCTCTTCTCACCAGTGGTCAGGCTCACCTGCTGCTTCGGGAACATGATCGCTTCTTCCAGCATCTCCGGCGACATGACCGCCCGGGCGACCAGGAAGCTGCGATAAGCGGTGGTTAGCTTGGCGTCGACCTCTTGGCGCAGGTCCTTGATATCGCGGACCAGGGCTAGGAAGGTCTTCATCAGTTCGTCACGCTTATCTTTGAGGAGCTTGTGCCCACGCTTCGCCACGTGCACGCGTTTCTTCAGCCTGAGCAGCTCCATCCGGGTGGGGTTAACCCTGATATTCATTGACCCTCACCTCGCTTAAGCGTCGGCGGCTTTGGGCATGTATTTCGCAATATGCTCTTCGCGCACGCGTTTTAGTTCCTCGGCAGGCAAGAGCGATAGCAGCTCCCAAGCCAGATCGAGGGTAAAGATGATACCGCGGTCTTCGTTCTCACCCTGACGGACATAACGGGTCTCGAAGTCGTCAGCAAAGCGGGAGAACTTCTTGTCAGCATCGGAGAGGGCGGCCTCACCGAGGATGACGGCCAGTTCCTTGGCCTCTTTGCCGCGGCTGTAGGCGGCGAAGAGCTGGTTGAGCACGCCGCTGTGGTCCTCGCGGGTCTTGCCATTGCCGATACCCTTATCCTTCAGGCGGGAGAGCGACGGGAGCACATCGACCGGCGGGTAGATACCCTTGCGGTGCAGCTCGCGACCCAAGATGATCTGACCCTCGGTGATGTAACCGGTGAGGTCAGGGATCGGATGGGTCTTGTCGTCTTCCGGCATGGTGAGGATGGGGATCTGGGTGATGGAGCCGGGTTTGCCCTTGATACGACCGGCGCGCTCATACAGCGTCGACAGGTCGGTATAGAGGTAACCGGGATAGCCACGGCGCCCAGGAACCTCTTTACGGGCGGCAGAGATCTCACGCAGCGCTTCGGCGTAGTTGGTCATGTCAGTCATGATGACCAAGACGTGCATGCCCTTCTCGTAGGCCAAGTACTCGGCACAGGTGAGGGCGATACGCGGAGTAGCGATACGCTCGATGGTCGGGTCGTTGGCCAGGTTCATGAACAGCACCGCACGGTCAATGGCGCCGGTCTTGCGGAAGTCGCTGATGAAGTAGTCGGCTTCCTCAAAGGTGATGCCCATGGCGGCGAAGACGACGGCGAACGGCTCGCTGGTCCCGAGCACCTTGGCTTGACGGGCGATCTGCGCAGCCAACTGGGCATGCGGTAGACCGGAGGCCGAGAAGATCGGCAACTTCTGACCGCGGACCAAGGTGTTCATGCAGTCGATGGTGGAGATACCGGTCTCGATGAACTCCGACGGATAGGCACGGGAGTACGGGTTCATCGGGTTGCCGTTGATATCGAGCCGCTTCTCGGGGATGATATTCGGACCTTTGTCGATCGGGCGGCCAAAGCCGTCGAAGACGCGGCCGAGCATATCCTCGGAGACGGGCAGCTCGATCACTTTGCCCAAGAAGCGGGCTTTACTGGCTTGGATATTGATCCCGGAGGTACCTTCGAAGATCTGGACCAGGGCCTTGCCCTCCATGGCTTCCAGCACACGCCCGCGGCGCAGCTCGCCATTGGGGAGTTCGACTTCGACCAGTTCCTCATACTTGATCCCTTCGACCTTCTCCACTAGCATCAGCGGACCGGCCACTTCGGTGATGGTACGGTATTCTTTCTGCATCGTTCTCCCTCCCCCCTATTTCATTTGCTCGCGGATATGGTTTTCGATGGTGCCAAAGGCGGTCTCCAGATCATGCTCAGGCAGGTACTTGGCGCGGGCGATCTCGACGCGGACAGGGAGCTTGAGCAGCTTGTCGAGGGAGATGCCGACCTGCATGGCGCGCTGGGCCTCGGTGTAGAAGGTGAGGATCAGGCGGATCATGCGGTACTGCTTGGGTAGCGAGGTGTAGGTATCCTGCTCGTGGAAGGCGTTCTGGTGCAAGAAGTCCTCGCGGATCGACTTGGCGGTCTCCATGGCGAGGCGATCGCTGGGAGACAGCGCGTCAAGACCGACCAGGCGGACGATCTCTTCCAGTTCGGCTTCCTTTTGCAGAAGACGCATGGCATCTTTGCGGTACTGGGACCACTCGGAGCCAGCGGTACGGTTGAAGTATTCGTCGAGGCGGTCGCTGTAGAGCGAGTAGCTCTGCAGCCAGTTGATCGCCGGGAAGTGGCGCGCTTCAGCGAGCTTGGCGTCGAGACCCCAGAAGACCTTGACGATACGCAGGGTGGACTGGGTAACCGGCTCGGAAAGGTCACCACCGGGAGGCGAGACGGCGCCGATGGCGGAGAGCGAACCCTCGCGACCACCAAGGGAGATTACCTTACCGGCGCGCTCGTAGAACTCCGCTAGACGGGAGCCCAAGTAGGCGGGGTAGCCTTCTTCACCCGGCATCTCCTCGAGACGACCGGACATCTCGCGGAGGGCCTCGGCCCAACGGGAGGTGGAGTCAGCCATCAAGGCGACGGAGAAGCCCATGTCACGATAGTACTCGGCGATGGTGATCCCGGTGTAGATGGATGCCTCGCGGGCGGCAACCGGCATGTTGGAGGTATTGGCGATCAGCACCGTACGCTCCATCAGGGGCTCGCCAGACTTCGGGTCCTTCAGCTCGGGAAACTCCATCAGAACGTCGGTCATCTCATTTCCGCGCTCGCCGCAGCCGACGTAGACGATGATATCGGCCTCGGCCCACTTGGCCAACTGATGCTGCACGACCGTCTTGCCGGAACCGAACGGACCGGGGACGCAGGCGGTGCCGCCCTTGGCTACGGGGAAGAACATATCGATAACACGTTGACCACTGGTCAGCGGGGCCTCGGGGGCCTTCTTCTCTTGGTAGGGACGACCGCGGCGGACCGGCCAGCGCTGGAGCATGGTGATCTCCTGCACGCCGGTGGCGGTCTTGATCTTAGCGACCGGCTGCGTGACGGTAGCCTTGCCACTATGAACCCACTCGACGATCCCTTCCACTCCAGGCGGGACCATGATCAGGTGCTTGACCAGGATCGTCTCTTGGACGGTGCCGAGGACGTAACCAGCACTCACCTTATCGCCGACAGCGGCCACAGGGACGAAATCCCACTTCTTGGTGCGGTCGAGACTGGGAACCTGAATACCACGGGTGATGAAGTCGCCAGCCTGCTCCTCGATCTTGTCGAGGGGACGCTGGATTCCATCGTAGATTGCTCTCATCAGGCCTGGGCCGAGCTCAACGGAGAGCGGGGAGCCAGTCGAGACGACCGGTTCGCCGGGACCCACGCCTGCGGTCTCTTCATAGACCTGAATGGATGCCTGATCACCATGCATCTCGATGACTTCGCCGACCAGCTTGCGGCTGCCGACCATGACGACGTCGTACATACGAGCGTCTCCCATGCCGTCGGCGACGACCAGCGGGCCTGAGACCTTGATGATCCTGCCTGCCTTCTCAGCGGTGTTCGCCATCTATTTTCCCTCTTCCTTGAACAAAATGTCAGCACCAATGGCCTTCTCCACCAAGCTTCTCATCCTCTTCATACCGAAGCCGAGGTTGCCGCGGTTGTCAGGGATGATGTTGATCACAGGGAGTGTACGCTCGCGGTACTCGCGCACCACGTCTTGGATCTCGCTATAGATGCGCTCGGTCATGAAGATAACGGCGTAATCGTCGCTCATGACGCTGCGCAGGGCATTGACCGCGTCTTCCCGTGTGACCACTTCGTGAGTGGCGAGGCCTAGGGCTCGAAAGCCCATGATGGTGTCTCGGTCACCGATTAATCCCATCTTATACATAGCTATCACGCAGCCTTTCCCTGATCACCTCGGTGGGGACGTCGTTGAGCTTGCCCACCATGATGATCCGGATGTTGCGTACCTCGTTCTCTTTGGCCGAGATATAGCCAATCAAGGGCTCTGGTCCCAACGAGATCGATTTGGCCTGCTTGACCTGCTCCATGATGAAGTCGTCGATCAGCTTCTCGAACAGGGTCAGCTGACCATCGCTCTGAAGAGCGCGCAAACCCTCGTCGACCACGTGGCGGTAACGGGTGGAACCAAAGCGGGCGACGATCTCATCCCAGGTGGCGCTGAGCAGTTCCACGAACAGATCCGTGGGCAGCTCACCACCGGGAAGCAGCGATTCCTGGAGGAAGTCGCGATCTCGGTCCAGGCGTTTGGTACGCACCAGGCTACGCAGGTTAGCAAGGTCGATCTGGCTGGTGACGATGCGGGCGTAGAAGGGATAGCCCTTCTCCTTGGCCATGCTGCTGAGCACATGGTAGAGCGCACGGTCGAGGATGGTGTCGATCACCACGGGATCGGAGCTGGCGGCGTAAGCGGCCTTGGCCTCCTCGGTTACCTCGTAGTAACGCTTGGGCACCCCGGGGATAAGTTCACCGTTGACCACGTAGCGCATCAGATCGGGCGGCACGAGACCGGCATCGATCAGCAGGTGATCAAAGTCCCGACCCTGGTAGTGGGCTTTCAGCAGCACCTTGAGATTGTGGATATCGTATTTGACGCAGAAGAGATCTGTCAGCGGTTCCTTGGGCAGCATCTGCCGGATCAATGCGTAGACACGGCGGATCTCGCCTGAGGTCACCACCTCGAAATCATGAGGGTTCTTGGCCTTGGCAACCAACTCGCCGTACTCTGTCTCGGCCAACACACGGAAGGCCTCATCAGCAGACCTAGCCTCCAGCATGCGCTGAAACTTGGCCTTATCCAGCAGTTTGTTCTCCAAGACCCGGATGCGCCCCACTGCGTACGCGTATCTGGAGTCCTGTGCGACGGACATGTCATCAACTCCTCTTCGGACAGGCGAACCCGTCCGAGCCATCAGCCGTAAGCCTCAGGCATCAGTAGTTCGGGGGGGAGCAGTCATAAAGGGGGAAGCCACCAAGCCACCAGGGCACCAAGCCCCCATGTGGGACGCGTTGGGAGAACGGGCTGACACGGGCGCAGCAAGCGGCGCCCCTACAACCAGGCTGGCCACACACATGCGTAACGGGTCCACCATTGTTTTCTCGCCTACCCACTAGGGACTAGGGACTGGAGACTAGGGACTAGGGACTACTTCAGCAGCACCCGTGCCACTTCGGACTCGAGGTCTTCACGCAGCTCCTTGAGACGGGTGGCGAAGGTGGCATTGATATCGACCTCACCGGTGGTGAGGATGAAGCCACCGTCGGTATGGCGGGTCTCAGCGCTAAGGTGGAGATTGCCCTTCTTGCCCGCGGCAACCAAGGCCTGGTTAACCTCGGCTAAGAAGGCTTCGGTGAAGAGCGAGCGGTCGATCTGGTCGACCACGATCCCCTCTTCGCCGGTCTGGACCGCATCGAGCAGCATGCCCTTGAGCAGCTGACGATAGTCTGCAGAAGGCATCTTGCGCAGATCAGCCAGAGCTTGGGCGAAGGCTTGCTCGATTACCTCCTGACGAGCCATGAGCAGATCCTTGCGGGCCTCGAGACCAGCGACGGTCAGCTGACGCTGCTCGTCCTCATCGGCCTCGCGCTTGGCCTGAGCCAATATCTCCTGGCGCCGCTGCTCCGTCTGAGCTTTGGCTTCAGCTAGGATGGCGTCGGCGCTCGCCTGGGCGTTGGCCGTGATCTTGGCCGCCTCGGCCTTTCCCTCAGCGAGGATCTTATTGAGGATATTGTCTAGGGACATCAAAGTTCAACCCCTATCGGGATAGAGCCAGAGCCAATGGTACCTCCTAACCTGGGGGCGACCACCACTCTGGCCCGACCCTGCGTCGTTAAAGAGTCATATTTAGGAGTCCCACGCCCCTCGGCCCTCGCCTCTCGTGGGGAAACGAAGGACCGTGCAGGGGAACGGGGCCCAGGAGCCGTGGCACCAAGGCGCCACTCGATGGACGCAACACGGCAGCGCCCCTACAACCAACGCCTCGGTATTCCGCACTCCCCGTACCTCACGAGGGGCTAGGGGCGAGGGCCGAGGGGCCAGTCATGGCTCGCAGCCATGAACTAGATCTTCACGCCGTTGACGAGCAGGATGCTGGCCAGCAGGCCAAGGATGGCGTAGGTCTCGACCATGGCGGGGAGGATGAGCGCCTTACCAGAGGCCTCAGGGCGCTTGGCAACGATGTTCATAGCGGCGACGGAGACGCGACCCTGCCAGATACCGGTGATCAGACCGGCGACGCCGACGGGGAGGCAAGCATTGAAGATCTGCCAACCGGTGTCAATGGCAACATTGGCAACGCCGCCACCGAGCATGCCGAGCTTGAGCACGACCCAGAAGCCAACGAGGAAGCCGTAGATACCTTGGGTGCCAGGGAGAGCTTGGAGCAGGAGCAGCTTACCGAACTTGTCGGGATCTTCGGTCATGATGCCGGAAGCGGTCTGACCAGAGATACCTACGCCGATACTGGAGCCGATACCGCCGAGCACAACTGCCATGGCAGCGCCCATGATGGCGATAACCCAACCGGAGTTAACGCCTAACCATTTGAGTAGACCTGTGGTTTGTTCCATTTTCAGTAACCTCCAATTTGTTTAGTGATAATTGCAGTGGGGTGCTAAGTCAAAGGACATGAGTGAGTGACCTAGCATACCCTTCTCCCCACCTGTCGCCATGCTGCTGGTGTCTAGAGTCTTGGGTCTACTTGATCACGGTGTACTTGGATTCGCGCCTGAACGGGCGGAAGGGGGCTCCGCCTCCTTCGAAGAACTTGGTGAAGAACTCAACGAACTGCAGACGCGCTGAGTGGATGAAGCAACCTAGCACGCTGAGCATCAGGTTGAAGATATGGCCACCGACTATGAGTAGCAGCATCAAGGGCCAGCCCACGATCGGGATGTCCTTGAGCATCATAGCGATGGTATTGACCACCAAGGCGATGACGCCACCGGATAGGGCCAGTGCCAGAAGACGGGTGTAGGAGAGGGTGTCACTAAAGGGACCAACTGTGCCATAGAGAGCGTAGAGACCGCCGCCCAGCTTGCCGATGATGCTTTTCGCGCCACGCCCTTGGGTGAGCACGATCCCAGCTGCTCCGGCCATGGCCACATATTTGGCGATACTGGCCAGTCCGCCGAATGCGGGCACGGTCGCAGATACTGCCAAGAAGACCAGCGAGGCGATCCAGAAGAGCCACGGGCCTTGATCGAGGAGCGCGCCGATCCGGTCACCCGACTTCCAGGCCCCCACCATCTTGACCGCATAGCCGGTCCAGACATGGATGACGCCCAGGAAGACGGTCAGGATCATCATGCTAAGCGGATCTGCCATCGGGTCGAGCAAGACGACGCTGGCTTTTAACCGCTTCAGCCCTTCAAATGGCGTGAGCTCGATGAGGTTGCCGAAGAAGCCGTTGAGGGCAAGCCCGACGACGATGGTCAGTCCACCGACCATCATGAACAGGCGAAAGAACTTCTTCCCATACTTGTCCAGGTCGTACTTGCGCATGAACCAGATTCCGCCGAGAAGTAGGAGTAGACCATAGCCAGCATCGCCGAGGGCGATCGCGAAGAAGAGCGCGAAGAACGGCGCTAGGACTGGGGTCGGGTCCATCTCCGAGTACATCGGCCAGCCGTAGACATTGGTGACGAACTCGAAGGGGGTAGCGACCGCATTGTTCTCCAGCAGCACCGGTGGGATGTCGTCCTCCTCGGGGTCGGAGACCATCAGGGCAACGTCGGGGAACTTCTCTTTCATCCTGGCTTCAAACGTCGCCAGATCGCGGGCCAGCACCCAACCTTCCAGCAGGAAGACCTGTTCGGTGTTAGCGGTCTTATGCATCGCGCCCTGACGCTGCGTCAGATGGTCGTAGTGGTCATAGAGCGCCTGCAGCTTGACCTGATCAGCGAGGAGCGCCTGCGAGGCCTTGGTGATCCCGTCGCGCTCACGAGCCGCATCGCGTAAGTTCTGTTCGATCTCTAACAACGCCTGCTGTGGTGAGAGGTGGGCGTAGCTGAGACTCACACGGGTAAAAATGGACTCCCTCAGCGCCTGTGCGGCCGCCTGGTCGCCCCGGGGGAAGACCACCACCACGCCGATCTCGCGGGCGCTGGCGAAGACCTGCTCCACGTGGGTCTTACCATGGCTCTGTTCTTCAAGGGTCGCTAGGAAGCGCTCATAGTCGGGGATGGGAACAGTCCCGCTCGTCGCCTCGACAGTGCCAAGCTGTTCAAGCTCTCTTGGCGCAACGTCGAGGTTGGCCCAGGGCTTAAGCCCCTGCAGTTCGCCCTGTAGGCGACTGGTCGTGGTGGCCAGTTCGCCCAAACGTTTGTCATACTGGCGGCAGCGTTCGGCGATGGCGAGACCATCAAAGTCGGTGACGATCTCATTCATCTGCTGCTGCGACAGACCCGCCTTCAGCCCCATGAAGCTCTCGATCATCCCCTGCTGCTTGGTGTCATAGCGGCGCAGATAATCGAGGGCGAACTTCACCTGGGCTTGGGCGGCCTCAGCCTCGGCGACTGGCAGCTCTTGGTCGACCCGCAGATAGACTGCTAGGTCACTCTTGGCCAATCTCTCATGCATGTCAGCCAGGTGCACCATCTCCCAGTCCTGCAAGGCTGAGAGAAGCTGGGTCTTCCAGGATTGGTGGGCGACGAGGCGGACCTTCTTTAGCTTAACGACTGCCATCGCGCGTCACAATCCTTTCCTTGACTAGGTTGACCGCTCGCGGCAACTGCGTCCGCGCGCTGTCACTGATCTTACGTCGTTCGGCCTCATTGCTCTGCCTTAGCTGAACCACCTTCGCGGTGACCTGGGTCATGCGTTCAGCTTTTAGCCTCTCAGCCTCACTGCGGGCGGCCTTGATGCCTTCATCAAGCATTTGTGTTGCCTGCTGCCGTACGTCGTTGGTCAGCTTGTCCGCCTCGGTCTTCGCTTTGTCGACCTCGGCCTTAGCCGCCTGCTCGGCATCTTTGACCTTCCTTAGGATCTCTTCCATCTAGTTAATCACCACCTTTGTTTTGAAGCGTTACCATCAGAGATCGGTCCTGCTTTCCAGCCGTGCTGTTAACTAAGGTCCAGCAGCAACCCGATCCAACTCACATCATCCGCATCCAAAATTCTCGCCCTTCCCCATCTGCTCTTGTCAACGTACGGCTTACCACCTGGTTGGCGGCGACGGATGCGGGTGAAAGTCAACAGTCATAATTCGCTGTAGCACTAGTAATTCCTTCGAATAAACATTCTGGTATTGTGTTTTTTTCATAAAGTGAAATAAGGAACGAAGTTCCATTTCATCTATGGTTTGAAACGATCACGTAAACTTCAACAATCAATCTTAGGTACAACAACAGGCACATGAAAACGCCTTCTCCAGGAGTGCGTCTTCATGTGCCATAGATATCAATACTCTCTCCACCTTTGTGATGTAAGTAGAGTGTAGTCCATAAGAATACGAGCTCACACGTGACTGACGCAAGGGCGCAGCCATGCTGCACCCACGAAGTTAACAATGGGGTCTGACCCCTTTGTTAACTAGTTCGTCCGTGACCGAAACTCATCCGCTGGGTGGTCGGTGAGGCCGAAATGATGCAGCAGGGCTTGGACAATGCGCCTGGAAGCCTCGCCATCGCCATAGGGGTTGACGGCGTGAGCCATCTTATCGTAGGCGGCTCGATCTGTCAGCAGCTCATGGGCGGCGCTGACGATGGCTTCGGTATCCGTCCCGACCACACGCACAGTCCCGGCGGCCACAGCCTCGGGGCGCTCGGTCACATCACGTAAGACGAGGACCGGCGTGCCTAAGGACGGAGCAGCTTCTTGGATGCCGCCTGAGTCGGTCAGCACCAGGTAGGAGCGGGCGAGCAGGTTGTGCATCTCATTGACATCGAGCGGATCAGTGAGATGGATGCGGTCATGGCCACCGAGGATGGGAAAGACCACCTCGCGCACGGCAGGGTTGAGATGGACGGGATAGCAGAGCTCCACATCTTCATGCTCCTCGACGATGCGCCGCATGGCCTGGGCGATATGCACCAGGGGCTCGCCGAGGTTCTCGCGGCGATGGGCGGTTGCAGCGATCAGACGGCGCTGGACACCAAGGGTCTGCAGCAATGGATTGGCAAATTGATACCCGGGCTTAACCGTGGTCCGCAGCGCGTCAATCTCGGTATTGCCGGTGATGATGATGGTCTCAGGGCGCACGTTCTCGGCCAAGAGATTCTTCTTCGAGGTATCAGTGGGGGCAAAATGCAGATCGGCGATCGCCCCGGTCAGCTTGCGGTTCATCTCTTCCGGGAATGGGGAGTACTTGTCGTATGTACGTAAGCCCGCTTCCACATGGCCAACCTTGGTCTGATGGAAGAAGGCGATCAGTGCGCCCACGAAGGTAGTGAGGGTATCGCCGTGCACCAGCACGATATCAGGCTTCTCCTTGATCAGCACTTGTTCCAGACCTTCCAGGGCGCGGGTAGCGACACCGGTCAAGGTCTGGCGATCTTTCATGATGTTGAGATCGTGATCGGGATGCACGCCGAAGATCTCCAGCACTTGATCTAGCTGCTGCCGATGCTGGGCGGTCACACAGACCACTGACTTGATCTGGTCGGGATGCTTCTCCAGCTCTTTGACCAGCGGAGCCATCTTAATCGCCTCGGGGCGGGTGCCGAAGATAGTGAGGACTTTGATGGACACGGTGAACCTCCTGGGGCCCGCAGCCCACAGCCCACAGCCCGCAGAACTAGGAACGAACGGCGGGTGCGAAAGCACTAGGACTACGTGGCGTTTATTGTGATTGCCCGCGGCCCGTAGCTTGGCGACTAACAACGGGCTACGGATAGAACGGCGGCTGTATGCGCGGATAGAGCCTAATGCAAACAAGCCGCGCTCCACGAAAACCTCGCACCCCAACTGTGGGCTGCGGGCTGTGGGCCGCGGGCTTAAATAACAGCCGAGGGCTTCCCCTCGGCTGTTTTTGGTTACATATCTACATGATGTGCGGATTTGTCTGGGGAGATACCTCCGCGACGGGCGGTGAAGAAGAGCCCGAGACCGATCAGTCCGAGGATGATCCCACTGACCCGGCCCTGCGCGGTGGTCAGTTCCACGGCGCTCAGTCCCAAGCAGGCGCTGATGGCGTAAAGCCAGAGAACGGTCTGACGCTGGCTCATGCCGCTATCATAGAGAATATGATGCAGGTGTCCACGGTCGGCAGCCATCAGAGACTTGCCGTCGAGGAAGCGGCGGAACATAACAAAAGCGGTGTCGAGGATCGGCAGGCCCAGAGCCAACACGGGAACTGCGATGGCAATGGTGGTCGCGCTCTTCATCAGGCCATCGATGGCGACTGTGGCTAGGATATAGCCGAGGAAGAGGGCTCCGCAGTCGCCCATGAAGATCCTGGCAGGGTTGAAGTTGTAGCGTAAGAAGCCCAGCGCGGCGCCTGCCAAGGCAGCCGTGATCAGGATACTCTCGCTCTGCCCGGATCGCCAAGCGACGATAAGCAGGGTGACGGATGAGATGGTGGAGACGCCTGCTGCCAGGCCATCGAGACCGTCGACGAAATTGAGGACATTGGTGACAGCCACGATCCAAAGCATGGTCAGCGGAATGCTGAAAACACCAAGGAAAATATAACCACCAAATGGGTTGCTGAACCACTCAATGCGTAGGCCACTGGCGACTGCTACTCCTGCTGCCGCAATCTGCCCGACCAGCTTGACTTTGGCTGGTAGGTCGAATTTGTCATCAAGGGCACCCATGATCATCAGGAAGGTTCCACCAATGAGCATCCCGATCATCTGCCGGTCGAGGGGATGAAAGATCAAGATGGCAGCGACGAAAGCCGCATAGATGGCAAGACCGCCCAAGTACGGGGTCGGCTCCTTGTGGACCTTGCGAGGATTGGGCTTATCCATGATGCCGAAACGAACGGCCAATTTGCCAGCATAAGGAGTGCAGATCAGGGACGTGACCAACGCAATAACGAAAGCTGCAAAAGCTGTTTGCATGATGAACACATCCTCTCTAGAGCCCGAAGTCATCAGGCATCAGCCATCAGGTGGATTGGAACGTTGGCTGTAACAAAGCACTGACTGCCCGGACAAAAGTTCTAATTTTCTTCCAACTTATCTGTTCACGTCATCATCTACGGATTGTACTTCACATAATCGTTTTTGTCAAACTCGGTTTGTCCGTAGATTATGCATCGACCGTCGCCATATAGACGACCTGTCAGACAAGATTGTTCCTGAGAGGAAAAAAGAGAATGCCCGAAGGCATCAGCCATCAGGCATCAGGATCACTGTAGTGAACAAGGTCGATCTTCGCTTCGGCAAGCATTCTCGCGGACAGTTCATCTGGATAGCTGTTGCGAAAAACGATTCTCTTAACTCGAGCGTTAATCAGCATGCGTGCACAAAGAACGCAGGGGAAGTTGGTTGTGTAGATCGTTGAGTCAGCGATTGGGATGCCAGCTAAGGCGCATTGTATGATGGCGTTCTGCTCGGCATGTACTGCTCGGCACAGTTCATGTTTTTCGCCAGATGGTATGTTCCGCTCGTTTCGCAGGCAGCCTACCTCTGCACAATGCTTGAGCCCACTCGGAGCGCCGTTATAGCCGGTAGCGAGGATCCGCCCGTCCCGGACTAAAATGGCACCGATCTGACGGCGTATACAGGTAGAGCGCTTGGCGACCACCTCGGTAATCTCCATGAAGTAATCGTCCCAAGCGGGTCGGTGATTGTTCACTACTCGAGCACCTCATTTTCAAACGCATATTCTGCAGTATCTTCCATGACAGCATTGGGCTCCAGTTTCATCATCATGGCGTAGATCATCCGGCGGATTTCATCACACTTGGCCCGCAATTGACTTACATCCTGGTCGGACAGATAGCCGAGATCTCTGGATAGGTACAACAGATAATCGGTCTCGGATATGGAGCCTTTCGCGATATTGAGGAACTGGACGAACTCCCGTCGCGATCTGCGAGCGTGCCCTTCCACGATATTGGTTGGTACTGAGTAGGCCGCTCTGCGCAGCTGAGAGACTAGCCCATACAGCTCACTTGCCGGAAAAGACGCTGTGAGCTTGTGGACCTCCAATGCAAGCTCATGTGAGCGCTGCCAAACAGTCAGGTCTTCGTAACGCGCCATTGACCCGCCCTCCTGTTTCCTACACACTGCTGATGCCTGATGCCTGATGCCTTCGGGCTCATCTATTCGGCACTACTTAGTGCCGAATAGACGATCTCCCGCATCTCCCAGACCCGGCACGATGTAGCCGTGTTCATTGAGCTTCTCGTCGACAGCAGCGACGTAGATATCGACATCGGGATGATGGTCGTGGACGAACTGGATCCCTTCGGGGGCGGCGATCAGGCAGAGGAGCTTGATGCTGCGCGCACCACGGTCCTTCAGGAAGCCAATGGCTGCTTCGGCGGAACCACCGGTCGCCAGCATGGGATCAATGACGATCAGCTCACGTTCGGCGATGTCGGTGGGCAGCTTGCAGTAGTATTCAACCGGCTTGAGCGTGTTGGGATCGCGGTAGAGGCCGATATGCCCGACCTTGGCAGCGGGAACCAGCTTCAAGATGCCATTGACCATTCCGAGGCCCGCACGCAGGATCGGCACCAGCCCGACCTTACGGCCCGCGACCACTTTAGTCTTGGCCGGACCGACCGGGGTCTGGATGGTGACCTCTTCCAGGGGGAAGTCGCGGGTAACCTCATATGCCATGAGCAGAGCTACTTCTTCGACCAGCTCGCGGAAGTCCTTGGTGCCGGTATTGACATCACGGATGAAGGTCAGCTTGTGCTGGATCATGGGATGGTTAATGACATGAACGTTGCGCATGGGAGTCCTCCTTGGAATAGCCATCGGCCATCAGGCATCAGGCATCAGAATTTTTCATCAGCCCGAAGGCATCAGCCATCAGGCATCAGAGGTTGGATATGTACGATATTAGGTTGTCCTAAGGGCTATTATACAACGAGTGCAGGTACAAAAAACAGCCAGAGCCGAAAAACGGCTCTGGCTGTCCCAATGTCTTCAGCAGACCTTGGGTACTCTGTCCGTTCTCCGCTGATGCCTGATGGCTGATGCCTTCGGGCTACAAGTAGACGCGGAGCGTCTACTTGTACAGTGGGAACTGGGCGCAGAGGTCGATGGACATCTTCTTGGCCTTAGCCAGCATGACTTCGTCGCCGCGGTTGGCGATGGCCAGATCGATGATCTCGGCGATCACGCTCATGGCTTCGACGTTCATACCGCGCGAGGTAACAGCGGGGGTGCCGAGGCGGATACCGCTGGTGATGAAGGGGCTGGTGGTCTCGAAGGGAACGGTGTTCTTGTTGCAGGTGATATTGATGCTGTGGAGGAGCTTCTCAGCATCCTTACCGGTGATATCCTTGCTGCGCAGGTCGACCAGCATCAGATGGTTGTCGGTGCCGCCGGAGACGAGGTTGAAGCCGCGGGCGACCAGGGCTTCGGCCAGGGCATGGGCGTTGTCGATCACCTGCTGCTGATAGGCCTTGAACTCAGGAGAGAGGGCTTCCAGGAAGGCCACAGCCTTGGCAGCGATGACATGCATCAGAGGACCGCCTTGGATGCCGGGGAAGATGACCTTGTCGATGGCCTTGGCGTACTCGGCCTTGCAGAGGATCATACCGCCACGGGGTCCGCGCAGGGTCTTGTGGGTGGTGGTGGTGACGAAGTCAGCGTAGGGAACCGGATTGGGATGGAGACCAGCGGCGACCAGGCCAGCGATATGGGCCATATCGACCATCAGGTAAGCGCCCACTTCATCGGCGATGGAGCGGAAAGCGGCGAAGTCGATGGTGCGCGAGTAGGCGCTGGCACCGGCGACGATCATCTTCGGCTTGCACTCGTGGGCGATCTTGCGCAGCTCGTCGTAGTCGATCAGGCCAGTCTCTTTGCCCACACCGTAAGCAACGATATTGAAAAGGATACCAGAGAAGTTAACCGGGCTGCCGTGGGTCAAGTGACCACCATGGGAGAGATCCATACCCAGGATGGTGTCGCCGGGCTTGAGCACGGAGAGGTACACACCCATGTTGGCTTGGGAGCCGGAGTGGGGCTGGACGTTGGCATGGTCAGCTCCGAAGAGCTGCTTGGCGCGATCACGGGCGAGGTTTTCGGCGATGTCGACGTATTCGCAACCACCGTAATAACGCTTGCCGGGGTAGCCTTCAGCATACTTGTTGGTCATGATGCTGCCCTGGGCTTCCATCACAGCCTGGCTGACAAAGTTCTCAGAGGCGATCAGTTCGATATGGGTCTGTTGACGGTTTAGCTCGAGGTCAATGGCCTTCATGAGTTCAGGATCAACGGCGCGTAGAATACTCACTGTGTAACACCCTCCTGTTTCTTTCTTTTCTATATGAAAGTGCCCGCAGCCCACAGCCCACAGTCCACGGTCAACTAACGGTTGATCGTCACAGGTCTACTGCCTCGGTGCTGGACGCTTTTCATCCAATCGTTCCCACTAGGGACTAAACCAGGGACTAGGGACTATCGGCCTGAAGGCCGGTTCGCCTCTTTCGCCTGCTCGGCGCTGTAGACGGCGCGGGCGCCGCCGATCAGTTTTGGCCGGCTGCGGGCGGCATGAACATGACCATTGCCGATCACCTTGTTCTGGAGACGAACGGGCACCACCACGGGATGGATATGCATCCCGATCAAGGTGTCACCAATATCCAGACCAGCCTTGGCGCGCGAGTTTAGGCTCTCGACCACTACGGGCTGGGTGTAGTTGGCATAGGCGGTGGTCGCCATTGCTCCACCGGCGTGGAGCACCGGGATAACCGAGACCTCTTCAAGATCATGCCGCTCTTGGACGCGCCGCTCAACCACTAGGGCGCGGTTCAGATGCTCACAGCACTGGAAAGCAACTTCCACGCCGTGGCTCGCTGCGGCTTCGGTGATCCCTTGGTACAGGGACTGGGCAGCCTCAACATTGGACGCGCTGCCGATTCGCTGACCCATCACTTCACTGGTACTGCAGCCAATGACTAAGATATCCCCGGCGCGGAGCTTAGCTACCTCAAGCAGTTCGCTCACCGCGGCATGGGCCTGTTGACCAAGTTCAGAAAGAGACATATAGAGCGCTCCTTGGAGCCATCAGCCATCAGGCATCAGGCATCAGAATAGCCATCAGGGGGTAAAACGAGGCATATGAACACATCGGTAAACGCATACTCGTGACACACGTGGGTGCTGAGCCATATGTCACCCATCGGCATCTGCTGATGCCTGATGACTGATGCCTTCGGGCTCGGCTCAGCGTAAGCTGAGCCGCTAGCATCCCCGCTCGGCAGCACTGATCTTCTCCACGCGACGAGTGTGACGGCCGCCGGCGAAGGCACCTGCTAGCCAAGTAGCAACGATATCGCGAGCTAGGCCGTTGCCGATCACTCGTTCACCCATGCAGAGGACGTTGGAATCATTGTGCTCACGGGTGGCTTTGGCGGAGAAGGTGTCATGGCAGAGAGCGGCGCGGACCCCGGGAACCTTATTGGCGGTGATACTCATGCCGATCCCGGTACCGCAGATCAAGATCCCGCGCTCGGCTTTCGCTTGCGCAACATCTTGGGCTACTGACAGAGCGTAGTCAGGATAGTCCACCGACTCGGTTGTGTGGCAACCTTTGTCATCGACCTCGTGCCCGAGCTCGACTAAGTATTCCTTGATATTCTCTTTAAGCTGGAAGCCTCCATGGTCAGAGGCAATGGCTATCTTCATGGGCATGCTCCTTTGGGACCACCGGACAGGCGTCTCTCCTGATAGCTGATGCCTGCGGCCCGATGGCTCAGTTCATTCTGCTACCATTCTCGCCTATTCGATGGTGTTTTATTTTCTCAGAGGGCGCCCGATCTCCTGCCCTGGTCACCTTGTCCGATCATATCCGACACATTGTAACGAGACACTTGGGCCGACTGCGGGTCAACAGCCACCAAGCCGGGCGTGGCTGCGAAGCAACATGCCCACGCTCACCGTAGTCGCAATTAGCACTGGATAGGTGCGGTGCCGACAGCGGCTTGGATAAGCCGCGAAAGACAATTGTGACGTAGGATGAGCGGTTGCCTGCAGCTAATATGACCACCAAGGCCTCATGCCACCAGTGGGAATGGGGTGATCGAGGCCCAGAGGGACGATGGGGGGACCCTAGCGCAGCCGCTACTACTACACCTGAGGATGAACCATATCACGTAGGGGCGCCGCCATGCTGCGCCCGGGTTACCCGTTGTCCTCGTTTCCATGGGTCGCCCACGAGGGGCGAGGGGCTAGGGGCTCCGCAAAAGTATTTTGCGTATCGCCTGTTCCATCTCCTGCGCCACGCAGCGATAGACCTCCACCGACTGGCCGAAGGGGTCCGAGACCTCGACCGGACCGTCGAGTTCGGCGGCGGCTTTGAGCAGCTTCACCTTGTCACCCGCCCCGGGGACGAGACGAAGCGCCGCGTTGCGGTGGGAGCTAGTCATACAGAGGACGAGGTCTGCCTGCTCAACCAACTCGCGGGTAAGCGGACGGGCCTGGTGGTCGGAGAGGTCGGCTCCGTACTCCTTCGCCGCCTGAAGAGCATGGGCCGAGGCCCCGTCCCCCGGAAGGGCCGCCACCCCGGCGGAGAGAAACTCAACCGTCCTCCCCATCTCGCTGGCCACCTTACGGGCGATGGCCTCAGCCATGGGACTGCGGCAGGTGTTGCCGGTACAGACAAATAGGATAAGCAAGAGCAGCGTCCTCCTTTCAGTCGGATTAGCCCGAGGGCATCAGCCATCAGGCATCAGGGAGATTCAGACCAAGGCCATCAGGTCGAGGGCAACGGGAGTCTGCTCTGATACTAGGACAAGAGTAGATCGTTGGGTCAGGCATGGGCACCCCTGCTGATGCCCGATGCCTTCGGCCTTCGGGCTGTCATCAAGGTCCATCGACCTTGATGACATTTCCCCCCGCGGCTTTGGACAAGCGGTTCATAATAGCTTGCCCTAGCCCCGCTTCGGGGACCCCTTGGGCGAGGATTAGGTCAACGCCTTCTTCATCGAAGCGGCGCAAGGCGTCGTAGATGCCGTTGGCGATGTTCCGAAGGTCTTCGGGCGAGTAAGCGGCGTCTGGGTCATGAATGTCGTTGGCCTGTAGCCAATCCAGGTGCGGGTTTCTGCGCAGCCAACACGACGAGCCGCAGGGCTCGGCCTCCTCTGTGGACTGTGGACTGTAGGCTGTGGACCCTGTCAATACAATGACAGTATCCCCTGGCATGAAAGCCACGGATGAGGTCAGCATGACACCGACCCTGCGTCCGGCATCTTGCTCAGCCGAGGCTCTTTCAGATATGGCCCGGACCACGGCCTCGCGGGGTCCGACGTACAGCGTCATCGGCGCCTGCGGGGCGTAGTGGGTGTATTTCATGCCAGGAGAACGTGGAACGTTCTCGGGCTGTAGGGGCGCTGCCATGCGGCGCCCGCGGTTCTTAGTTTCATCGTCGATACCCTTTGGGGCAAAGTCGCGATCTGCCTGGTGCGGAACGGTCCCACCCTCGGCTGGGCCTCGACCAGGCGGGCGCTGCATGGCGGTGCCCCTACAGGACTGCCGCTGCTCGCGCGTAACAATCGCCGGGTCCACGGCTATTGTCACACCGAGCGCGGTCTCAATCGTTTCCTTGGTCACGCCACCGGGGCGAAGGATCATGGGTGGATCGCAGGTTACGTCTAGGACCGTCGATTCTACACCTACCGAGCAGGGGCCCGCATCGAGGATTACCTCGACCTTGCCCCAGAGGTCTTCGACGACGTGTTCGGCGCGGGTGGGGCTGGGACGCCCGGAGCGGTTGGCGCTGGGCGCGGCCACGGGCACTCCGGATGCTGCTATCAGGGCGAGTGCCACCGGATGATCGGGCATGCGCACGGCCACGGTCTCGAGTCCGGCCGTGACCTCGTTGGGGATAGATGCAGCCCGCGGCAGCACCAAGGTGAGAGGGCCCGGCCAGAAGTGGCGCATGAGCTGTTCGGCAATGGGTGGAACGGAGTTCACGATGTTATGTAGGTTGTCCAACGACGCAATATGAACGATCAGGGGGTTGTCAGCGGGGCGCCCTTTGGCGGCGAAGATGCGCTTGACCGCTTGCGGATCGAGCGCATTGCCGCCCAGGCCATAGACGGTCTCCGTGGGAAAAGCCACCGTCTGTCCCTCCCGGAGGGCGACGGCGGCTGTTTCGATGGCAGCGGGGTCGATATGGAGCGGATCGAGATGAAATAGCTTGGTCATGTGGATCATCCTTTATCAAATTAAGAACTAAGAATGTAGAATGCAGAATTGAGTTGGAAATGGCGTATGGGGGATGCGTCGCCCCATACCTTTCTTAATTCTGCATTCTCCTCGCTTCACTCATAATTCTTAACTCTTAATTCTTAATTCTTAATTTTCCTAAGGGGCTAGCCCCTTAGGAAACACGAACTCCCTTCACCCATACCTGCTTGACATCCAGGGCGTCGTTGAGGACGACGAGGTCCGCGTCGCGACCGGCTTGGATGCTGCCTTTGTAGCGGTCGATGCCCATGGCTTCGGCGGGGGTGAGGGTGGCCATGCGTATCGCATCTTGCAGCGATGACCCGACCATCCGCACCATGTTGCGCACGGCGTTGGCCATGGTCAGCTTACTCCCGGCGAGATTGCCGCTGGGTAGGCGCACGGCATCGTCAGTGACGATCACTTCCAGCCCGCCCAGATCGTAAACGCCGGTGGGGAGACCAGTGGCGCGGAGCGAATCGGTGACCAGGATGGTCTTCTCCGATCCTTTGCAGCGCACGACCACATTCATAGCGGCAGAGTGCACATGAACCCCGTCTGGGATTAATTGTGCCCACAACTGATCAAGAGTCAGCGCGGCACCGACGACGCCGGGGTCACGATGATGAAGACCCCGCATGGCGTTGTAGATATGGGTGATCTGGGTAGCACCCCAATGCATGGCCTGCACCACTTGGTCGTAGGTGGCGTTGCTATGTCCGATGGCGACGCGGATGCCTTTCTGCACGGCATGGCGGACCAGTTCCTCCGCACCATCCAGCTCGGGAGCAAGGGTGATCAAGCGTACCACCGTCGGATCGGCCAGCAGTTCCATCCACTCGCTGACCTTCGGCGCGCGAATATGGTCTGCACGGTGGGCGCCCTTTTGATGGGGGCAGATGTATGGCCCTTCGAGGTGGATACCCAAGATGCGGCCAGTATACTCCGGCATGGACATGACCTCTTTGACCGCGTGGATAGCGGCCAAGGTCTCCTCATGCCCGTGGGTGACGGTGGTGGGCAGAATGGTGGTGGTACCACCTTTGAGATGCGCGTCGGCTAGCTTCGCGATTGCATCAGCTGTGCCGTCCATGGTATCTGCGCCGGCGCCGCCATGGACATGGAGATCAAGGAAGCCGGGGACCAGCCAGTGACCGCTGAGATCAATGGTCTCCCAATCGCCACTGTGGGGCGCACTTCCCTGGATCACCTCCACCACCCGGCCTTTGTCAATAAGCACCGTGGCACTGGGGAAGGTCTGCAGGGGGCTGATCACCCGGGCGTTGGTAAAAGCGTACTTGCCCACTAGGAGGTCTCCTTTCGTGGATGACCGCAGGCGGCATCTCCGAATGGAGAGAGCCATCAGCCAACAGCCATCAGACCGCGTTTTGGGTTCGAGAGAACCGTGGTCGGGACGCTATCGTGAAGATCATGTGGTCTTCTGGTTACTGATATTCGCTACGGAGGACGGCTGTGAGGGGGCTAGGGTCATACAACTTCACCGGGACTTTATCCCAACTGGTGACTGATACCTGATGCCTGATGGCTCGTCGAAGCCGAGGGCTTCGACGCAATCACCACCCGCCCGATTCCGGCCAGATCCTTATGGATCTCAACGTCCTCATAGCCGCTGGCGGCAAACAGCGCTGCCACCTGTTCCGCTTGGTGATGCCCGACCTCAACGGCGAGCAGTCCGCCGGGGAGGAGATAATCTCCGGACCCAGCAGCTAGACGGCGGTAGAAGTCGAGCCCATCCAGACCGCCATCCAGGGCGAGATGAGGTTCCGCCTGAACGTGGGCGTCAAGGGTAGGGATAACGGCGCGGGGGATGTAGGGTGGGTTGCTGACAATGGCGTGTAGCACTCCCGGTAATCTGGCATCTCTCAGCGGCGCCAGCAGGTCACCCAAGAGAAAGGTCACTCGATCAGCGACGCCGAGGTGGGCAGCATTTCCCTGAGCAACGGCGAGGGCCTCGGGCGAGATATCGACCGCGAAGATGTGACTGTCGGGCAGGTAATGGGCGAGGCTTAAGGCAATTGCGCCAGAACCCGTTCCGATATCGGCAAGCGATACCGGAATAGCCCCTCGCCCCTCGCCCCTCGCCCCTCGTGAGGGGACAGATGAGACGGGACCGGATGACGCAGGGCAACCTAGGTGCCTGTAGGGGCGCTGCTCTGCCGCGCCCGCGTCCCCCCGACAACCCTCGTCCTTACATGGTGGTTGGGTATCTGGGGGCGCTGATGGCATACGCTCTCTGCCCACGAGGGGCGAGGGGCGAGGGGCGAGGGGCGTCGGGTTGGTGATCTCGCTCATACGCGAGATCACCAACTCGACCAACCCTTCCGTCTCTGGTCGCGGGATAAGCACAGCAGGAGTAACGTCGAAGTCCAGACCCATAAACTCCTGTTTGCCGATGATATACTGTGCAGGAAGATTATGGACACGCTTATCTATATATTCATGATACCGATTTATCGCATCCTGCGCTACTGTATCTTGTTGATGAGCAAAAAAAGTAGCCCTGGAGATCCCCAGGGCCCGGCGCAAGAGCATCTCAGCGTCAAGGTTGGGGTGTGGTACCCCGGCAGTGTTAAGCTGGTGTTTCCCCCAGCGAAGAAGTAAGGCGACGCTGGGGAAATCACCAGCGGCCCCTCGCCCCTCGCCCCTCGCCCCTCGTTCGGGGGTAGGTGGGAGCTGGGATGACGGGATACCCGGGCGCTGCATGGCGGCGCCCCTACAGAACTGTGGACTGTGGACTGTGGACTCCCCCGCGTCTCCATATTCGCCGTCACCCACGAGGGGCGAGGGGCGAGGGGCGAGGGGCTCTCCTTTTCGCGTTTTCATTCCACCGTCTCCAGCTTGGCCAGCTGATCCTGGTTGGTGATGGCATCGATCATCTCGTTAAGATCACCATCGAGGAAATAGGTTAGCTGATGAATGGTCAGGCCGATACGATGATCGGTCACGCGTCCTTGAGGGAAGTTGTAGGTGCGAATGCGCTCGCTACGGTCACCGGTGCCCACCTGGCTTTTGCGGGTCTGGGCGTAAGCCGCTGCGCTCTTCTCCTGCTCGACTTCGAGCAGACGAGAACGGAGCACGCGCATGGCCTTGTCGCGGTTCTTGATCTGCGAACGTTCGTCTTGGCAGGTAACAACGGTACCCGTAGGAATATGGGTGATGCGGACGGCGGAATAGGTGGTGTTGACCCCCTGACCGCCAGCACCGCTGGAGCAGAAGGTGTCGATGCGCAGGTCAGCTTGGTTGATGGCGATATCCACTTCCTCAGCTTCAGGGAGCACGGCCACGGTGGCAGTGGATGTGTGGATGCGGCCGCTGGCCTCGGTGGCGGGGACCCGCTGGACGCGATGAACGCCGCTCTCATATTTAAGGCGGCTGTAGGCACCGTGGCCTTCGATCAGGAAGATGACCTCTTTGAGCCCACCCAGCTCGGTTTCATTGATATCCATCAGCTCGGTGCGCCAGCCTTGACGCTCGGCGTAGCGGTTGTACATACGGTACAGGTCGCCAGCAAAGAGGGCAGCTTCGCCGCCACCTGCCCCGCCACGAATCTCGACGATGACGTTCTTGTCGTCATTGGGATCCTTCGGGATCAGGAGCAGCTTAAGCTCTTCCTCCATCTTCGTCTGCTTCTCTCTTAGTTCGGCGGCCTCAAGTTCAAGCATCTCTTTGAACTCAGGGTCGTCGGCATCGGGAGATGAAAGCGTAGCTTCGCTGCTCTTCAGTTGCTCGACTACCTGCTTATACTCACGGTAAGCGGTTACTGTGTCTTCGATCGCGGAGCTTTCCTTGGCGTATTGTCGATATTCATTGGTCTTGCTGATGATCTCGGGATCGCTAAGCAGCTTGGCAAGCTCCTCGTAACGATCCTCGATGGCTTGGAGTTTGTCAAACATGGGAACACCTCCGGCAATTCGGGAGTTAAGAATTAAGAGTTAACAATTAAGAATTTAGAGTTAAGAGATAGGAGCCAGGAGTAATCGTGCCGCTGGCGCGGCACCAAAGGGACGGAAAGCCGGGGTGCGAGCTGCGCGAGCGCCTGCAACAGGGTCTCGTGATGCTCCGTTGCCTCGTGAGGAACAGCAGGGGCGTCCGTAGGGACCGGTGTAGCCTCGCAGCCATGCTGCGATGGTCTGCCGGCCCGCGGGTTGACCGCTATCGACCCCTACGACTATTTTCCTTCCTTCCCGATCGCTGCGCACAGCGCTGCTATCGCGACCTCGATCTGCTGATCATCGGGTTCGCGGGTCGTCAGCTTCTGCAGGTAGAGCCCAGGGACGGTAAGGGCATTGAGCCAGGGCAGTTTGCCGCTGCCGAGGATGCGCAGCACTTCATATGAGAAACCAGCTACGACCGGCAACAAGGTCAGACGATAAACCAGCCTCATCCATATCGATGGCCAGCCAAAGAAGGAGAAGAAGACGCTGCCAACGATCATGACGATCAGTAGGAAGTTGGTCCCGCAGCGGGGATGGAGCGTCGTGTAGCCCTTGACATTGGCGACGGTCAGCTCGCGACCAGCTTCGTAGCAGTGGATGGTCTTATGCTCAGCGCCGTGGTATTCGAAGACCCGGCGGACATCTTTCATCAAGGAGATCGCCGTTACGTAGGCGAGGAAGAAGAGAATACGGATGAAGCCTTCGACCAGGTTGCGCCCCAAGCTGCTCATAGCCTGCGTGCGCACCCAGCGCATCAGGACGGTGGGGGCTAGGAAGAAGAGGCCGATCCCCATGGCTAGCGACGTCGCCATGAGAAGGATCATCTGCATGTCGGTGAGCTGTTCATCTTCGCCAGCGAAGATGTTCGCGGAGAAGGTGAGGGTCTGCATGCCGAGGATCAGCGACTCGAAGAAGGAGACCACTCCACGGATCAGCGGCCAGCCCACGATGGGGTAGCGCTCGCGCAGCGGGATCGTCTCATGCTGGTCGATGGTAATCTCGCCATCTGGCTTACGGCAGGCGATGGCCATGCGCCGGGGGCCTTTCATCATCACCCCTTCAATCACAGCCTGCCCACCATAGGTTGGTTTAGACAAAAGGAAGCCCCCTTTCTGGGGAGTCCATCGCCCCTCGCCCCTCGCCCCTCGTGAGAGTGCGATGGAAGCGGGGTACGGAGGCTCCATGCTGTAGCCCTTCAATAGGTGGGCTGACGGCGATGACGGATTGCTTCATGGCGCCAGTTCAGTACACGAAAAACAAGCAGAGCGATACGCTCTGCTTGATGAGGACTGCTAGATCTTTTCGCTCTTGAGGCCGTATTTCTTCATGAAGCGCTCAACGCGTCCGCCGGTATCGATCAGCTTCTGCTTGCCGGTGAAGAAAGGATGGCACTTGGAGCAAAGCTCAACACGAAGTTCCTTCTTCGTGGAAAGGGTCTTCCAAGTTTCCCCACATGCGCAGATCACTTGGCACTCCTGCGTCCTGGGATGAATCTTTTCTTTCATCTATCTCACCTCTTTCCGAGTTCATAAAGCCTGTAATAGACATCTGACATTATAGCACTTATTGCATTGCCAATGCAAGTGAAAAAGAGTCCCTCGCCCCTCGGCCCTCGCCCCTCGTGGGTTTACGCGTCCCAAGAAGCGACTCGGTCTACCTAACACGTCTCTATGATACATGTTATTATATCCCATGGAGGTGTGGTATGAAAAGAAGATATGCAGAACTTCTGGCTTGGCAGAAGGCGCATAGGTTAACAATCGATATGTATCGAGTCTCACTATCGTATCCAAAGGATGAGCAGTACGGTTTGGTTAGCCAGATCAGGCGGGCTGCATCCTCGATCCCGGCCAACATTGTTGAGGGGCATTCGCGATCTAGCACCAACGAGTTTAAGCATTTCCTGTCCATTGCGAGAGGTTCTGCAGTCGAGTTGGACTACTTTCTTCTGCTTAGCAAAGATCTTGGTTATCTTGAAGACGATATAGTTGACCAGCTTTGCATGCAATGCGATGATGTGATTCGCCTAATCACTGCCCTGATGGTTTCGCTGAAATAGCTGGGGTGCGGTCGTACGACCGCACCCCGATTTTCTTTCTTGCACTCATAAACGTACCCACGAGGGGCGGGGGCCGAGGGCGCGGCGAAGCCGTGGACTAGGGACTCTAGACTAGCCTTTAGGGTCGCGCTGCGACCCTAAAGGCTCGGCATCCACTCCTGCCTAAACGCGGGTTTTCTATCCAGTTGATGGATCGCTTCGATGAAGCGGATAGTGCCGGTCTTGGCGCGCATGACCAGGGAGTGGGTACGAGCGCTGTGGCCGAAGTAACGGACGCCCTTGAGCAGGTCGCCATCGGTGATGCCGGTGGCGGCAAACATGACATCATCGCCGCGGACGAGGTCGGCCATGGTAAGGACTTGGTCGACAGTCTTCAGGCCCATGGCAAGAGCGCGTTTAGCCTCCTGTTCATTCTGCGGGACCAGGCGCCCTTGCATCTCGCCACCAAGGCACTTGAGAGCAGCGGCGGCCAAGACACCTTCCGGCGCGCCGCCGGTACCCAGCATAATGTCGACGCCGGTATCGCCGATGGCAGTAGCCACAGCGGCGGCCACGTCACCGTCGGTGATCAGCTTGATACGGGCCCCCGCCTGGCGGGCTTCACGGATGATCCCCTGATGGCGCTCCCGATCAAGGATGATCAAGGTGACATCGCTGATCGACTTATGCAGCGCTTGGGCCACTGCTTCCAGGTTCTCACGCACCGAGGCATTGATATCGATCTTTCCTGCCGCCCGGGGGCCGACAGCGATCTTCTCCATGTACATGTCCGGAGCGTGTAACATGCAGCCTTGGGGAGCCACGGCTAGGGTGGAGATGGCGCCAGGCAGACCCTTGGCGACCAAGTTGGTGCCCTCGAGCGGGTCGACCGCAATATCGACTACAGGGCCGTTCTTTAGACCAACGCGCTCACCGATATAGAGCATCGGGGCCTCATCCATCTCCCCTTCGCCGATGACGATGGTCCCGTCGATCTGGATCGAGTCAAAGACCGCACGCATGGCGTCAACGGCTAAGCCGTCGGCGCCATTCTTGTCGCCGCGACCCATCAAGCGGCCAGAGGCCATCGCCGCAGCTTCAGTTACGCGGACAAATTCTAAGGCGAGTTCACGTTCCATGGGCTCGTTCACTCCTTACGGAGCCACTCGCCTGAGTCATAAGTCATGAGTCATAAGTCATTAGGGGGTTTACGCGTCTGTTCGCACAGGTGTGAAGCACGGCGTATCTGTGCTATGGGTCAACTGCGCGGCATCGGTATGTACCCTTCGGCTTATGATGTCTACGGACTTATGACTTATGACTTATGACTCCTTTGCTGATTTGCTACTTCGCGACCGCTTTCCAGTCCGCCAGGAATTTCTCAATCCCCGCGTCGGTCAACGGGTGCTTCATCATCTGCTCCATGATCTTCCACGGCACCGTGGCGATATGGGCACCGGCCTTGGCGGATTCGATCACGTGGATAGGATGGCGGACACTGGCGGCGATAATCTGGGTGTCGATCCCGTGAATGTCGAAGATCTCAGCGACATCGCGGATCAGCTGAATCCCGTCCATGGAGATGTCGTCGATACGTCCGACGAAGGGGCTGACGTAGGTAGCACCAGCACGGGCAGCTAGCAAGGCCTGGGTGGCGCTAAACACTAGGGTCACGTTCGTTTTGATCCCCTTCTCGCTGAGAAGGTGAACGGCCTTTAGCCCGTCCTTGGTCATGGGAATCTTGATCACGACATTATGGGCGAGCGATGCCAGGTTATCTGCTTCCTGGACCATATCAGCCCAGTTGAGGCTGATCACCTCCGCGCTAACCGGACCGTCAATCATGGATGCGATGGTCTGGATGGTGCCAAAGAAGTCTTTGTGACCTTCTTTAGCGACCAGGGATGGGTTGGTGGTAACGCCAGAGATGATGCCGACGCTGGCTGCCTCGCGGATCTCGTCGAGGTTGGCGGTATCGAGGAAGAAACGCATGGAGAACCTCCTTTAGTTGGAGGAGTCATAAGTCATAAGTCATGAGTCATAAGTGGACGCCGCGAAATTGGCGGTGTTTAGGCGGTTCTCTTTGCACCTTCGGCATGCCAATGCGGACCAAGTGGGGATGCCGCCTAAGCAGCCACGTAAACTGACTTCGTTGTTCATGATTCATGACTTATGACTTATGACTTATGACTCCTATTCTTCGCAGTATCCCTTTCGATCTCTCCCCTATTATGTCCTTCTATCCGGCAAAACGAAAACCTGCCTTGGCATCAGGCAGGTTGTGCAGGCGAGAGGTTCGAGATAAGGCTCTTCAGCTCATCGATATCGAATGGCTTGATGAAGTTCCCTATGATGCCCAGCTGGTGAGCTTGGTTCAGGATCTCCAGCTCGCCGTAGGCGGTCATGATGATCACACGGACGGTCTTGTCCCGCTGGCGAATATTGCGAAGCGTCTCCAGACCATCCATTCCTGGCATCTTCATGTCGAGGAGGATGAGGTCAGGAGCTACATGAGGCAGTACGCCGAGGGCTTCGATACCGCTACTGGCGGTATGCACCTCGTAGCCTGAAGCACGCAGGACTTCCTGTAGTAGTCTTCTTACTCCTGGTTGATCGTCGACGATGAGGATCGTGATCGGTCTATCCACGCTCTCAGCTCCCTGCAGTTGCTATATGTAGTGGTTTCTGGTAAGTAGACCACTACATATATTCGCAGGGTGTGAGGGAATTCCTCCTTCATTTAGAAACATTTTGATACTTTTTCGTGGAATGTGGGGGAAAGGTGATGTGTGGACGGTCATCGGTCTTTGATCGTCAGACCGCGCTCGTACCATACCAAGAGAAAGAGAGGCGACCTTGCGGTCGCCTCTCTTAGTGCTAATTGCTTAGCGGGTAACGGTGATGCCACCGTTGGCGGGATTGTACTCAACGTAAGCGCCCAAGGCCTCGCTGATGAAGCGGAGGGGAACCATGGTACGGCTGTTGTTGATCTCAGGCGCCACAGGCATGGCTACGGCTTCGCCGTTAACCATAGCGGTGGTAGAACCGATGGTCAGAACCACGTTGATACCGTCGAGAGAGAAGGTCACGGTCTGAGTGCCAGCGACGTCAGCGTACTCAACGTAAGCGCCGAGAGCCTCGCCGATGAAGCGGAAGGGGACCATGGTGCTGTTGCCCTTGAGGTAAGGAGCTGCTACTGCGGCGGGTGCGCCGTCGATGGTGGCGTCGGCGGCACCGAGAGCGAGCTTCACCACGGTGGGCATAGCGCGGACGACGGTGATGGTCTTGGTGTTAGCGTTACCAGCGGCGTCAAAGGCGTAGATCTCGATGTTGTTCACACCGATCTCAAGCGCGACCTTGGCGTTGATGGTAGCCTCGGCACCGGGAACGAAGAGGACCTTGGCACCGTTGACATAGATCTCGGTAACCTTGACGTTGTCGGTGACTTTACCCTTCACGATCACGCTGTTGGCGGTTGTACGCTCAGGAGCGGTCACATCGATCTCGGGCTTGGTCTCGTCAGCGTTGGCCTTGATGGTCTTCTCGGCACCCTGTAGACCGTTGACGGTGAACTTAACATTACCAGTGGAGACTGCGTTCAGAACGATGGTGGTCTTACCGTCATTATCGGTGACACCGGAAGTGGCGGCGACGCCAGCGGCCTGAACGGTCTTGTTGGCGAGGACATTGCCGTGAACGTCCTTGACGGTGACAATGACTGGGGTAGCCATACCGCCAGTGATCTCTTCTTTGTTGACTTCGATCACAGCCGGGGTGATGGCGAGGCGAGCGACCTCGGTGTAGATGAGGGAGCCACCGGCGTTGCTGCCATAGGCGACCTCGATCTTGATCTCGGGGTTCTCGATTTTGTTGTTCTCATCGTCGACTGCGAGGATCTCAAAGTTATGAGTGGCGCTACGGGTCGTGAATGCATAAGGATCGCCAGGGGTAATCTCTTTGACTGCCATGGCGTTGCTGGGCAGATAGACCTTAGCGGAGCCACCGATGACGGAGAGGCGTACCCAGCCGCCGTTGGTGACATTGTCGTTAAGCGCCACGGAGAACGCTTCCTTAACCGAAGCGGTAACCATACCGTCGTCAGGGGTAACGGTGACGGTCGGCTTAGCGACGGTGACATCGGTCTTACCGAAGTTACGGCCAGCATGGGTGCTGACCTTGATGGAGAAGGTCTCGGGCTTGAGCGGGGTAATGGTGAAGCGGAAGGAGTCGTTCACGCCATCAGCGTTGGTGTCGACCCATTGACCGTCGGTAATCGACTGGTCGGCAAATTTACCGATAGCGAGAGAGGACTTGATGCTGATCGCTTCGGGCTTCACAGTCTTACCATCGGCGTCGGTAACCTTGACATTGATGTCCTGGGCAACGCCAGCTACGAGAGAAGTCTTATCGGTGGTGACAGTGTAGACAGGGTTGCCATCGATCGAGCCCTTGAAGACGGCCCTGGTGGCGCCGCCTTGGGTCGTAACGAGGATCGTTACGTTGTCGCTAGCCTCAACCAGGCGCACAGTACGGCTATAGGTGCCATCAACAATGTTGGTGGTGGCGCCGTTGCGGTTGGTGCTGACAGACGCACCGTTGTAGCCGGAGACAGCGTCAGCGTTTTTAACGCGGAAACTCGGGCTGGGGGAAGTCCAGGTGACGATAGCGTTAGCAACCGGGGTACCGCTGGTGGTGGTGACCTTAGCGGTCAAGGTGACGTCGCCATCACCGATCGCACCGAGGCTCTTCTCGGTCGTGACGACCCAACCATTAACGGTTAGCTTCTTGGTGAAGGTCTCTTGGGTACCGCTACCATAGGTGACCTTGGCAGTTACGGCGATCTCGCCAGCCTGCTCCAGCTCGACATTGTGGAAACCTGCTTGCTGGCCGTCCACTTCACTGTCGTAGTTGATCTCGCCACCGGCAAAGGGACCAGTGACTGTGTAGGTGACCTTCTTCAGCGCATCGGGAGTGCTGGATGTGGCAGTGGGAACAACGGTCGCAGAACCGTTCTTATCATAGACCCGGATGTCTAGTCTGGTGAGGGCAGCTTGCGGGTAGAGGTCGCTCCCGTCAAGGTTGGCACCGGCGCCGGGGTTCAGGGAGAGGCCCGACTTGGCCGTCGAGACTACGAACTTGACCTCTTTGACATAGGCGTAAGTGGTGCCACCAAGGAGCGTATGCTTCGCGGTCAGAGTGTACTCGCCGACCCCGAGAGCAGTTGTAGGAGTGAATTCGTAGACATTCTTGGTGCTACTGGACTCAGCAGCGACGAGGCTCACAGTACCAGCAACCTGAGTAGTGCCACTGAACAGTGTCAACAAGTCAGGCGAAACAGGTGCCTTATCCAGAGCGATGCTGTACTTGATCTTCTGGTACGGGTCTTGCGTGTGCTCAGGGGACTTGATGAGGCTCAGAGCGAGTGCGTCGCCGAAGCGGACATCAAGGTCCTTGTACTGAACGGCTGCTTGACCAGTAATACCGACTTTCAGCAAGTAGCGACCAGCGCTGCTGAAGGCGTAGTGCATGGCGAAAGAACCGTCGTAGTCGGAGACACGGGTAGAGGCAAGAAGAGTGGCGCCAGAGTAGAGCTCAACCCAAGCTGACTTGACAGGATAGCCAAGCCCGTTGACGAGCTTACCGCTAACAACAGCTACTTCGCCCTTATTCAGACCGCCCAGATCGTTGACCTGCAGATCGTGCTGAACAACGACAGCATTTGACGATGTAGGATACAGGTTCACTGTTGCGGAGCTGTCAACCTTGGTGATCACCAAGTTGTAGTTTCCTTGGACCTTGGTGTAGATGCCATTTGCTTCAGGAAGGTTCAGGGTGACGGGAATGTTGAGCAGACCGCCAGTGAGCTGACCTTGAGCCACAACATCATTGGGAGCAACAAGCGAAGGATCCTTGATCTCGTATTTCCAGACGCTGCTAGAAGGTGCGATAGCACCAAGGGCATCCCGCATGGTGACGCGGATATTAGCGGCTTTGCCGGAGACGAGCTTCAGATCATCGGCGTTAGCTTCCATGGTGAAGACCGGCAGAGCAGGTGCTGCGGTGACGACCATGTTAGTTCCGCCCAAGAGCGCCACAGCACTACCTAGGCTAGCGAAGTCGGTAGCACTACCCTTAACGGTCGTACCGCCGTAATTGCTAGTAGCAGCACCATTAACGATAGGCAGCTCAATGGTGTCGGTTAACAGACCGGTCGCATGGGTATAAACAGCCTTGGTGGCTGTGGAATTAGTGGCGTCCTTTGCCCAGTTGGTACCAACTGTAGCAGGCAATGTGCCAAAGGAGTGACCGGTAGCACCGAGGTCCACCGCGATCACTTTCGTGGCAGCGTCAAACTGCATCTGGACAACCATCGTGCTAGCCAGGCCAGTCACAGTGCTAGCACCAGTCTTGTAGGCGATGCTTGCCACGTCTGCTGCGAGCACAATGCCGCTGAACAGGCTCATGACCATCGCCATGGTGCAGAGCAGAGCAAAGAATTTCCTTGCGTTCTTCAAGGTTTTCCCTCCTGTAATACTAATTTTCATGGTTTCTCCTGGGTGGGTAGCCCCATCGGTTGGACCGGGACCCCTCCTTTCTATGTAGGTGGTTGGGCTGTGGAACGTGTAAACTGCCCTATGCTCATCGTCCATGAGAGGACGGAGAAGCCATTCTTGAGTCCCTCGCCCCTCGAGAGCTTGAAGACGGATGGGTAGGGAGTTGCGGGCGAGTTGGCAGGACGGAAACGGACACAGAGATGAGGAAATGGCGATACGAGCATACGAGTCTTCACGATTGTCATTATAGGTGGGAGTTTCCAATGGGTCAATGAGGTTGGTGGAACTGTAAAATAGGTGTAATGTGTGTAATGGTTGCATAACACGGCGGAAAGTGGTGTCATGTGTAGTAATTGGTATTCGCATGGGGGCTGGAAGAATCCTGTTGGGATATGTGAGTGTAACAAAACTGTAACGCAATCAGGCAAGCCTCGGTGCGTTACAGTTGGTACCTCGGCCCTCGCCCTAGCCCCGTCGAGTTGGAGTCAAGAAGGGGATGCTGGGGACCATAGCACGAAACGCCCACCGTTCCTCGGGCGGGTCAGCGATGGCCCCATTCGTCCCCCACGAGGGGCGGGGCCGAGGGGCATGAAGCTCCTGCGAAACGGTAAGAAGAGCGACCCCCGAAGGGATCGCTCTTCTTGTTTCGTAGTCTTACTTAATGACGGTAACGCTCTGAGCAGCTTCGTTCCACTCCACATAAGCACCGAAGTTCTCGAGCACGAAGCGGAGAGGGACCATGGTGCGGCCACTGGTCACCTCAGGTGCAACATCAAGGGTCTTAGCGACATCGTTGACCATGGCAACGGTGGAGCCGATGGTCAAGACGATGGTATCTTCGCCGAGCAGGTAGGTGACGCTCTGAGCGGCTTCATTCCACTCAACGTAGGCACCGAGCTGCTCGCTGAGGAAGCGGAAGGGGACCATGGTGCGGCCAGCCTTGACGTATGGAGCGACGTCGAGGGCAGCGGTGGCGCCGTTGACGTTGGCCATGGTGCTGCCAACGGTCAGCTTGATGACGGTGGGCAGTTGGTAGGTGACTTCCTGCTCAACCTTGGCGGCATTGCCGGAAGCATCGAAGGCGAAGACGGTGATGACGTTCTTACCGGCATCCAGGGTCACCTTGGCGCTAAAGGTGGTCTCTTGGCCAGGGATAACGAGGACTTCGGAGTCGTTGACGTAGACGCGACCGACCTTGAGGTTGTCAGCGACCTTGCCAGATACTTTGATGGTGGCGGTATTGACGACTGGGGCGATGGGATCGAGGGTGATGACCGGAGCCTCAGTGTCAGCACCGACGGTGGCCTTGGCGGTGTAAACACCGGCATCGGCACGGGCGACGGTGAAGCTGACAGTACCGGCGGTTAGAGGGCGGAAGGCGTAGCTGAGCTTGCCTTCGTCATTGGTGTTGCCGAGAACGGTCTCACCGTATTTGACGACCTTGTCGACCAGGGGAGCACCATTGGCATCGAGAGCGGTGACAGTGATGCTGTTGCTGGTGTCGATGAAGAGGGTGTCAGGGGTGACGGTGACGGCAGCGGCCTTTACCGGTAGGGTGAACTCAACGGGGATCTCTTGGTTCAGAATGACATTGAACTTCACAGCCGAAGCCTTGCCAGCATCCTTCTGAGCGGTGGTGCGGGTATCGGTAGCGAGGGTGGTGAAGGAAAACTCGGTCGCCTTGACGCCGAAGCGGCTGTAGGTGTTGCCGCTGCCATCGGTGTAAACGACAGTGGCGTTCTCAACGATCGGCTTCAGAGTAGCTGCCAGAGCTTCACCGGTGAAAGGATCGGTGATCGTCAGGCTGACATTGGTGGTGAAGCCATCGGTGAGGGCGGAGACATTGGCGGTCACGACAGGAGCCTTGACTTCCACAGCGGCTTTACCGATCTTGGTCTTGGCGCTGGTATGAGCCAGGACTTCGATGGACTTGACAGCGGTGACAGTGGCCTTGTAGGAGCCATCGGTCTGACGAGTGGCGGACACAGTGTTGGTGTCATCGACAGTGATATCGACGGTGCCATTGACCAGCTTACCTTCGGCATCGGTGACATTTATGACCAGCTCGCTCGCCTTGCCAGCCATGACGGCACTCTTGTCGACGGTGACGGTGTAGACCTCTTCCCCGAGGACGGTGACGGCCTTTGCGAACTGGGCCTTGGTGGTCTTGGTGGTGGAGTCGGTGTAGACCTCAACGAGGAGTGTCTGAGCGCCGACAGCGTTCCACTTGGCCTTGGCGAAGGTGTAAACACCGTTGGTGATGGTGGTGTAGCGACCATCGAGGACGATGCCACCGAGGGTGACGACAGCGTTATTGACGGGGTTGCCGTTGACATCGCTGACGATAACGGTGATGTCGTTCTCACTACCGACCAGAACTTGAGCGGTGCTAACGGTGACGGCGTAGCCCTTCACGGCAACGGTGCGGCTGACGCTGTCGATGGTGGCGCCGTTGGCGTCCTTAGTGGTGATCACGAGCTCGATGGTACCGGCTTGGTTCGGGGTCACAGCGACGGTCAGGGCACCATCGGTATAGGTGACGGCATTGGCAGCCAGAGCGTCAAAGCCGGGACCCTTGGCGGTGACTTCGACTGCAGCGGGCTTGGTGCCATCGATATTGTAGAGAGTGGCGGTGAGGTTCTGGGAACCGATGGTGGTCAGCTCGGTGGCGAGGCCGATCACATTAACCTTGCTGGGAGCGCTGACTTCGATCGTGGTGGTGCCAGCGTACTGCCCGTTGGTGGCGGTGATGGTGGCTACACCGGCGCTGGCGAACTTGACGCTGGTGTTCTTGGTCAGCACGAGCTTGGTGTAGTACTGCTCGGTGCTGTCTTTCTCGCTGCCAGTAGAAGCGAGGGCACCAGCGGTGACGCTGTCAGCGTAGATGCTGACGCCGGTGATGGTGTAGGTGGCGTCGGTAACAGCCTGCTCTTCGCCAGCCACGTCCTTAGCCTTTGCGGTGAAGACGAGGTTGGTGGGGACCGCAGTGTGAACGGTGGTGGCAGGGGTCACAGTCAGGGTGCTGAAGGCCTTGGCGGCGACATCGAAGCTCTTGTACTCGACGGCGGTCACTTCGTCCTTTAGGGTAACCATGGCTTGGAGAGCGTCTTCGCCAGCAGCAGTGATGCTGGTGAGCAGCACGGCAAAGGAACCATTGCTTGCGGTGGTAACAGGGGTAGCGTGGTTGGCGCCGGTGAAGCCGACGGTGGCGCCGACGACGGGGTTGTTCTTCGAGTCGACCAGCTTACCGGAGACGACCAAGTTGGTCTGACCGTAAGCCAGGTTGCTGAGGTTCTGATCGAGCACCAGGTTGTAGCGGGTGACGATCTTCTGATCGGGGATGGTGTAGTTTACATTGTTCTCGGTGAAGCTGAGGGTGTACTCGGTGTTGGCCTTGATATCGGCAGCGGCGATCAGGAGATCGATATTGCCAGAGGCGGTCTGACCAGTGATGGTCTTGTCGCCTTCGACGGTGAGGGTGTAGTCGATGATCTCGCCTGCTGGTCTGGCACCATCGACGATGATGCTACCGGTGATATGGTAGTAGTCCTCACCGACGATCAGGGTCGTGGCGGAGAGATTGACAGTGGCTTCAAGTTCGTTGTCAGCGACAACGACGCCAGCAAAGAGGCTCATGACCATGGCCATGGTGCAGATGAGCGCGAACAGCTTCTTCATGTGCTTCAAATGGATACCCTCCTATGTGTGAGATGAGTAGTGCGACGTGTTCTGGATCTCCGGGTTCTTAGCCCGTGGGATAAGAGCCCTGTCACTCCTTTCGAGGTAGGTTTGGGCTTCTCACGGAAACGTCACCAAATAAGGTGCAATCGGTAACCCTATGCTAATCGCCTATGTAGGGCGCAGTAGCTGAAGCGGAGTGGAACGGAGAAGAGACCCCCGCCCCTCGACCCTCGTGAGGGATGACGAAAAGGCCCTTTCGGGTTGGGATCACGAGGAGTCTTACCGGGGCGCAGCATGGCTGTGCATGCTACATATGGGGTACTGAGTCTGTCGTACCAGCGGAGCCATGCTACGCCTGCGGTTCTTCGATAGTCTCCCTGGTCACTGGTCGCGAGGGGCGTGGAGCATGCGGCTCTCCAATTCAGCATTATGTATGCACAGCGGCAAGCGGTAAACATAACTCGTCATTGCTGATGGGTTATGTAATTCGCTGCGGCGGTGTCGTTTCCTGTCGGGATACATAAATCTTATTATGTAATGTTGTGCCAAGAGGACCGTTTCTTTCCCAAAGTGGTGAATGGTACCGTACATGGAAAACAGGCCCCAATGCGGTTCAATCACGCATTGGGGCCTGTTGCTTGCACCTAATAGACGCCGACGTATTCCTCGGCTGTAAGGAGATTGCCCGCCCTGTCGGCCACCTGGATGATGGCACTGTGGCCGCCTAGCTGGACGTCGAGCGGTGCGCTGATGATCTCGCCTGTGGCGCGATCGTAGAGCGTGGTGAGGGTCACGCCGCTCAGACTGATGTTGATGTTCTCTAGGTCGATGCCGGTGCCAGTTTCCCTGATCGCCACGATCAGATGACGATTGCCCTCTTTGGTCACCACCTTAGCGCTGATGACGTAGGGCTTGATGCGGTCGAGGGAGTACTTGTCGACATAGAAGTGGGCGTTGGGGCAGAAGTCGGGGTCGGCATTGGCGCTGCCGAGCATGCGGGTATTCCCGGCGCGGTCTTCGAGGTGAATGGCGGTCAGCGCCCACTCGCCCAGGTCGGAGCTGCCGAGGGTGAAGCTGGCCTGCCATTGGTTATGGCCGGTCGCGCGGGCATAGAGGGCTAGCTCTTGGCCAGTCGTGGTATTGAGGTAGAAGATCCGCACCATCTTGATCCCGGAGCGTTCTTCGGTGAAGGTCAGGTCGACAGTGGCGACCCCCTCTTTGAACGTGGCCCGGGCTGAGCGCAGCTCGGGGGCGGTCAGGTCAGGGCTTGTGGCGCTATGGGTAAAGGATGCGGGGTGGGTGATGGCGAGTGCGGTACCGTCGCGCAGCGCGGCGCGGCTAAGCTGGTAGCTACCGCTTCGTGCCCAGTCAGGCAGGGCGAGCGTGCCCTGCCAGGTGTCGGCTTCAGGATCATGCTCACAGAGCACGGATTGACTGTAACGCAGGCCGGCGAAGGTGAGGATCACTGGCTGATCGGGGGCGAGGTCGACTGCTGTCGCAGTGATCTGATAGGTGCCGGGCTGCGCGCGGCTGACGGCAAGGTCAGTGAGGGATGGGCCGGCACTGGTCGGGATATGTGGGGCGATGGATGCGGGCTCACGGTAATGGAAGAAACTCGTTGCTCCTTTGCGGTAGAGCTCGGCCTGGATGACGGTGATGATCTCTCCTGCTTTGGTCGCGATCTGCAGTTCATTCAGATAGTAATTGCCGGTATAACGCAGATCGAGGGTGGATGTATCGAGGGTATAGGTACCGTCTTCCTGGCGGCTCAACTGAGCCCATAGCTGGTCGCGGTATGGCCCGATCAGGGAGAGCTTTGCGCTGTGAATGCTATCTGGGTGATCGACGGCTATGGCGATGCGGGATGATGACGCGGGTGAGGTGGTGATGTTCAAGGAAGCCAGATGGGGTGTGGGAACGGACGCGGGGGTCACCTCGATGGCGGCGGTCTTGAAGGCAAAGATGGGCAGCTGCTCGCCACCGATGCGCAAATAGCGTGCGTCGTAGGTGCCCGCACGTGCGGGAAGCCTTGCCGTGGTGGTCCATTTGGCACCATCTCCGGCCAGTGGTTCAGTGACAAAGGTGACTGGTTCGGCAGAGTTCGTCGCTTGGAAGACGATACGAGTCTCGCCGGAGAAGGTCAGAGGTTCCTGGAAGGTCAGGCTGAGCGGGAGTTCTTCCCCGATCAGACCTGTGGCAGGCATGGCATAAGAAGCGAGGCTGACTTTGGGCCGCATGAGAAAGAAGGAGCCGCCGCCGCTGGTGACGGGGATGCGGAGTTCGCGCTCGCCCTGGTGATTGATGAGGGTATAGCCGATCTCGGTGGCGATGAAGCCCATAGAGCGGTCGATGATCTCTGGGGATGTGTAGACGCCTTGGTAGCGGCCGGTGGCCGAGTCGCGGTGGAGGTCGATGCTGATCCGCTGGGGGTTCTGGCCGGATTCGAGGTAGTGGACAGTAACGGTCTCGGGAACGTCGGGCAGCGATAGCTCAGCGGTGACGGTGAGCGGATGGCCCGCATGCACGGCGTATGGGGAGGCGGTAAGGGAGCTGATGGCAGAGGATGGTGTAGTAGGGGCAGCAGATATGATCGACGAAGTGGATGCAGTAAGCAATAAGATAAGGCAAAAGGATACGAAACGTCGCACGTCATCATCCTCCAGTCCAGCATGTTGCTAGTAAATTCATCCTAAGCCATGCTCTTCCCTGTGTAGAGAGATGAACATTCCATGAAAGATGCTGAGCTGAGTTGACTGTTTACGCCAGGCGCAACAAAGTCCAGCCATACGGCTGGACTTTGCATTATAAACAAGAGATGGATAAGACGACCAGAACACACGGGTACGGCATTCGTGGTACCCAACGGCCAAGGCTCCCTTGGGGTGTGGAGCAGCTGGCAGCTCCGATAAGCACTAGTTATTACTTGCTGATGGTAATCAGATTGGACGGATCCCACTGCACCTTAAAGCCGAGCTTCTGGCTGACGAAGCGCAAGGGGATCATGGTTCTGCCAGATGCGGACTCGGGGGCGACCAAGGCACCACTGGCACCGAAGATGAGGGTCTTGACGCCATTGATATAGGCATCGGTCGAACCGATGGTCAGCTTAACACTGGTATCGCCGAGGGTCATCGTGGCTGTCTGAGTCGCATCGTCCCAGGTAAAGCTGACACCAAACTCCTGCAGCATGCGTACCGGCATCATGGTATCGCTGCCTTTATAGTAGCAAGCAGGCATCTCCATGGTCTTGTCATCAAGAGTATACCCGGCGACTCCGACGGTAGTGGAGAGGATCGGCGCAGGAGCTGGCGTGGTGACAGGGGGAGTAGTGGGCTGGGTGGTAGGCGGGACCACAGCAGTATCCCCAGCCTGCAGAGCACCGCCAGTGACTATCAGGTAGCCCTTGCCGCTCTCCATCGAAGACAGCTTGAGATAGTAGGTCTGGCCAGCTTTCAGCTCAGCCTCCATTATGTAACCAAGAGATTCGTTCTCTTCACGCCCTTGCACATCGTGAGCAACCAACTGCTGGTTGGCATCCATGATGTAGAACTCAAAATAGCAGTCATATTGTGCCGGCACTCCCTTAATCGTGAAGACAGCTGTCTTGCCGGCGTCAGTTGATAGAACTTATCCTCAAACTCTCCTAAGGGAAGGCCGTCATCAGACCAAAGTCTGTGGGTGAGAGTCCATTCGTATTTTCTATCAGCCTCAGAGATCACTATTGCCGTCGCAGGGCTCTTACCATCATTGGTAGCGGCACTTGCCATTCCGGCAAACATTAGGGTAATCATCGAGCAAAGCAATAGTGTGATGAGCCATTTTTTCTTCATAGTTATCCCTCCATCTGGTCTTGAGTGCCTACCTCCACACCTATGGCGGCCAACTTAACACCATTTGTGTGTAGTTTCTTACTTTACCTCAAATTGGACCGAAAATGAATACTTTCTATGTTGAATGTACAAAGGAATCTCCCTTCTCTTTGTGCACTGTGATAAAAGGAGACGGCATAATGCCGTCTCCTGAGCTGCTATGTCTTGGTAGGCTTAGATCCTGGTCCCGGCGATGAACTTGCGGGGTAGCTACGAGGCGCATGGTGCCGCTATGCAATCTCCTGAGTGTGATATCGCGGCTATGGTGGGTCGGAGAAAGGGCTGTGGTACCATCAAGGCTCTATGTGATTGAGTTTGACCCCTGCGAAGCGCCAGACGCCGACTCCGCTAGGATGCGTTTGTCTGTCTTGAGGATATGCGATGAGATCCACGTAAGAATGTAATTGGTTAGGTCGAGCAGATAGGCATTCTGGTCACTGTCTACTTTGGCGAGGTCGACGTCCCGGATCTTGGCGACAAAATCGTTGTGGACAACCTTGTGCGAGAGGATACGGCGGTAGCCGATCCGTTCCATCAGCTGCTCCTCGGTCGCAAAGTGCATATCAGTATAGTCAGTTAACTCATTGAGCACCGCGACGATACGATCATATTTGTCGTCAACGAAGGGGTTCTTGAGCAGAGCCTCCAGACGATTGACAATATCGATCCAGGTCTTGTGCTGCTCGTCGATCAGCTCGATTCCGGTAAGATAGTCATCGCTCCACGCCAGCAAGGTGGTCCACCTCCAAGCAGTCGCACGCCTCTGGCGGCGATCTGCATCCTTAACTATATGCGGCTCTGCCGCATCATTGATGATCTGATTCGCTCCCTATCCCAAAGCCATGAGCGTAAGGATGTTATTCGTCGCTTAGCAGGATATCGCTGCGTTAGCTACTTCTTCCCCCTTGCCGCTGCTTTGACGAACTCCCTAAACAGCGGGTGCGGGCGGTTGGGGCGGCCCTTGAACTCAGGGTGGTATTGAACGCCGATGAAGAAGGGGTGATCCTTGAGCTCCACCACTTCTACCAGGCGCTCGTCAGGAGAGGTGCCCGCGATGACCAGGCCGCCTTCGACGAGGGCGTCGCGGAACTGGTTGTTGAACTCATAGCGGTGGCGGTGGCGTTCGTAGATAACCTCGTCCTGGTAAGCGGCGTGCGCCTTGGTTCCTTCGGCGAGCTTGCAGGGGTAGGTGCCGAGGCGCATGGTGCCGCCCATCTCCTCGACCTCTTTCTGCTCAGGGAGCAGGTCGATGACGGGATGCTCGCTCGAAGGATCAAACTCGGTGCTGTTCGCTCCCTTCCAGCCGAGGACGTTACGGGCATATTCGACAACGGCGGTCTGCATGCCGAGGCAGAGACCAAGGTAGGGGATCTTGTTCTCGCGGGCGTACTGGATGGCGAGGATCTTCCCTTCCACGGCCCGATAGCCGAAGCCGCCGGGAACGAGGATGCCATCGAGGTCACTGAGCTGTTCAGCGATATTGCCCTGCTCGAGCTCCTCGGCATAGATCCACTTGATATCAACGCGCAGATCATTGGCGATCCCGGCGTGGTAGAGGGATTCGGCCACGGACATGTAGGCATCACGGAGCGAGACGTACTTGCCCACGAGGCCGATGGTGACGCTGCCGTTGGCAGGCTTCTTGATCTTCTCTACCATGGCGGTCCATTCGGCCATGTTAGTGGGGCCGCAGACCAAGCCGAGGCGCTGGCAGACAATATCGTCCAGGCCCTGGCGTTCGAGCATCAAGGGGACTTCGTAGATGCTGTCGGCGTCTTCGTTGGCGATAACGGCATCTTTGTCGATATCGCAAAAGAGGGCGATCTTGTCACGGATATCTCTCGGGACGGGCTTTTCAGAGCGGCAGACGATCACATCGGGCTGAATACCGATGCTACGCAGTTCCTTGACGCTATGTTGAGTTGGTTTGGTCTTTTGTTCACCGGCCTTGCCGAGATAGGGCAAGAGGGTGACGTGGATATACATGACGTCGTCGCGACCTTCATCGCTGCGCATCTGACGAATGGCTTCGAGGAAGGGCAGGCTCTCGATATCACCAACGGTACCACCGATCTCGGTGATGACCACGTCGGCGTGCGAGTCTTTGGCGGCGCGGCGGATGCGTTCTTTGATCTCATTTGTAATATGGGGGATGACCTGGACGGTGCCACCAAGGTAATCGCCCTTGCGCTCTTTGCTGATGACAGACCAGTAGATCTTGCCGGCGGTGACGTTATTGGCCTTGCTGAGGTTGATGTCGAGGAAGCGTTCGTAGTGACCAAGGTCGAGATCGGTCTCGGCTCCGTCTTCGGTGACGAAGACCTCGCCATGCTGATGGGGGCTCATGGTACCGGGGTCGATATTGATATAAGGATCAAACTTCTGGATGGTGACCTTGACTCCGCGGCTCTTGAGCAGGCGGCCGAGAGACGCGGCGGTGATCCCTTTACCCAAGGATGAGACGACGCCACCGGTGATGAAGATGTACTTGGTCATGCTGTTCCTCCATGTAAATAGCCCACAGGCCTAGATTATTGCGTCACCAAGCCACCAGGGCACCATGCCACCATGCAAGATGAGGCGGGCGCACGAGGTCGGCTTCGTGATTTTCCGGAGTCTACCGTTTGGTTAGTATTCGCTGTGAACCGGAAAACGAAAACAAAAAACAAAAGCCCTAGACCCCTTGCGAGGGGCTAGGACTTCGGCTTTGATAGTGCCCTAACTATTCTATCGAGACAGGCATGGGCTGTCAAGGAGGATATAGGTCCTATTTTGAGTAGGACCAAGTCGCGCATACGGGGAGTCCACAAGAACACGAGTCCACGAGTCCACAAGTGAGTGGAGAGTCCACAGACCACAGTGGAGTTGCCCGTGGTGTGGATAGTGAAGCAGCCGACAAACGGACGCGGTGCGTGTTTGCCGACTGTGAAAGAGATTGCGATGTGCAGGGACCGGGGAACGAAAATACGGGGTTGCGGCGGGCGCAGTACGACTGCGCCCCTACGGGTTACGATGGGTCTAGGCCATAGCCATGCTCGCCGACAGCGATTCCGACACATCGCGATAGGTCGCGCATCAGCTCCCCTACTAGGGACCAGGGACTAGGGACTCGTCTGCTAGCGCAGTTAGCAGACGGGGTCTTCCTCCTCGGCGTGGGGAGCTTCTTCTTCCTCGTCTTCTCCGACGGGGACGAGCAGTCCGTCTTCGTCTTCTTCGACTTCATCATCCTCTTCTTCGTCCCAGAGGTAGTCGTCAGGCTTGGGCTGGTAGCTCTTCTCGCCAGGCAGGATATCAGGCATGGCGGCAGCGGCAACCTTGGGTGACCATTCTTTCAGTCCCCAGATGCCTTTGCCCATATAGATGAAACGATGATCGAGATTGATTGCAGTATAGATCCTGGACATGATCTGTCCCCGCTTCTCGGGGTTTAGGCCTTTGATCTCGATGATGCGATTGATAAGATCCTTGGCCGCCATGGCCATGGAAGCGTTGCGCAGCAATAAGTAAGCGACATCTGCTTCGGACATGTCTTTGCGTATGGCTTGTTGTTGCACCATTAAGTGTCGACCCCCTTGGCTACCTTAGTGTGGACCGGTGACGGTTGGTGTATGCGATGGAAGTCAGAGCGAGTGTACAGACTTGCTCCTCCCCCTTTGGGATTCCATCCCAAAGGGGATCAGTTCGTTTTACAGTATGCGGACCACCACCAGTGATGTCAAGGATTTGCCGGGCCAGAGAAGATGAATATTTTGCGACAGAAAAGGAAAACGAGGTCGAATGGTTGGAACCATTGACCTCATAGATAACATGAAATGAGTCCCTAGTCCCTAGTAGGGCAAGTTGACGGGCGATTTCGTCCATCGTGGCGATGCCGA
>CAYOCI010000001.1:88572-107857 GCA_964402415.1 uncultured Clostridia bacterium
TAACATGAAAATGCCCGCAGCCCACAGCCCGCAGTGGGGTCAACCACCCGTGGATGGGAACGTTTCATCCATCGTGGCGACGCCGAAGCGTCTTGGGGAACCAACATGCTCTGCCTGTCAGGGCAGCACACAGAGACTGGATACGGGTTATCGCGGTAGCTCGCGAGGGGCGAGGGACTCGTTAGGTATTGAGACGATTGCCCCCGGCGCTCTTGGCGCGGTACATGCGGTTGTCAGCGAGGTGGATCAGGTCCTCTTCGCTTTCATCGGGGTAGACAGAGAGCCCAGCGCTGATGGTGACGCGCTCCCCACCGGTGCCGAGTTCCCCTTGGAAGACGTGGCTGGCCACTTTTTCCACCAATAACCTGGCCACGTGCTCAGCGCCAGAGCGAGCCGTGTCGGGAAGAATGATGCTAAACTCCTCCCCACCGGTGCGGCAGACGATATCCACGGCACGAAGCGAGCTCCTCAAGATCTGAGCAAGCTCACGCAGAACGCTGTCGCCTTGGGGATGACCATGGGTGTCATTGATGCGTTTGAAGCTGTCGATATCGATCATCAGCAGACCAACATGGCCTCGGTTTCGATCGGCACGACGCATCTCCTCCGCAAACCGGGAGCGGAAGTAGCGATAGTTGTAGAGACCGGTCAGGCCATCGGTGATGGCTGAATGGCGGGTCTGCTCATACAGGCGTGCGTTTTCGATCGCCAGCCCTGCCTGAACGCCGAGGATCTGGAAGAGGCGTAGATGGTCCTCGCTGAAGTGAGCATAGTAAACGCTGCCGAGGGTGAGCACTCCGACCGTCTGGTCATTGGCTACCAGCGGCACAACCATGAGCGAGTTGATCGGCGAGTCATGGTAGGACGGATGCACGCGCGGATCTAGACGGCGATCGGGAACGATCACCCCTTGACGGTGAACGGCAGCCCACCCAACCAAACCCTGGTCAAGGGGAACCCGATCACCCAGTTGGCTGTTCACGATCCCTTCGGCGAAAACAACGGTGCGGTACTTGCGCTGCGGATCGCAGATGGAGAGGTAACAGTTCTCAAACTCGGTGATGCGACGGGCGGAGTCCACCAAGAGGCGGATGATCTTGTTGAGTTCGAGGCTGGAAGACAGGGTAAGACTGGTCTCCTGCAAGAGCACGAGCTCCTGGACCTTGCGATCGAGCTGCTGGTTGCTCTGCTCCAGCTGGGTGGCGCTGCCTTGGAGCTGCTGGTGGGCTTCGCTCACCTCGGCAAGTAGATCCTGGACCTCGTGGCGGGCGGCGGCTCCTTTCGCAACCAGAGCATCCATGTATAGGCCCGCGACGAGCAGGATACCGAGGCGAAAGGTCAGGACAAGGTTGTCAGTCATCGCTGGAATGAGGTCTCCGAGGGATGCAACCAGTGCATACAGGGGCCCTACCACCGCTAGAAGCTTTAGCGCCCCATGGGGAGCTAGGCCTCGTGCTGCCACAGGAAGGCCGATAAAGAGAGCGAGGTAAAACTCGCTATGGATCCCACCGGTGAGATAGATGGCGTAGAGCACCGCCAAGCCCTCGATGGGACCGGTCAAGAAGACGTGTTGGTGGCCGACCTTACCAAAGAGCAGATGCGACCATAGGACGTTGACGCCGACTAGCAGGAGAACCAGTATTAGCCTGGTTCTAACTGGCGGGGGGTATTGACCCAGCAGGGTAAGCAGGGAGATCTGAGCGAGCGCCAGCCAACGCAGCCAGCGGAACTGGCTAAGGCAGCGTTCGAGAGGCGATTGAGAGGGCATGCAAATGCTCCTATATGAGTCCCTCGCCCCTAGTCCCTTGCCCCTCGTGAGAAGTGGGGGTGACAAGGTGATTGGGGGATAACCCGTGTGAGTGTCGAACGGAGTTGAGCGAGTTGCGAGAGCCGGAGCGCTATGGCGCTCCTCCACGGGCGCAGCAGAGCGGCGCCCCTACACGATGGGCAGCGGATATAGTGATACGGTTTGCGCACGCGAGGGTCTGGCGGCACGGTATTTGCCTCGTGCATCCGTGCCCACGAGGGGCGAGGGACGAGGGGCTGGGGGCTCTCCGCACCCCGTTAGGGGTGAGAGGCGGGGGGCTCGGCGCTTTTGCGCCGTTTCGGCCGGGCAAAGTCGGCGGGTTCGAGGCGGATCTCGTCGCTCTCCATCAGGCGGGCGACGCCGATGGTACCCGGCTGATTATCACAGAGACCACAGTTCTGGCAGCGGCTGAGTTTGTTCTCAGGTTCAATGTAGGTGCTGAGAAGGCCCTCGAAATTGCGCAGTATCACCTTGCGATCGGACTGAGAGACCAGGTATTGGGGACCTAGCGGGATCTTGCCCCCGCCCCCCGGTGCGTCGACCACGAAGGTGGGCACAGCGAAGCCGGATGTGTGTCCACGCAGAAACTCGATGATCTCGATCCCTTTGGCCACGGCGGTGCGGAAGTGGTCAATCCCCTGGGCGATATCACACTGGTAGATGTAGTACGGACGCACGCGCATCTTGACCAAGCGCTGGACCAGAGCCTTGAAAATATGGGGGCAGTCGTTGACCCCCTTCAGAAGTACTGACTGGTTGCCCAGAGGGATGCCCACATTGGCTAGCCGTTCGCAGGCTGCCTGTGACTGAGGCGTGATCTCGTCCGGGTGGTTGAACTGTGTATTGATCCATAAGGGATGGTAGCGGCCGAGCATGGCACAGAGCTCAGGGGTGATCCGCTGCGGTAAGACGGCGGGGACACGGGTCCCGATCCGGATGACCTCGACATGCTCAATGGCGCGGACCTGCTGCAGAACATACTCCAGGCGGTCGTCGCTGAGCAGTAGTGGATCTCCGCCGGAGATCAGCACATCCCGGACTTCGGGTGTGTGGCGGATATAGTCGATGGCGCGGTCCACCTGTTCCTTTGGCAGCGCATGATCGAGGGTGCCGGTGAAGCGGCGGCGGGTGCAGTGACGGCAGTACATCGCACACTGGTCGGTGACAAGAAACAGAACACGATCGGGATAGCGATGGGTCAGACCCTTGACCGGCGCATCAACCTCTTCATGAAGTGGATCGCGGAGCTCAAACGACTGCCTGGTCAGTTCCTGGGCCACAGGGACAGCCTGTTTGCGCAAGGGACATGATGGATCCTTCGCATCAATCAACGTGGCGAAGTAGGGGGTGATGGCCATGCGTAGCGATTGCAGGCAATCGCAAACGCCCTGCTCCTCGTCCGGGGTCAGCTCCAAAACCTGTTTCAGTTCGTCAAGGTTATCAATCCGGTGGGAAAGTTGCCAGTGCCAATCGTTCCACTGCTCATCGGTGACGTTTTGCCAGATCGGGATCTGGTGATAATCACGCAATGCTGTCCCCTCCATTTCGGCCGATCGGCCGAATAGTCCCTCGCCCCTCGGCCCTCGCCCCTCGTGGGGATGAGGACCCGCTGCCAGGAGTCTATTGAAGCATATGCATTCCAAGGGAGTACTTGACTATGACGGATTGATGGAGCAGAGAAATGCGCGCATGGACACGGCCTGCCGCTCTCGTCCCCAATTTACGAGGGGCGAGGAGCGAGGGGCGAGGGGCCCTCAGTTATCCCCAACGCTTTCATTCGGTAATGTAGGGTCTGGCGAGGGATGTGGAGAAGCTCGGCTGCCTTACTAAGATCGTGATTGCTGGCTCGCAGAGCCTGGGCGATCAGTTGACTCTCCATCTCATCCAAAGCCTCGCGTAGAGGACGGATACTGAATGGGGGCTGCGGATGTGCGGGCGGACCATCAAAGGTGGATTGTGCAGCGCCCGAAGCCTCGGTGGCTACACTCTCGCTACGGTCAATAAAAGCATTCGAGGGGGTTACCCTCCGAACTGTAGGTGATGCGACCCGGCGACGCCCGAGAATATGAGAAGCGGGGGCACGAGGGCCATCTGTGGCATCGACCTTGGCGTCTTCAGTAGCCTCATCGCCATGACGACCTGACAGCAATCCGAGGTCAACGAAAGGTAGGATTGGGGCATGCGTGGGTGTGGGTTCGGCTTTCAGCAACGGTTCCCACACGTGGACATGTGGGCTTGTGTTCTTATGGTCTCCTCCCGTACCCCCGTCCCCCTCTGTGGGCTGCGGGCTGCGGGCCGCGGGCTGCTCCAGTGCTAGGTGCGCGGGCAGAACGACTCTGCCCTTGCAGCGCTGGACGGCACCGGCCAAAGCGCGCTCTAGTTCACTAAGGTCGCCTGACCATGGGTAACGACCAATAGCTGCGAGCGCTTGGGGCGAGAGGCCGAAAACCAACTTCTCCTGTTGCTGGCTGAGATAGCGCAACACGTAGTGGCACCGGGTGGGTAGGTCGACCGTGTTCTCGGCGAGGTCGCGGAGCTGTTGTACGTCTAGGGGGAGACTCGTAGCCGCGGTGGCGTACCCCCGCTCGCCAGCAGGCAGTACAGTGGGTTTGCTGTGAGGCAGATACGTCACCCCTTTCGAGTCCCTAGTCCCTAGTCCCTAGTCCCTAGTAGGGACGTTGGAGCACGTCGGGAGCCACCTAGTGACGGGATAGTGAACCATGTAGATGTGGCGAAAACCGCAGCCACTTTCGGATGCGGTTGGTGTACAGGTTGGTACACTGATTGTAGCACGCCATCCAGAGTTTGGGCAGGGGGGAATCTGGAGAGTCCCTCGCCCTTCTCGCCCTAGTGAGGCTGTCGAAGAACCTGGGCGTAGCATGGCTACGCCCCTACGAGCTACGAGGCAACCCCAACATGTAGGGGCGCAGCCATGCTACGCCCGCAACTTCTGGCGGTCCTCTACAGCCATTCAGAGTGTTCCTAGCCTTTTTCGACGGTCCTCCTCGTCCCTCGTATGGTAGCGGAATCAGCAACGCCCCGCGATGCGAGGGCGTTGCGTAGATGATGATGGGGCGAGGGGGGCACGGGCTACGCCCGGGTGAAGCCCAAGATCGCTTCGCGGATGATTTTCGCAGCGAGAATGGACGTACGATCGGTCTGGTCGTAGACCGGAGCGACCTCAACCACATCCATACCCACCACGCGCAGGGCGCTCATCATCTCGATGGCCTTGAGGATCTCGCGTGATGTGCAGCCGCCGGGCTCGGGGGTCCCAGTGCCGGGAGCAAAAGCGGGGTCAACGATATCAATATCAAGGGTGATGTAGACCGGTTTGTCCAGGATCTGTGGGATGACCTGAGCTAAGGGCTCAAGGAGCTGGTCCGGAAAGATATTGATGTTCTCACGGGCCCAGACAAACTCTGAGCGATCACCGGAGCGGATGCCAAACTGGTAGAGGTTCTTGGGCTTAATGTACTCAGTGGCGAGGCGGAGAACCGTGGCATGGGAATAGGGGGAATTGAAGAACTCTAGGCGCAGGTCGGTGTGGGCATCGAAGTGCAACACAACCAGATCGGGATACTTTTCCGCCATGGCCTTGATCACGGGATAGGAGACGAGATGCTCGCCGCCCAGGCCCATGGGGCGCTTGCCGTCGGCGAGCAGCCCCTTGACAGAATTGTAGATATTATCCAAGGATGCGGGGACATTGCCGATGGACATGGCTATATCGCCGATATCGTAGTATTGGTAATCGGTCAACGTACGGTCCAAATAGGGGCTGTAGGGCTCCAATCCGAACGGTGTAACCTCGCGGATGCGGCGCGGGCCAGAACGTGTTCCCGGGCGGAAGCTGGTGGTGTAGTCCATGGGCATCCCGTAGATCACCCAGTCGGCGGCGTCATAGTTATCACTGCTGAAGAAATAGTTGGCGGTGTTTTCGAAAAGGCTCATACTGCAATGCCTCCCATAGGAGAATTGAGAATTAAGAATTAGGAGTTAAGAATTAGGGTTCAAGAGTTGAGAGCCAACGGCTAAGGGTTAGGGTCGCCGCAGGTGACCCTAATGGGTGCTTCAAAGGGAGTCACCTCGTCAATTCCCCAATGAACCCCGGCAACGCAAACGCTGCACGATGGACCTCATGGTTGTAGTAACGGGTGGGAAAACTGACCGGGCGCAGCTTCTGCTGCAGGGGATCATGCTTCTTGGAGCCCAGGGTGAAGCACATGGAACCGCTGGGGTAGGTCGGGATGATGGCGTAGTAGAGTTTGGTGATGGGGAAAAGGCTGCGGACATCTTTATTAACGCGGGCGATAAGATCGCCATGGAACCAAGGGGACTCGCTCTGAGCAACGAAGAGACCGTCTTCCTTCAGGCATTCATGCACGCTCTGGTAGAAATCACGCAGGAAGAGCCCTTCGCCGGGGCCAATGGGGTCGCTGGAGTCGATCAGGATGACATCAAACTCGTTCTTGTGGTCGTTGACATACTTGATTCCATCCCCGACCTGGATATCCACCTTGGGATGGTCGAGCGCCGAGCCGACCGTCGGGACGTATGTCTTGGAAGCTGCGATCACGCGGTCATCGATCTCAGCCAGGACCGCCTTCTCCACGGAAGGGTGCTTGACCACCTCGCGGATCATCCCGCCATCACCACCGCCGATCACCAGCACCTTCTTCGGATTCGGGTGTGTAAAGAGGGCGACATGGGCGATCATCTCGTGATAGACGAACTCATCGCGTTCGGTCAGTTGCACGACGCCGTCAAGCACTAACATCCGGCCATAATCGTAGGTATCGACCACGAGCAGGTCCTGATAGTTGGTCTTCTCTTTATGTAGTGTCTCCTTCACCCGAGCGCCCCAGCGGGTATGCTCGGTCTGTTGTTCGTAGATCCAGAGTTCCATATGTGCCTCCTTCGTCGGCAAAGTCATAAGTCATGAGTCATGAGTCATCTGATATGAGGCGGGAAGAAAGGCTCATTCTACTAAACTTAGGTTGGCTTGACGAGATTGGGACAATGCGCCCCATCTGAATTGCCGCATGAGCCAGCAACGGGATCTCGGATCCGCTCCCTTATGACTTATGACTCATGACTTATGACTCCTCTATGAGTCCAATGGTTTTCCATTGTACACCACGCTAACCAATCTTTCAAGGAAGCACGACGCGCCCCTATTGGGCGTGAGCCCGATGGTCAGGGCCCAGGGGCCAGAGTGGGCGGAGGAACGACGTGTCTACGTAACCACGACTGTAAAAGCGCGAGTTCCGGAGATGCTAAGGCAGGAGATTGATACAAGCCGTGGTATATAATGGGGTAATCAGCATCAGCGTGGACACTCTCCCAGCACCGTCTCCAGCTCATCCGAAGCAACACAATAGGAGGCAGACATACCCATGATTAAGACGCTCAATGGCAAGACCCCGAAGGTACATCCCGAGGCCTTTGTGGCTGAGACCGCCGTTCTGATCGGCGATGTAACGCTCGAGAAAGGCACCAGTGTTTGGTATGGAGCGGTCCTGCGCGGTGATATGGCTCCGATCATCATCGGCGAGAACAGCAATATCCAGGACGGCTGCATGGTGCACGTCTCAGAAGGCAAGCCGACCGTCCTCGGCAAGAACGTGACCGTGGGGCACAGAGCCATCCTGCACGCGTGCAAGATCGAGGATAACGCCCTGATCGGTATGGGGGCAGTAGTCCTAGACGATGCCACCGTGGGGCAGGCAGCAATCTTGGGTGCCGGTTCAGTCTTGCCTGAGCGGAAATCCGTCCCCGCCCACACCATGGCGCTGGGATCCCCGGCGAAGCCAGTCAAGGAGTTACCACCAGAGCGCGAAGAAGACCAACGGCAGTGGGCACTGCGCTATGTCCGTCTCTGGCAGGAGTCGTACCGTGAGTAGCACATTGGCAGGGGAGACTCTCGGCATCAGCTGGCGCGCACGCTTGAGCATGGCATCTAGGAACGTCCTGCGGGTAAGGGCACAGTGGTGGATCATGGCGGCAGTCGTGCTACAGGTGATCCTGTCTCTGGTCCTTTCCCATGCCGCACAGGCGAGCGGCTCTGTCCTGTTTTCACCTGGATCGCCAGCGATCCCGAAGCCAGATCCGGGGCCGATTTATCGCGGCGAGACCGAGGACAAGCTGATCGCGCTAACCTTCGATGACGGCCTAAAGCCAGCAAGCTTAGAGATCCTGGAGATCCTGCAAGCCAACAGCGCCAAGGCTACGTGGTTCGTCACCGGACGCAGCCTCCCCGGCAATGAGAGCATCCTACAGGAGCTGATCGATGCCAAGCACGAGTTCGCTAATCATACCTATAACCACCCCAACTTGACCACACTGACGGCTGAGCAGGTGAAAGAAGAGTTGCAGAGCACGGCGGAGCTGTTACGCAAGTCGGTACCCGACTATCGGCCATACTGGCGCCCGCCCGGCGGAGTGATGAGCGATGAAGTGGCCAAAGTCGTCGAGGGTCTCGGCCTGACCCAGATCCTCTGGTCGATGAACACCTATGACTTCGTCCTGGAGAAGACTGAGGATCAAATCTACGCCGACCTGATCAGTGCTCAGCCAGGCGAGATCATCCTGTTGCACAATAGCCCGCTGAAGAACATGCACCGGGCGCTCGCTCGAGCGTTGCCAGAGCTTGCGAAGCAGGGGTATCGGTTTGTGACGGTGTCGGAGATATTAAAGGGGGCTACAGCCCCCTTAGCCCCTCGTCCCTAGTCCCTAGTCCCTAGTGAGCTACCATGGATGACGCCCGGGCCGGGGGGACAAGAGAGAATGGCGCAGCATGGCTGCGCGGCTACAACTGGGATGGGAACAATCCCGTAGTCGCGCAGCCATGCTGCGCTCGTTTCACTGCTATGAAAGAGACGACGTAGGGGTCGCCTGCTGGCGACCCTCGGGCAGGTCTGAGACCGGCCCCTACAGACACCCCTGCTGTGTACCGTGCGACAACGTGAGCAAAGAGGGCTTGGCTTGGTTGTAGGGGCGGGTGTAGCCTCGCAGCCATGCTGCGACGGTTTACCCGCCCGTGGAGTAGCGCGCTAGCGCTGCGGCTCTTCACCCTTCTTGGGAATCAGGCAACAGCGGGGTCTGACCCCCTGTTAACTAACTGCACTACTGCTGTTTGGCGAACACAAAAGTACCCGGGCGATCGGTGGTGAAGCGGACGGTGCGTAGGTAGGGGTCGTGTTCATAGGGATGTTCCACCCAAGTCAGAGCAACTGTATCGTAACGCCAGAGGGTGGTAGCCTGATCATCAGTGGGTGGGTCGGTGTAGAAGATGGCGATTTCTGTACCCTGCTGGAGCATATGGATAGGCTTATCCAAGGGGGAGTTGGTCGCGGTGAAGCTGAGCGGGGCGGTGACGGCGCGCCAACCGCTGGGGAGTGCTTTAGGCAGCGTTGATGGACGCGTCAGGCGATAGAGGGTCTGCACTGGCGCGCTCCCGGCGGGGATGGTGGCCTTGGCACCGCCATCACGCGGGGCAAGGGTGGTGGCCTGCCCGGCAGGCGTTAGCGAGCTTCCGCTGCTATGCTCTTCCTCAGTGGTCGAGGGAGTGACGCTGCCCCTAACGGGTACGGAAAACCGCCACCACAGGTCGCGCCCTAGGGGGGTACCATCAGCGTAGCGGATGGTACCAGAGAGATGGACGAGGTACTGACTGCCCTCGCTGAGCTTAACGCTTGGCTTCAGGGTTGCTTTACGGGTCAGCGGATCGTAGCTGACCTCTTTGGCAGGCACCCCATGAATATAGAAGGTAGCGGTATTCAGGCTCTTAGGGGCCAGATCGCGGGCGAAGGCGACGGTGATGGGATCGGCTGGCTTGACATCCTTCGCGTCGCGCCCGGGGCTGAAGCTGATCGGGCCGTCAGGACGTATGGGCATCATGGCGATGACTCGCTCCTGTGCGGTCGCGGCAGGATCCAGAGGGCTGACCTTGGCCTGATAGCCAGGCTTGGTCAAGCGCAAGCGGTAGAATTCCTGATCAGCCAGCCATAAACTGATCTGACCATGGGCATCGGTAATCAAGGGTGTTGCGGCTGCAAGCTTCCAGCCAACATCTGTGAGCTGCTCCAGAATGATCGTCATTCCGGCAACGGGCTCACCGGTTATGGCGTCGATGATGGTCCTGACGATGGGATTGCGAACGATCAAGCTCCCTAAAGGCACCTCGCCCTGCTTGCCTTGACTCTCCCAGCGCCAGATTAGGGGATGCTCCCCTTCGACCATCGCATCAGCAGGAATGGTAGCGGTCACGAGCTGATTCAGCTTGCCCATAACCCATTGACGCTCTCCCACCTTCAACCAGTTTACCGTGCCTACCTGAGTGGCGGTCAGCAACAATGTCACGGGCTGCTTAGGGGCGACCTGGATCTCTCCCCCACCGTCGCCGCTCAACCAGCTAGGATAAGGCTTCTGGTTGACTTTGAGCTGCAGCACGGCAGGCAAGGCGCGATCGACGACAAACCTGCGCTCAGCCTTTAGGGGGGATACGGGCCCCACCGCCATGACGGTTACCTGATGCTCTCCTTGATCAAGACTGAGATTGGCCTGCCAGCGACCAGCAGTCACTGGTAGGCGCACGGGTGGTTGATCGTCGGCTATAAGATCGACCCACTCCGCCCCGATGGCGCTGCCGCTGAACCAAGCGCTGCCACCACGGGTGGTCAAGGGGGGCGTGAAGGTCAGCGAGAGGGTTGCCGCTTCGGGTTCTTGAGAGTCCCACGGCTCCCCGAGGTGGTAGGGGCCTTGGTCCATGGGACGCAACGCATAGTACGTGAGCGGCTGACCCTCAACCATGAGGGAGAGCACCAGCGCCTCGCCTCTGGTTAGATCAGATAGGGTGGCAGTTTCATCCTCTGCTAGCGGCGCAAGGCGGACGGGTCCCCCGCGCCGAGGCCAATAGGCGATCTGATCCGGACCATGGCCGGCACTCGGGACGGCGATCGCGCAGCCAGACAGTGGTTTCGGGGTGACGAGGCGAAAGCTGGCTGTGGCGATCTTGTCGGCGCGAGCCTCGACATGAGCGGTACCCGCCGCGCCACCTAGGCTAGCTTGCAGATCATAACCCCCCGGAGGCAGCCCAGGTATGGTAAAGCGGCCCTGGTTGTCTGTGACCACTGTGGTCCGCGAGCTGCCATCCAGCTGTTCGGCGATAACGGTGACCCCGACGAGAAGGGCCCCCTCCTCATCGTCAATCATCCCGGTGATGGCGGACAGACCGGATAACGCCAAGTCGATATGGTCGGTGGAGATGCCGTTGTAAACCTTGAGCTTTTCTTCCTTCGCCTCGCTATAGCCTAGATCGTTGGCCGTCCAGAGCTGATAGTCTCTGCCGGTCCCAAGGCCCGGCAGCGTGTACTCGCCGCGCTGGTTCGTGGTAGTCAGGGCGAAGTGACGGGTCGATGCCGAGTAAGCCATGACCCGTATGCCCGCGAGCGGCAGAGCGGTAAGGGCATCAGTGATCTTGCCTCTGATCTCGCCGCCGATGGTGAGCGACCCACCGCCCTTTTCAATGACATCGAGCGAGCCTGACGTCTGACCGCTGCGATCTATGAGCTTGATCTCCGCGTTGGTTAGAGTGACATCCATTCCCTCCGGCACAGTCCAGGGATAACGATAGAGGCCAGCCTCCCCTTCTACCTCCCGCATAGGAAGCTTCCATGGGAGTGATAGACCGGAGATTGTCAACTCCAACGTCGCCACACAGCCCGGAGTCCCCTTGGCGGTGAAGATGATCTCGCCGCCGGGGATCAGGGCGCCCTGAAGGTTGTGATCGGCGTCATACAGCTCCGGCGGTGCCGCTAAAGCGGTACCACTAGAAAGAAGCAAGGTTACCAAGATAAGGATGATGAGCAGCCGCCTAGCTAAGGGCATGGGATCAACTCCTTGCGGTTGGTGCCTGGGCCGAAGGCCGAAGGAGAGTCATAAGTCATATGTGAGACTGGCGAAAAACCACAGGCGCAGCATAGCGGCGCCCCTACAGCCGAGAACGCACCACAACTCGTAGGGGCGCCGCTATGTTGCGCCCACAGTATCTACTGATTATCGGCATCCATCCCGTTGGATTTGGGTCTTTTCGACAATCTCTATGTATAACGAAAGCCACGAAAGAGACACAGCAAAGTGCCTCTTTCGCTGCTGATTGGCTAAGACCCTCTACATGCATTAATCACGTCACTCTGTGAGACTATGTGAACTTATAAACTCGTGGGTCCATTCATGGCAGCAGTTTGCGAATGGTGATCGTCGCGGTCGGAGCGTCGTACTCGACCGCGTAGCCAAGCCACTCCAGCATGGCAGCGGGAATGAAGCCCAGGTTCTGCTCATTGATGATCGCCGGCGCGGCGAGGGTCTGCTGGACGCCATTGACACTGCAGGTCAGCTCATTGACGGTGAAGTCAACGGTGGTCTGACCTTGGCTGATGGAGTTGGGTCGCCAGTTCGCGTCAAACCCGAGGGCAACCCCAAATAGGTCCCTAACCGTCCGCAACGGCAGATAGGCAGCGTCGTTCTGCGCCAAGGGGGCGACGGGGATCACTTGCTTGTTGCCGTCGATATCGGCGTAGAGGTAGCCAACGTAGAGTTGGACGGTGGATGTGTAGGGACGGTAGACCACGGTCTTGTTGAGGGTCATCCGGTTCTGCGCCTTGTCGGTGACCACGAAGGAGAGTTGGTTAAGTCCTTCCTTGAGCTTGTAGACGGTGCTGAACTGGCCGCTGTCGCTGACTGAGACAGGTTCATTGTTCAGCAACAGACTGACGGATGATTCGGTCTGCCCGTTGATGGTGATGCTCTCGGTCGAACTGATCTCGGGCACGATCACATTGAGCGAAGGGACCCGAGTGTCAAGGGTGACTGTCTTGGTCACGGTCACGACGTTGTTGGCGCTGTCAGTGGCGGTGACGGTCACTGTATTGGGGCCTTCCTTGAGATTGAGCTTAACTGTAAAGCTGCCGCCATTGACTGTCACCCGTTCACCGTTGACGGTCACCACGGCATCCTTATTCACCTGACCAGCTGCGGTTAGGAAAGCGGTGTTAACGAGCTCTGGAACGCTGAAGGTGATCTGAGGCTTATCCGCATCCAGCGTAACCGGCTTGGTAACCGAGGTGCTGTTGCCAGCGGAGTCAGTGGCTGTCGCCGTGACAGCGTTGGCACCGGGATCAAGCCTGACGGCAGCATTGAAGGTGCCGTTGGTAACGGTCACCAGTTGACCGCCAACCACCACCGTACAGCCGTCTTCGACGGTACCGGTGACGGAGATGGTGGTTTCATTAGTGAGGGTGGGGGCGAGCAGTTCTAGGGCAGGTGCCTTGGTATCAAGCACGATTACCTTGCTGACGGTGGTGGTGTTACCCGCTTCGTCAGAGGCGGCGACTAGGATGGTGTTCTCGCCCTCGACTAGGGCAACATCCGTGGTATAGATCCCGTTGGGGCCGCTCACCTTCTTGCCGCTGACGGCCAAGGTGGCTCCTGGCTCAGTGGCGGCGCTGATGGAGACACTCTTCTGATTGGTCAGTTCGGGAGCGTCGACCGTAAGGGTCGGTCCGGTCTGATCCAGTGTGACGTTCTTCACCACGGAGCGAGCGTTGCCCACCGCATCGATGGCCACGGCCGTGATGGTATTGACCCCTTCCTCCAGTGGCACCTTGCCGCGGAAGGAGCCGTTGTTGTTTGGGAGAGCAGTGCCATTGACGATGATGAAGGCGTCCTTCTCAGCGTTGCCAATCACCTCGACCACCGGATCCCTGGTCAAGGCCGGGACAGCGAAGCTGATCTCGGGCTCGGTCGTGTCGAGGATAACGGTCTTGTTGGTGGTGGTACTGTTGCCGGCCCTATCGGTGGAGACGATGGCGATATTGTTGCGCCCCTCAACGATGGTCTGTTGGGCGACGTAGGTGCCGTTGGTATTGGCGATGGTTCGGCCGTTAATGGTGATGGTGACTCCGGGCTCCGTCTTGCCGGAGATGATCACCGGCTTGGTATTGGTGATACGGGGAGCGAGGACCGTCAAGCTCGGCTGGACGGTGTCCAGTACGATTTTCTTGGTGACCGCCTGGGCATTGCCGGCCGTATCGGTGGCCTCGACGGTGACGGTGTTCTCGCCTTCACGCAAAGGGATGCTGGCGGTGTAGCGCTGCCCTGCCTTGGTGGCGGCAACATTGTTGATCTTGACCGTGGCGTCTTCATTGAGCTCGGCGCTGACGGTTAGCGTCTTCAGCCGGGTATACTCAGGTAGGGTAAGGTTGATGGTGGGGGCTGTGGTGTCAACGATCACTGTCTTCGTCACCGTGGTGCTCTTATTGGCGCTGTCAGTGGCGATCAGGGTAATGGTGTTGCTGCCCTCATTGAGGCTCAGCACTTGGGTAAAGCGGTCACCGCTGAGGTTGACGACTTGACCATTGATCCTGAGTGAGGCAGCACTACTGGCGGTGCCGCTGATGGTGAGACTGCGTGAGCTCACCCGTTCGGGGGTGGTCAGGCTGATGGACGGGGCCGCCCAGACGGTTCCGATCAAGAGGCTGCCGAGGACGAGACCCGGGGCGAAAAACCGGGCGATCCGTTTGTGCATGGAGAGCTCCTCCTTGTATATGTATGGAAGTCCCTCGCCCCTCGCCCCTCGCCCCTCGTAAGTGGGGACGTGGTTATGAAAGCACGAGGCCCTATGGTGTTAGATGGGCTATTCGCCAAAAGGTTCCATAATCCCTTTCCATTCGCGGTCAGGCGTTCAAATTACGCTGTTTCGTACTTTCACCATGGCGTCGGACGAGAGAAGTTAACAAAGGGGTCTGACCCCGTTGCTAACTTGTTGTTCGCGAATTTGGGTATCTGACCCAAAATACTACCACTATTGGATCAAATATGGATATAATGGGAGGTGGTGGAAGGAAGCTACACTAGGAGGTTGATCTTGTGCCCAAGAGATGGTCGCTACTGGTTTGCCTCTCTCTGATGACTGCCCTACTGATGGCAGGCTGCGGTTCATCTGCCTCGCCGTCGACTACTCCAGCCCCCTCAACTACGCCACCAGCCCCTACTCCCAGTACCAAGCCCACCGCCAACCTTGATGATTCGCTTGGCATCCTCCTCGACAAGGCCAAGACCGTGGATGGGCTGTATTTTGAGTATGTGGTGGAGACAACAGGAGCTCAGACGGGCAGCATGAAGATGTGGTGGACAAAGAAGGCTCAGAAGATCGAGATGTCCGACAACGGTCAGGCTGTCACGATGATCATGGACTCAGAGGCCAAAGTCGCCTACATGGTCCAGCCGGAGCAGAAGATCGCCATGAAGATGCCGCTCGACCAAAGCACCGCCGAGGTAGAACCCCCACTGGATTTCATCAGCAAGGTTGATACCAATGACTACAAGGTGGTAGAAACAGTTACGCTGAATGGAACGAAGTGCAAAGTCATCGTCCCGAAAGATGGGACGATCGAGTCCGGGCTGAAGCTCTGGATTAGCGAAGAGCACGGTGTCCCCATCCGCGTGGAGTCCGTCTCTGAAGGTAGCAAATGGGCGATTGAGTACCGTAACCTTAAGGTCGGACCGATCGCGCCGGAGACTTTCAAGGTACCCACAGGGTACCAGATTATGGACCTATCCAAGCTGCCCTGATAATGGCCAGAACGAAAGGAGTTGTTAACTTAGGGGTCTGACCCCTAAGTTAGTGACCCCTAAGTTAATAAGTTAACACAAGACGCCCCATCAGCCACGTATGGTGGTTGATGGGGCGTTCGTTTGTGGTCAGGCAATAGATACAGGAAACCGCGGGCGCAGCAGGCGGTGCCCCTACAGGTAACCCACTAGGGACTAGGGACTCGAGTCTATGGACTCGACGGATTGTAAGACTTCGTCTTACATCCGTCGTGGTGCTGGGATACCGAGGAAGGTGAGCGTGTTGTGGATAACCCGCTGGTAGCAACGGACGAGGCCGAGGCGGAAGCCGCGCAGTTCGTCAGATGCGTTCATAACCGGGGTGGACTCGTAGAAGCTCATGAAGGTGGAGGCGAGATTGTAGGCGTAGTCGGCGAGCAGCGATGGCGAGAGCGTATCGCTGCTCCTCTGCAGCATCGTCGGCAGCTCGCTCATGCGGCGAACGAGGTTCTTCTCAGCCTCGGTCAGCTCGGTAAGGTTGGTCGGGACGGCGAAGACGGGGGTATGGCCCTCACGCTCAGCCTTGGCGAGGATATTGTTGGCGCGGGCATGGGCGTACTGCAGGTAAGGACCGGTATTGCCCTGCATATTGAGCGCTTCGTTGAAGTCAAAGACGATGACGGAGTTCATATTGTAACGGATCATGTAGTAGCGAATGGCAGCCACAGCGATCTGTAAGCCCAGGTCCTTGTGTTCGTCACTGGTCATCTCGGGGTGGCGCTTGGCGACCTCGCCCACCGCCGTCTCGATCACGCGGTTCATCAGGTCATCGGCTTTGACGCCGATCCCCTTGCGCCCAGCCATGGCATAGACGCCTTTCTCTTCATCGTCCACCGCCACGCCGAGCTCAGCGGCCGCAGTGGGTGAGAGAGCGACTACCTCATAACCAAAGTGGACTGAGTTAGCCGCCTGGTCGACGTAGCCCAGCTTATGCAGGGAGTGGCGCAGAACGTCCTGCAGGTACTTTTGGCGGATATCGATGACATTTACCACCATATCGGCGCGGCCATATTGATCGGATGGTTCGCCGTCATGGGTATCGGTGGTCTCGAGGGTTTCGCTGTTGGGCTGGACGCAGTAGGGGCGGTAGTTAAAATCGAGCCCCAGCACGCCAAACTTCCACATCTGATAGGCAATATCTTTGGCCACATAGGTGGCGGTACCGTTCGAGCGGACCAGAACCTTGTCTGGGTTCTCCATGTTGGCAAAGGCCTCGAGGTCGCCGAGCTTGACTACCCAGCAACCGGCATTGGGGCCTTCGGTTTCGAGGACGAGGCCACCCTGCTCTTTGAGCGTGTTGAAGGCATGGCGCCAGAAGCCCAGGTGGAGGATATCGCTCTCCCAAGAGAGCAGCTCGTAGTAGATCCCCAGACGCCACATGGTCTGCAGATGGCAGTTGACGATACGGGTGGATGTGTCCTTGGCCAGTTGGGCGACTTCGTTGTTGCCCTGCTCGATTAGGTGCAGCACCTCGCGCTGTTTCTCCTTGAGCTCCGGGCGCTGTTCGTAGAGCTCGTTGACCTTGGTATAGAGATCCCAGCAGAAGTAGTCGAAGGACTGGCTACCGTCGTGGACGATGCCCAGTTCGCGGACGCCGACCACGATATCAGCGACGGCGGTACCGGTGTCGTCGATGTAGTTCTGCACCTCGACCTGGTAACCGGCACCGCGGAAGATGCGGGCCAGGGTATCACCGAGGCAGGCGTTACGCAGGTGTCCGATATGGGCCGCTTTGTTGGGGTTGATATTGGTATGCTCGATGACGATCTTCTTGCCGTCGCCCGAGCTTGTCCCGCCGAATAGGTCGCCCTGCTCCTGTACACGCTCCAAGACCTGGCGCGCCAGGGCAATGTAGTCGAACTTGAAGTTGATATAGCCTGGCGGGGTAACGGTGATCTCCCCGACCATGGGGATGGCAGCCTGACGCAGACGGTCGGCCAGCTCGTTGGCAATATCGAGCGGTTTCTTGCGCAGCAGCTTGGCTAGCTTTAAGCTAACCGGCGTCGATAGGTCGCCAAACTCCAGCTTAGGGGGTAGCTCCAACCCAGCCTCCACGGCCTGAGCCTCGGGGCCAAAGGTCGCACCGAGGGTGGCGACCAGTTTCTCTTTCAGGGCGGTCTCTAGTTGCATGATAGTCCTCCTATGGCTGAGCCATCAGGCACCAGCCATCAGGCATCAGAAGAATCGAGATAACGCGAGTTTAGGCTACTTGGCTTCATTGTTTCAATGCTAGCTAGTCCGCGAAAGCCTGTCAAGGTTTGCATTTCTTCGAGGGTGTCTTTTCGTCAGAGGGTCGTGTTGTTGTCAGGCATAGACTAGGGCCACCTAGTCGTGCGTAATTCCCTCGCATACTCAAGAGCTCCTCGTTATCTGATGCCTGATGGCTGATGCCTGATGGCTCGAAGGGTCCGCAGATAGAACGCGTGCTCTAGGTTATACCAGTAAGGTTGCCCGGGAGCGCGGATGTGTTCTGCTTCCATGATGCGAACAGCCTCGGTGGCACGGGCGAAGTCGCCCATTAGGGTGGCGACGTAAGCTGCCAGTGCCCAAGGGTACGGATCGTCTTTGACCAACAGCGGCCAACCGGGGAACTGCTGGTTGAAGTCCGCATACAGTGCCTTGGCACGGGCTGAATCGGGCTCGTCGAGGCCGTAGAGGACTGGGTAGAGCTGTGCCATGCCGTCGGGGTACCAGCGACCGGGGCGATATGGGTGAGGACGGCCAAGCAGATCCAGCGCCCAATGGTAACGCCCCGTGGTCTCGTCCCACAGATTGACTTCGATTGCTGCGCGCAGCAGCTGCGCACGCTCGGCATAGAACAGGCTTAGATCATGCAGACCCACGTTAGCTAAGATGGCCGAGAAATCTGCTATCCCAAGGTAGTTTTCCGCATTGTCCATCAGGTATTTCAGCGGATAACCTGGTTTCGCCCAGATCAGCCCGTCTCGGTCTTGAAGCTGTATGAGAACGCCTGCCACTCTCTCTAGGTCGCTGAGGTGATCGGAGACAAACTCGCTGTCGCCTGATACCTGCAGATAACGATACACCAGAGACAAGTAGGTCGCGGCGTAGGAGTCGGCACTATCGTAGTCCATGGCAGAGATCTCAACATCACCCTGATAGGTGTAATCATAGACCGTCCCGTGCAGCCCGTAACGGTCGGGACGGTTAAGATGACGGAGATACCAGAGCAGGTAGCCCTTCACGCAGGAGGTTCTTTTTGGGTTATCTAGCATCACCATAGCGGACAAGTTGGCAAAATAGGGAACTGTTCTATCCCTCTCCGGCGTCATACAGATGGAACCGTCTGATCGTTGCAGCGAGATCAGATACTCATCATCGGTTGTTGTGAGGTGAGGAATACCATGGCTCAACTCGCTACCAGCTCCCCAGTTAACTAGAAGCAGCAAGGCGGCAAAAAGAGGGACAAGCCATCGCCGAGAGTCCACCGCCCACAGCCCGCTGCCCGCAGTGAGATGGATCTTGTGTGGTGTCACGGTTAACCACTCCCCGTGCTCTCGGTCCCGATTACCATAGCTTATCCTGGCCGGATACGACGTATTACAAGCAAAGAGACCCCACCAGGGGGCATTGTGAGTCCGCAAGCCGTAAGAACATAGCAGCCCCACCCCGGACGGGGTAGGGCTACGGATAGCGAGACGATATATGCTATAATCTGTTCCCACATGTGGACTCGTGGACTTGTGGACTCCGCTCCAGTGGACTCCGTGACACCCCTAGGCGTCACTTACTGGATATCCGGATCGCCCTCGATCACCGCGATCGCTTGGGCGGGGGGAGTGG
>CAYOCI010000002.1:0-86102 GCA_964402415.1 uncultured Clostridia bacterium
TCCGAGGTAGCTACGACCACTACCGACCGCCGCAATCCATCCGGCCCCAGGTCCCTCTCGAGAAAGTCTCTCACCTCACGGCCGCGCTCCCCGATCAGAGCAACCACATTGACTTGGGCTGCCGTGTTGCGAGCTATCATCCCCATCAGCGTACTCTTGCCGACTCCGCTGCCAGCAAAGATGCCGACCCGTTGTCCTTTCCCGCAAGTTAGGACCCCATCGATGGCCCGAACCCCAAGCGAGAGCGGCTCTTCGATCCGTGGCCTCGTGAACGGATTTGGAGGGAGGCTCATGGTCGGGTAGTGGTCGGTCACCCGTAACTGCCCCAGCCCGTCCATGGGTTGGCCCAAACCATCCAGCACCCTCCCCAATAGTCCTTCTCCGACCCCGACCTGTAAGGCGGCGCCACTGGCGACAACGCGACTGCCGGGGCCGATCCCTGTCATCTCGCCCAGTGGCATGAGAAGCAAGCGGTCGCTTCTGAAACCGACAACCTCGGCGGGGATCTCCTGACCGTCTGCTGTGGTTACAAGGCAGAGCTCCCCGCTGCGCGCTCTTGGCCCCTTGCTCTCCAGGGTTAGTCCGATCACCTGATCAACACGGCCGACGAGTTGGACTGGGTTGATCAGCTGAACAGCCTGTATGTATGGATTGAGGTCATTCATGACTTCCGGACCTCTCATTGGCGATCTTGAGCAGCGCCTTGCGCAGCACGCTCAGCTGTGCATCCAGACGCCCATCGACCGTTCCAGAGGGAGTGTCGATGAGAAAGTCTCCTGCTGATAGAAGCGGATCGGCCACCAGCTCCAAAGCGACGATCTCTCGGAGATCATGTCTCGTCGCATCAAAGCGTTCGCGATACATGCTCAGCATCTCTGGACATACTCGCAAGACAGCCTGTGGAGTCTCCTGGAGCTTCGCCAGCGCGTCGCGTGCCATCGAGACAGCCATTTCGGGCGTGGTTGTTAGTTCAAGGGCGACGATGCGCCTTGCCAGCGCAATCCCAAGTTCAACCAAGTCTGCCTCTCCCTGCGAAAGGCGCTGACTAGCCCGCTGCTGGGCTTCCAGCAATACCTGAGATGCAGCCGCAATGGTTGCTTCTGCCTGGCGGCGCCCTTCACGGATTCCTTGCTCGATCCCATCCTGATGCCCCTGTTGGCAGGCGTTAGTCATGAGCTGCTCAGCTCGGGCGGTGGCCTCCAATTCCGCTGACCGCAGGTATTCGCGTGCTTGTTCTTCTGCTCGAGCAAGTATGAGCTTGGTCTTGCTCTCTGCTTCGGCAAACATCTCTGCCGCACGATTCCCGGCTGTTTCCAGTTGTTCTCGAGCCTGGCGCTCCATCTCTTCTAGGCCGGACCTTTGTAGTGCATAGGCAGCCAAAGGCGATAGGCCATCGTCACGAGTAAGGGCGAGGCCGTCAAACTGAACGTGAGCAGCCTTAATGACCCTAGACAACGATCTCGTCGCCTCCTCCTCGTGCCACGATTATCTCCCCAGCGTCCTCCAGCTTGCGAATGACGTTGACAATCTTCTGTTGGGCATCTTCGACATCGCGCATTCGGACTGGGCCCATATAATCCATCTCTTCCTTGATCATCTCGGCCATCCTCTTGGTGACGTTCTTAAAGATGCGATCCTTAACCTGCTCGCTGGCCACCTTAAGGGCCAAGGACAACTCGCGATTATCAATCTGTCGCACAACAATCTGGATAGACCGATCATCAAGGTAGATGACATCCTCAAAGACAAACATGCGCTTGCGTATCTCTTCTGCAAGGTCTGGGTCCTGAATCTCCAAGGCCTCTAGGATGGTCTTCTCCGTCGTTCGGTCAACACGGGTCAGCATTTCCACGACGTTCTCAATCCCGCCAGCAATGGTGAAATCCTGGACAACCAAGGAGGAGAGCTTACGCTCCAAGACGTTCTCCACCTCTCTGAGAACATCCGGAGAGGTCCGTTCCATGATGGCCAAGCGCCTGGCAACATCAACTTGAAGCTCAGCGGGTAGACCGGAAAGAACTACCGCTCCTTGTTCGGCGGTCAGATACGCCAGTATCAGAGCGATTGTTTGAGGGTGTTCATTCTGAATGAAATTGATCAGCTGGTGCGGATCGGTCTTGCGGACAAAATCAAAGGGCCGAACCTGAAGCGATGAGGTCAAGCGGTGGATGATATCGCTAGCCTTCTGGGCACCGACAGCCTTCTCCAGGACCTCTTTGGCGTAGGCAATTCCGCCCTGGGTTAGGTAATCACGGGCTTGACAAAGCTCATGGAAATCGAGAAGCACACGATCCTTCTCATCCTGAGATATCCTGCGTAGATTGGCGATCTCAAGCGTCAGCTGTTCTATCTCGTCATCACGAAGGTGTTGGAAAACCTTGGCCGATGCATCCGGTCCCATGGAGACCATTAGGATGGCGGCCCTTTGTCTCCCTGTTAAGCCGCTGGTCTGGCCTCTTGGCATCCGAATAACCTCCTACTACTCTTCATCTAGCCAAGCCTTGAGTAATTGTGCGAAATCCTCGGGTTTCTGACGAGCTATCTTGCCTAGCTCTTCCTGCACCTTTAGTCGCTGGCGCTCCTCGGAACTCAGCTGTCGCTCAGGCAGCCTGACATCTGGCTGCAGGGCGACCAGCCGAGCACGCTCCTCTTCCTCACGGCGACGGCGCTGCCAAGCGCCATAGAGCTTGAATAGGACAAAACCGGTAACCAAGACCACCGCTGGGATGGATGCCATGGTAAACAACCGCTCCCGCTGCGCCTGGGCCTTAAACTCTGCCACCTCAGCCGGATCAATGGCTGGAACAAAGTCGTAGCCAAGAATCGTTACCTTCTGCAGATTGGCACCAGTGGCGCTGGCGACCGTTCCGCGAATGGACTGGGTAAGCTGATCATCCAGCTTGATCTTCTTGGTGTTCACCGCCACAGCCACACTGAGATCCTTGATCTGTGGGGACTTGACCACTGATTCCGTAATCTCATTGACCAGATAGTTAATCTTCTCCTGGCTCTTCTCCGAGGAGTTCTGCGATCCCTGACTTTGCGTGGCGGCAGCACCAGGGATATTGCTGGCTGTACCAGGGGCCGCTCCAGAGCTCGTCCCTTTGAAGGTCTCGGTCATGCGCTCCACGTTCTCGACGATTCCTTCACGGCTACCAGGGATGGGTGGGGTATACGTCTTGGTCGTCTGCTGCGACTGGTCGAAGTCCATGACCACGTTCACCCGAGCATCCACATTACCCAGACCGAAGACTTGATCAAACAGCGATTGCACGTTCTCCTGCAGCTCCCGGCTAACCGCTTGTTCTTGCTCCCTGTGTGCCCCGATCTCGTTCCCGGGAGTGCTGTTGTCCCGGTACAGACGACGACCGTTCTGGTCAGTCAGAGTGATATTCTGCGTCTTCAGTCCCTCGACGCTGTGGGCAACGAGATGGATGACCCCCTGGATCTGCCCCGTGTCCAGCTGCACGCCTGGCTTCAGAGTCAGAACGACGGCGGCACTCGGCTCACGTGACTCATTGGCCTTGATAAAGAGGGATTTTTCCGGGATGTTAAGGTTGACCTTGGCTGCCTGGACCCCTTCGATCCGCATCAGCGTGCGTTCCAGTTCGCCTTGAAGCGCCATTTGATACAGATAGCGGCGCTGTTGTTCAGTACTGGTGATGGGAATATCCTTCATGTCGCTGATGCTGGCGCTACCCTTGGGAAGACCGGCTGACGCCAGCTGTAGTCTCGCCTCAGTAACCTTAGCGGTCGGTACCATTACGTTAATCGTCCCATTGGAGGCTGTACTCACCCGGTTGGGGATCTTGAACTCGGTCAGTTTGTTGGTCATCTCGCCCGCATCTTGGTCGGACAACCCGGTGAAGACCGCTGAGTACTCGGTACGCATGGCATAGGACAGCAGTAGACCGATTGCTGCTGCTGATAGTAAGAAGATAACCCCAATGCGAATCTTCTGGGCGTTCGTCAAGCCGCGCCAGAACTCGGTAATCTGCCCTAACCCCTGACTAAACCACTTATCCATGCCTCCACCCCAACTCAAGGAACGCTAAATCTGCATCCTCATGATCTCTTGATAGGCCTCAATCAGCTTGTTTCTCACCTGAATGGTCAAGTCCATGGCCAGACTGGCTTTCTCCGTGGCTATCATAGCCTGATGCATGTCGATTCTGCCTAACAGCAGTTCTCGAGCTGCGGTGTCGGCATCGAGTTGAAGTTGATTGACCTCTTGCAGCGCTGTCTTTAGGAGTTCGCCGAAGCCTGGCCCCTGCCCAGTAGGCTTGGTGGCCGCCACAGTCCCTGGGACTACCGGCTGGATTGTGCTAATCGATCTAATCGCGTCCATCTACGATCATCTCCCGATCTCTAAGGCTTTGGCCGCCATCGCTTTGGCCGCATTGACCGCTGTGACGTTGGCTTCATATGCGCGCGAAGCGGAGATCATATCCACCATCTCAGTCACGGGGTTGACGTTGGGATAGCTAACATAGCCTTCCGCGTCGGCGTCTGGATGGCCTGGCTCGTAGACCCGCCGCAGTTCGCTCTGATCAACACTGATTGCTGTAACACGGACGCCATGCCCCACCTTCGGTGATGCCGACGGATTCAGATCGCCCGCAAGCAGCGCGTCAAACGAGGGCTGTCGCTCGGCAAACAAGACGACCTGGCGGCGATAGGCCTCGCCGTTCTCAGTCCGGGTGGTGTTGATATTGGCGAGATTGTTGGAGATCACATCCATGCGCATGCGCTGAGCGGTCAAACCTGAAGCACTGGTGATCAGGGAACGAAAAAGACTCATGCCTAGCGTCTCCCTTCATTAATCACAGTCCGCAACTGGGCGTACCGTGTGCCCAAGAGCTGCGACATGGCGTCATACAGAAGGTTGTTCTCTGCCAACTCAGCCATTTCGCGCTCGATATCCACGTTGTTGCCATCGTTGCGGACGACCGTGTTCTCTTCTGTTACCACCCTGATGGATGAGTGGACCTGTTCGCCGCTGTCGGCGGCCTTCATGGCATCGGCCATGGCTTGTGCAAAATCCACTGCAGAACGCTTGAAGCCTGGTGTATCGACATTGGCGATATTGTTCGCTAGTGTTTGGTGGCGGGATGAGGCAACATCAAGTCCTCGTTCTAGAACCCTTAGGGTTGGACTTGAGAAGATATTCGCCATCTTCGTCCCTCCAATAAGTCGTTTTATGTCGTATTGTTATTCGCCAAGCCATAATGAACTCCTTTGAACATATGCGGTTTTTATGGTTGTTTCGGCAAATTGTGCTAAAGTCCGTGCAGGTTTATGACGATGATTGTAAGATCGACGGAGCTCCTTGCAACTAATTGTAAAAGATTTTTATGCCAGTTCTCAGTCCCAATCTCAACTGGGACTTAAGTCCTAGTTGAGAAGTGCGCTGTGGGAAGTGAAGGTTGGGATGGGTCGGAAGTGAGGCAAGACAGCGTCGATGGGCATCCGGAAGAATCAACAGAGCCAAACCCTAGCGGGTTTGGCTCTAGTCGCATGCATTCTGAGTTACCGGTTCTTCAGTTCGTCCATCAGGCGATCATTAAGGATCTTGATATAGGTCCCCTTCATCCCCAGCGAGCGAGACTCAATGACGCCGGCGCTCTCGAGCTTGCGCAGCGCATTGACGATCACGGAACGTGTGATGCCCACACGATCGGCTATCTTGCTGGCGACAAGCAAGCCTTCTTTGTTGTTCAGCTCCCTGAATATATGCTCGACGGCCTCAAGCTCAGAGTAAGAGAGAGTCCCGATGGCCAGCTGTACGCCTGCCTTCTTACGCGCTTCCTCTTCGATCTGGGATGATTGTGAATGCAGTATCTCCAGGCCGACTACGACCGCCGCATACTCCGCGAGCAGCAGATCCTCATCGACGAACTGCTTGCCGGGGCGAGAGAGGAAGAGCGTTCCCAAGCGTTCGCCGCTCGAAACGATCGGCACGATGGTGGAGAGCTTACCACTCTGTGGGCAGACGATATCGTCGCCGAAGGAGCACTCATCCCCCATGGGAATGTTGGCAGTGGTGTTGTCTGTCTTAAGCAGCTGCCGGTTATAGTCCTCGCTGACGCGACCTTCCTCGGTGAACTGCTTCTCAAGAATCTCACACTCGAATCCTGAGCAAAGACCATGCCCAAGGATCTTGCCGCGGCGCGAGATGATATAGACATTGGCATCGATAATATCGGAGAGAACCGCTGCAACCTCCTTGAAGTTGACGATCTCTTCGCTAGGGCGCTGCAGCAACCGGTTGATCCGTCTCGTTTTGTCTAGTAAGGTAATCATTTTCTACTCCTCCTGCTACAAAATGTAACGACTGAGATCCTGGCTGGCGACAATATCCTGGAGGGCATTCTGGACATACTTGCGATCGACAACAAACTCAATCCCAGCCATATTCGGGGCGTGGAATGAGAGCTCGTCGAGCACCTTTTCGACGATGGTATGTAGTCGCCGGGCGCCGATGTTCTCGGTCTGCTGGTTGACCTGGACCGCCATCTCAGCGATCTCATCGATGGCATCGGCGGTAATCTTGAGCGAAAGTCCTTCCGTTCCCAGCAAAGCCTGGTATTGGGGAAGCAGCGCGGATTGCGGCTCTGTCAGGATGCGCACGAAGTCCTGCTTCTCAAGATTCTCGAGCTCAACGCGAATGGGGAAGCGTCCCTGCAACTCAGGAATGAGGTCGGACGGCTTTGCCAGGTGAAAGGCCCCAGCAGCGATAAACAGCATGTGATCGGTTTTGACCGCCCCATACTTGGTTGTCACAGTACATCCCTCAACAATGGGAAGGATATCGCGCTGAACGCCCTCGCGCGAGACGTCAGGGCCTGCGTGGCTCCCGCGTGCAGCTATCTTATCAATCTCATCTACGAAGATGATGCCGTGCTGCTCAGCCCGTGAGACGGCCTGGGAGATCACCTCGTCCATATCGAGCAGCTTGGTAGCTTCTTCTTGTGCGAGGAGCTTTCTGGCCTGGGCAACCGTAACTTTGCGTTTCTTGCGCTGCTTGGGCAGGATGTTGCCTAGCATCTCCTGGATACTCTGCCCCATATCTTCCATACCGGGGCCAGCGAACGCCCCCATAAGAGGGCTCTGCTGCTCGCTCAACTCAATCTCAACGATACGCCCATCCAGCTCCCCACGCAGAAGATCCCCGCGCAATCGTTCTCGTTGCGCATGGATCTCACTCTGCTGCTGTCCATCAGCGGCATCATTGTGGTAGGACGGAGCTCCGCCACCAAAGAGAGCCTCTAACGGATTGCGCTGCGAGCGGACGTTGGAGCCCGGGACAAGGATCTCCAAAATACGCTCGGTGGCAAGGTCTTCGGGCCGTGTGCCTAAGGTCTCTGTCTGCTCCTGCTTTACCAGACGGATGGCAGCCTCAACGAGTTCCCTCACCATGGACTCCACATCACGCCCGACATAGCCCACTTCGGTGAACTTCGTCGCTTCCACCTTGACAAACGGCGCGCTGACGAGTCTGGCCAAGCGTCGAGCTATCTCTGTCTTGCCAACCCCCGTAGGACCGATCATCAGGATGTTCTTAGGGCTAATCTCCTCTCGCAACTCCTCGGAGAGCAGCTGACGACGATAGCGATTGCGTAGAGCGATCGCCACGGCTCGTTTGGCCTTAGTCTGCCCGATGATGTACTTATCCAATTCTTCCACAACTCGCATGGGCGTTAGGTTGTTCATGGCCTCACCTCCCACTACATCTCTTCCACCGTGATATGGTGGTTTGTATAGATGCAGATGTCGGCTGCGATCATCAGCGCCTGACGAGCGATCTCCCCTGCGGAGAGTGAAGAGGCGGAGACGAAGGCGCGGGCAGCTGCCAAGGCATACGGTCCTCCGGATCCGATCGCAACGACCCCATCGTCAGGCTCTATGACCTCCCCAGTTCCAGAGACCACCAGCATGGTGTTCAGATCAGCGACGATGAGCATGGCCTCCAGTCGACGAAGCACACGATCCGAGCGCCACTCTTTCGCCAGTTCCACGGCAGCGCGCTGTAGATTGCCGCGGTATTGTTCAAGCTTGGCCTCAAAGCGCTCAAATAGGGTAAAGGCATCGGCAACCGAGCCGGCAAATCCAGCTAGGACCTTATCGGAGTAAAGGCGACGCACCTTCCGTGCCTGGTGCTTCATGATCATGGAGCTGCCGAAGGTGACCTGTCCGTCGCCCGCCAGTGCGACCCTGCCCTTGTGGCGGACACCCACAATGGTCGTAGCGTGTAACGTATCAGTCAACCAAGATTCCTCCCTTTGCGCCTGAGCTCGACTATTCGTCTGCCTCTGCTCGATGGATATGGTAAGCCCGCGCAGTTGTGGCTCAGACATGACTTGGCTCGATCCGCGGCAAGAGATAGCGACCGAACCGCTGCCCCTGCCTACCATCTGCCACAGTAGGGGGCCAAGATACCTCTGGTGGACTAGACATCAGGAGCGGGACTATTCTACCACAGGTTTATGGAAGTGGCAACCGGATATGTCTAAATCTTTTAAATCCCCGGGACAACAGGAAGGTTGTGCCAACTGTCTACAATTTTGATCAATTTGCATCAGTTTCATACAGACAGTGGCAGGCCTACGTGGCCTGCCACTGCTGCAAAACTGCCAGCGCTCGTTCAGCATACAGCTGTTTCTTGCGCTTCTTGTCACGTACCTTCTCATCGAGGGGCGGCATAATACCAAAGACAGCGTTCATAGGTTGGAAGTGCTTAGCGTCCGTGTGGGTGACGTATTGCACCAATGCACCTAACATTGTGTCAGGGGGGGGAATGAGGGGCTCGTCTCCCGCCAGCCAACGCACAGCATTGCGGCCGGCAAGCAGGCCGGTGGCAGCAGACTCAATATAGCCCTCCACCCCTATCATCTGGCCAGCGAAGAAGACCCCTCGGCGCCCATGCAGAGCGAGCGATGGATCGAGCAGTGCTGGGCTATTGATGAAGAGGTTACGATGCATGACCCCAAAACGCACGAACTCAGCCTGCTCCAGGCCGGGGATCATGCGGAACACCCTCTCCTGCTCGCCAAAACGCAAGTTGGTCTGAAAGCCCACCAGATTGTACAGATCACCAGCCGCGTTATCTTGACGGAGTTGAACGACAGCATAGGGGATACGCCCCGTCCTAGGGTCCGGCAGCCCCACCGGCTTGAGCGGGCCAAACGCCAGTGTCTCCTTGCCGCGTCGAGCCATCTCTTCCACAGGCATGCAACCTTCAAAGAACCGCGTCTCTTTGAACTCCTGCTCTTCAAAACCCTTCAGCGGGTGCTGCTCGGCCTTACCTAGCTCTTGCCAGAAGGCACTGTACTCTTCCTCGTTCATCGGGCAATTGAGGTAGTCTGCGTCACCCTTATCGTAGCGCGACGCACGATAGATCCGATCCATATCGAGTGAATCAGCGCTGACGATGGGAGCGGCGGCGTCAAAGAAGTAGAGGTAGTCCTGCCCCATGATCGCTTGAAAGTGCTGTGCGAGCTGCGGCGATGTGAGCGGTCCCGTCGCTATGATCCAGGGCTCATCGGTCTGCTCCGGGATGAAGCCCAGTTCTTCCTCGATGACGGTGACCAGAGGGTGCTCCTTCAACGCCTGGGTAATGGCGTGAGCGAACCCCTCGCGATCCACTGCCAGAGCTTGTCCGGCGGGGACAGCGCACTCGTCAGCAGCCTTCATGACCAAGGACCCCAGCCGACGTAGCTCCTCTTTCAGAAGGCCTGCGGCGTTCTCCACGCTCTTCGCCTTGAGTGAGTTGCTGCACACCAGTTCCGCGAACAGACCGGTGTGATGAGCCGGGCTCATGACGCGCGGTCGCATCTCGTGAATGACCACGGGTGTGCCCGCGCTGATCACCTGCCATGCCGCCTCTGAGCCGGCCAGCCCCGCCCCGACGATATGTACGGCCTTACTCAAAGTCGTCATCCTCCTCAACGGGGACCGTTTCTTCAAAGCCACAGCCCTCGTGCAAACAGCGATATGTGGCTGTGTTGTCCCGCTTGTTCAGCTTCTGCCCCATGGCTTGAGAGCCGCACTGGGGACATGTCCGCTGCACAGGCTGCTCCCAACTGACGAAATCACAGTTGGGGTAGTTCTCACAGCCATAGAACTTGCGTCCCTTCTTGCTCTTTCTCTCCAACAGCTGCCCGTGACCGCACTTCGGACAACTGACGCCGGTGGACTTCACGATTGGCTTGGTGTTCTTACACTCCGGAAATCCGGGACAGGCCAAAAACGGCCCATAGCGTCCGTGCTTGATGACCATCATGCGGCCGCACAGCTCGCACGGCGTATCACTGACCTCGTCGCCGATCTCTAGTGGTCCGATCTTCTCTTCAGCCTCAGTCACCGTGTGATGGAACGGACCATAGAACTCACGGATGGCATCAACCCAGTTCTTGGCACCATCCTCGATCTCATCGAGGTCTTCCTCCATCTGAGCGGTGAACTCAGGATCAACTATATCCGGAAAATGCTCGCTCAGCAGCTGGTTCACAAGCTGGCCTAGCTCGGTCGGGATGAAGCGCTTCTCTTCGCGGCTGACGTACCCGCGTTTCACCACCGTTTCGATGGTTGGTGCATAGGTGCTCGGACGACCGATCCCCAGCTCCTCCAGTGTCTTGACCAGCATGGCCTCGGTGTAGCGCGGCGGTGGCTGGGTGAAGTGCTGCTTAGGAGCTAGTTCGCGAATGGCTACATCATCCCCCTCCGCAAGAGGCGGAAGCAGGGCCTGGTCATCCTTTTGTTCTTCATCCTGGCCCTCAATATACAAGACCATAAAGCCCGGGAACTTAACCGTTGAACCGCTAGCCCTGAACAGAAAACCAGCATTGGCCAACTCCGCACTGACGGTGTCAAGCACTGCGGCAGCCATCTGGCTGGCCAGGAAACGATCCCATATCAGCTTGTAAAGGCGGTTCTGATCGCGCGAGAGAGAACCCTTGACCGCGTCGGGCGTACGATCAAACGCCGTCGGGCGGATACACTCATGGGCCTCTTGTGCTCCTTTTTTGGCGGCGTAGACGCGCGGTTGGTCGAGTTGATAGTCAGGTCCGTACTTGGCGCCGATATAGCTCTGCGCCTCTTCGTAGGCAACACTGGAGACCTGGGTTGAGTCCGTACGTATGTAAGTCACCAGACCGACCGAACCCTCACTCCCCAGCTCCAGCCCCTCGTAGAGCTGTTGGGCGATCATCATCGTCTTGCGGGCAGTAAAGCCGAGGCGGCGGGATGCCTCCTGTTGTAGACTGCTGGTGGTGAAAGGCGCCGCAGGCTGACGTCGCCGCTCGCTCCGCTTCACCTCGGTGACACGCATGCCTTGGGGATCAATCTCGGCCAAGATGCGGTCCATCTGGGCCTTGTCGCTGATCTCGAGCTGCTTCTCTCCCTGACGGGAATGGAACTTTGCGCTGAAGGCCTCGCCAGTCTTGGTCGCAAGCTGAGCGGTGAGGCTCCAGTACTCCTTAGGGACAAACGATTCGATCTCTTCTTCCCGGTCGCAGATCAGGCGCACCGCCACGGACTGGACTCGCCCGGCGCTCAGTCCTCGCCGCACCTTCTTCCACAAGAGGGGGCTGAGCTGATAGCCAACGATACGGTCCAGCACCCGGCGAGCTTGCTGGGCGTTAACGTGACTCATATCAAGAGAGCGAGGCTTCTTGAAGGCCTCAGCGATCGCTCGTTTGGTGATCTCGTGGAATTCCACGCGGCACTTCTGAGTGGGATCGATATGGAGGATCTGTGCCAGATGCCAAGAGATGGCCTCGCCTTCCCGGTCAGGGTCAGTCGCTAAGTAGATGCGTTTGGCCTTCTTGGCCGCATCCTTGAGCTCTTTGATCAGATCCCCCTTGCCGCGGATGGTGATATACTTGGGGGCAAAGTTGTTCTCAGGGTCAACGCCAAACTGGCTCTTGGGCAGGTCCCGTATGTGACCCATGGATGCTTTGACCGTATAGCGCTTCCCCAGGAACTTAGCGATGGTTTTGGCCTTTGCTGGGGACTCGACGATTACCAGAGATTCAGCCATGATGGTACCACCCTTCTATATGAAGCCCACAGCCCCATGGTCAAACCGACGAACAGGGCTCGTATCGTCTTCGCATCACTGCGCTGCTGGATAGTGGCATGGGAGCCAGTACAGCGTACTGGTAATTATACTCTGAACATAAGGGTGTAATGCAAGACCAAAGCTGATACTCATTATGTTCGTACGTAGTGTCGCCCTGGAAGCTGTCTGATAATCCCCAGCAGTTCCAGCTGCGTAAGCTCACTCAGCAGGCGACCCATGGGCATGGAGCACTGACGCACCAGCAGATCCAAGTGTAGTGGGTCAAGGCTTAGGCGGTCAAGGATCTGATACTGCGTAGGGCTCAGGGGGATCTCCAGCTTTCCGTCTGCTGTTGCCCCAGGGGTGCGGCCTAGCCTCAGCCGCAGCTCATCCACTATGTCAGCGACGCCTTCCACCAATCTCGCCCCCTGCTTTAGCAAGCGATGACAGCCGCGGCTGGTGGGGGACATGATATTACCGGGGATGGCGAAGACCTCTCGGTTCTGCTCGAGAGCAAAATCGGCGGTGATCAGAGAACCACTGGTCTCCTGCGCTTCCACCACCAGCGTCCCCAGTGAAAGACCGCTGATGATGCGGTTGCGAGCTGGGAAGTGAGCCGGGTGTGGCGGTGTTCCAGGCAGATACTCCGTGATCAACGCCCCCTGCTCACGTATGGCAGCGGCGAGACGCTGGTTCTCCTGTGGATAGATGATATCAGGCCCTGTTCCCATGACTGCATAGGTGATGCCTGTTTTCAGCGCGCCCGTGTGGGCAGCCGAGTCGATCCCCCTGGCCAGACCACTAACCACAGTCACACCCATTGCCGCCAGTTCGCTGGCCAGTTGCTCCGCGACCGTCCGCCCGTAGTGAGTGGCCTTGCGGGCGCCGACGATCGCCAAGGTGGGCGTGTCATCACTCTGTAGCCGTCCGCGCACGTAGATCACCGCCGGGGCAGCGTGGATCTCCCTTAGGAGGGTGGGATAGTTGGCATCCTCGATGGTGATGATCGTAATGGCTAGACGCTCAATGGTTGCCGCCAGCTGATCTATGTCAAGACTGGCACGTTCAGATGTGAAGCCCTCCACCATCTCATCTCTCATAGCAGGAGCCTGTCGCCACTCTCCAGCCGGGGCCTCCCAGCCTGCGCGGGCGCTGCCAAAGTAAGCGACAGCGCCTGCAAGGCGCTTGGAACCTAAGCCTTTCAGAGTGCTCAGCGCTGCCCAGTAGATACGGTCATCGTACACACAGTTCCTCCTTTAGGACGTCTTGCTACCTTGTCTTGCCAAGGTCTCCTTCAGTTCGTCGCGCGTAACGATCATCCAGGCGATAGACAAACGCCAAGACCTCTGCGACCGTCTGGTAGAGCTCAGGGGAAATCATGGCGCCCAGATCCAACTTTTCTAGCGACGCTGCGAGCGAAGCGTTCTCGACGACCGGCACCCCTGCTGCTTCACCGAGTGCGATCATCCGTTCCGCAGCCAGTCGTTGTCCTTTAGCGACAACCTGTGGTGCTTGATCCTGATTGGGCTGGTAGCTAAGCGCCACCGCGATTTTGGCTTGAGCGTCGTTCATGCAAAATCCCTTTCATCTGTACCTAGACCCGCACGTCCAGGCGTTTGGTAACGGGCGCCGATGATAGCGCATCGACCTCACCCGCCGGTAGCAGGCCGCTACTTAGGAGTAGCCCTCTGAACAGCGGAAGCAGCTGCTCTCTTAGCTCAGGAAGTCCGGTGGCGACGAACGTGCGGCGCTCTTCGTCCATCACCGCTACCTCGACAAGCGTTTGCTGGTCAGTGGTCGCGATCCTAACCAGCACTGGTCCAAGGTGAGGAGTATCACAACCGACCAAGATGGTTCGCACCGCGGCATCTGACTGGTCGGCAAGAACTGTCTCATCCCGTTCCCGCCGGAGCGGATGAAGCGAGAAATGCGGGGCGCGCCTGCTAAAGTCAATATATATGTAGATAAACGCTTCTCTGTCAGCAGCTGGGGCGGCCCGTTCAGACTGACGCATCACCATGGCTGACAGCTTGTTGGGCGGCAGCTTGTTTTTGGTCGCTCGTATCAAGACGGACAACCAAGCAGGTGCGTAGTCGAGCTGCTGCCAAAGAGCGTCCAGCGTCAAGATCTGGTCACGCCGGAGTGCTACGCCAGCGGCCGTGGCGTGCCGGACCAACTGCATCCGTTCATCTGAAGCAATCAAGCCGCTGTCCGTGATGATCTGCACAGCCAGTTCGTCCATCGCCGCTGAGCTGAGAGGCCTAAGCACAACCTCGTCAAAGCCAAGTCCAGGCAGCTCTGACTGACCGCCCTGCAGAGTTGTTGCTGACAGCAGCCGCGCGAGCTCGCTTTGGAGTTGGGTGCTCTTACCTTCCGTCTGCGGGCCCGTCACCGTCTGGGGCTCGCTAGCGTTGGCGGAGCCCTGGAGAGCGGCCGAAATCAGCGGCGACGCCTTGACTGAACTGTTGACGCTAATAGGCATGTTCGCACCTCCTGACTTCTGATCCTCTATTCGCGTTAAAATAGCTGGTTCCTCTCAGCCGACTCGAGCCTCGACTCATTGCCCACCAGCGAGATTCCAGTCGATGACCATCATAGGCTTCAGCGATCGGGCAATATTATAAGAGTGGAGGTGATCAGATGCAGCAGCAACAGCAAAATCAAACCCTTAACAAGATCGGCCAAATGGTCTCCCAACTTGAAATGGGCGAGAAAGAGAACGCTGCCACCCTGCACCAGCTCCATCAACACGCGGACAACCCCGCCCTTGCCCAGCAGCTCCGCCTTCTCGAGGATAAGGAGCGGGCCGCTGCACAGACCTTGGCACAGATCAAGACCCTGTGTGGCGTGAGCGGAACCGTCGTCACCACGACCAAAGCCTAGATGGTTAAACCCCAACAGAGATCGCACTGTTCTGAGCGAAGAGGTCCGTAAGGCGCGCGAAAGCCCAAGAGAATCACTTCTCTTGGGCTTTCACTTTGTAGTTGATTTACTTAGCGCATGCCCACTGCACTTAGGAGACTATTCACAGCCTTCTCCTGCAGTGCTACACGGGTGCTGAGAGATGGGTTATCAGCAGTCTCGAAGATGAAAGCAGGGATGTTGTAAACTTCACCTGCGGCACGAGCAAGGCTGCCTGGCACAGGATATTTCAGGACCGTAAAGCGACGGTCACCAGTCATGCCTGCATTAACGCTGCCGTAGATCTTGTTGGCGATGGTCGAAGCGTTCTTGGTCGGGTAGTATATGACGGTCTGCCCAACCGAACCGGTGTCATTTCTATAGTAGTCGATACCTTCATGCAGATCCATCAGGTAATCAACACCGTACTTGCCGACGAGCTTGAAGATCTCACGTGCCAGAGCGGTATCAGCACTTTCCGACTTGGACTTGGGGAACTGACGATTGAGATCGCCAGCCGAGGTGGTACGAGTGCCAGCATTAATAGCGACCTTGTTTGCCTGGGGAACGACTACTAGAGTACCGCTGGTGATGCTGTAGTTCTTTACTTTGCCAGCTGCTGTATAGCCCGCTTCCTCGTTGCCATGAACGCCTCCCACGATCATGACAGTCGGACCGGGTTTCGAACCTTTCACCACGTAGTAGGGAGTGGCATTCTTGGTTCCCGGCAGAATGGTGCCGGCTTGTGCCGCCTGTACCGGCAGCGCCAACATGGTCATCACGAAAGTCATGACCAGAGCCATGGCGGTCAACTTGATAAACTTCTTCATGCACTCACTTCCTTTCAGTTTTTTGACGCTGGGAAAGTGGGGCTGATATGTATGTTAACAGATACGCAATATTTATGTCAACGAGAATGATTTCCAGCTAATTGAAAGAACGCATAAAAAAGGTGACCTCTTTAGTCACCTTTCTCATGCGCTGTGATGATAGCTATGTGGTTTGTGCCCCTCAGCTACGGCTGATCAGGAGAGGAGTGAAACCCAGATGGTCACAGGAGACCAGATGGTAGCGGATACCGCGGGTCAGTTCTTCGAGTGCTGACCTGCGGCTCTCGCCGTGTAGATGGCCATACAGGCAGATCGCCACCCCGTAGCGCTCCATCACCTCAGTGAACCCTGAGGGCTCGTAGCGCTCATTCGTGGGAGGGTAATGAAGCATGGTGATAATGGGTAGATCGTAAGCGGACGCTTCTTTGAGCGAGGCCTCAAGTCGACTGAGCTCGCGTAAATAGATCTTCTCATCATCTTTTGCTTCATATAGAGAGCTGCCAGGCGAGACCCATCCGCGGCTGCCGGCAACGGCGAAACCGGGGATCGCCACCGCCGTTCGATCCAGTGCGTGAACCCGTTCAGGAAGCAGCTGTTTCATCTTGGACTTCGTCTGCCACCAGTAGTCGTGATTGCCACGAATCATGATCTTGCTGCCAGGCAAGCTGGCGAGGTATTCCAGATCAGGACGCACCTCTTCCGGCTTCATCGCCCAGCTGAAGTCACCCGGGAGTAGAACCCAGTCCTCGTCGGCAACTGTCGCGCGCCACGAATCGGCGATCTTGGCAGGATGGTCCTGCCATCCCGCGCCAAAGATGTCCATGGGTTTGGGGGTATGGAAGGATAGATGGAGATCCGCGATGGCGTAGATGGACATTGAGCCCGCCCTTTCAGACAAACGAATGCGAAAATGCCCACAGCCCGGAGTGGGATGACTAGACTATCCGGTTGAGCTTCTCTTGAAGCATGGGTTGGATCTCGGGATAGGTCAACTCTTGTGGGATGAGGTCAAAAAGCTCGATACAGCCGATCTCCGAATCAGGGAGCGGCCCAAACCTGTCCACCATCGCCAGGAACAGGCGACCATAGGACGGCTGATCACCCCTCAGTACTGAGTATTCACAGACGGCGGTGAGCTGAAACTCTTCCGCCCCTGTCTCTTCGCTTAGCTCCCGGGATGCAGTCTGATCGATGCTCTCCCCTGGCTCTCGATGCCCACCTGGCATCTCCCATGTATCGCGCAGGCGATGCTTGACAAAGACCCAGCGTCCCTTGTATCTGGTGCCGATGACGGCAAACCTTAGCTCTTGGTCGGCAATGGAACCGAGCTCATGGAACTGCACCTTCATCAGACCACCTCCTAGGTACTGGCGATACACACGTTCAGCCACCAAAGAAGCACCGCTCATCTACTGTACCGAGCGGAGCATCCGTTTTGCCTCTTCGTATTCTCACGTTGGCCTTTGGGCTGCGCTAGTGTCCCCACAGCTTCTTATCTAGACTGCGATAGCTGATCGCCTCGGCTAGATGCTCGGCCTCGATCCGGTCGCTCTCGCTCAAGTCGGCAATGGTTCGGGCGACCTTCAGGATCCTGTCATGAGCTCGAGCACTGAGACCCAAACGGACAAAGGCCGCACGCAGCAGATCCTTTGCTTCCTTGCTGAGTTGACAGAATTGGCGAATGGTTTTGGAAGACATCTGAGCGTTGTTGTGGCAGCTTGTCCCTTCGAGCCTCGCCAGCTGCCGGTCACGCGCCTTCTGAACACGGGCGCGAATCACAGACGAGCGCTCGGCAGGCTGCTGGTTTTCCAGGTCGTTGTACTCCACCCGTGGGACCTCGATATGGATATCGATACGATCCAGCAGCGGACCTGAGATCCGCGACAGATAGCGGCGAATCTGATGATCGGCGCAGGAGCAGGGCTTCACGGGGTCCTGATAGTACCCGCATGGGCATGGATTCATGGCGCAGATGAGCATCACACTCGACGGGTAGCTCAGTGTGGCAGTCGCCCTGGCGATGGTCACCCGCCCATCCTCCAACGGCTGGCGCAGCAACTCAAGCACGTCTTTGCGAAACTCGGGGAGCTCGTCCAGGAACAGTACACCGTTGTGGGCCAGGCTCACCTCGCCTGGGCGAGGGACGCTGCCTCCACCGATCAGGCCGGCGTTGGAGACGCTGTGATGGGGTAGGCGAAAGGGGCGTTGTCTGACGAGGCTTCCCTTCTCCGCCAACATCCCAGAGACGCTGTAGATACGCGTCACCTCCAGAGCCTCATCGAAGCCCATGGAGGGCAGAACCGATGGTATACGCCGAGCGAGCATGGTCTTACCCGATCCCGGCGAGCCGATCATCAACAGATTGTGTCCGCCAGCCGCGGCGACCTCGATGGCACGTTTGGCGCCTTCCTGCCCGCGAACATCTGCGAAATCCTCGGCATAGAGATCACCGTCCAGGTCAATATCGCTGAGGCTCACTGCATCAAAAGGGGTCTTGGCGTTGAGGTAATCCACCACATCCCCTAGGGTCATGAAGGCGTACACAGAAACCTGCTTAACCAGAGCCCCCTCTTCGCCATTGCCCGCCGCCACCACCAGCCGTGTCAGTCCGCCATCGCGGGCGGTGATGGCCATGGGGAGCACACCGGTTACCTCGCGTAGTCGTCCATCTAGCGAGAGCTCGCCACTGAAGAGCGTGTCGGGATATTCCAAGCGGCTAACCTGTCCTGTGGCAGCCAGCACCCCGATGGCAATCGGCAGATCAAAACCCGGACCCTCTTTCTTGAGGTCGGCGGGGGCCATGTTGACCACGATCCGATGTCGGGGAAACTCGAAGCCTGAGTTTTCGATACTCGCCTTGACGCGCTCCTTGGCCTCGCGCACCGCAGCATCTGGCAGACCAACAATATCAAAGGCGGGCAGCCCCCTCGATTGAACGTCAACCTCTACGTCGACCATCTGTCCATGTATCCCTAGTAGCGTGCAGCTGCGAATCTTAGCAAGCATGTGCGACCTCCATAACCTCGTCCTAAATATGGTAACAGTGGCATTCGCTACGATCACACGTTTTACCTGCTGGAACAACACAAGCCCTTTGTTTCGCAGTACATACAGCGAGACCGGCTCAAAATGAGCCGGTCTCGCCTCGGGGTAGCGTTAGTTCCAGAAGCAGGAGTGATGACGACGTTTGTGATGACGCTGCTTCTTGACGATGATGATGGTCTTGGAGAACTTGCAGATAACGATCTTCTTGCCATGATGCTCTTTCTTGTGATGCCACATATCTCTCGCCCCCCTTCGCTTCATCATATTCCTGAGGCCAATAGAGGCGATGGGTCATTTGACCTAATGGGCTTCCCAGATCGGCCCCCGAGCCTGGGAAGCAAGCTCCGTTAACTCTATGCATGTCTCGAAGCCAAGGGCAAGTGGTCAACGATATCAATGGGCGCATCGCCTCTCTCTGAAGACAGGCAGCCATAGATCAATGCAGGGTGCCTGCGGCACCCTGCATTCTCTTTACTTATTCTCATCCAGGTAGCAGGCGTAGTCCAGCAACCGTTGTCGGGCGATTCCGCGTATCGCTGGTTCATCGAACTGGAATGGCTTGGCGTTGGCCTCGATCAGCCAGACTTTCCCGGAACTGTCAATGGCGAGGTCCAACGATAGCTCCCCGAATATCTTCCCCATCTCTTCTTCCAATACCTTCGGTATCACTCGGCCAGCCTTACGCAGCTGTTGCCTGATAGAGGCCAGGCGCTCATCTGGAACAACCCGTATGAGCGGCTGCCGCATTCCGCCATTGGGGACATGCGTCACGATGGCCCCAGGGGCCGCCACTCTGGCAGCCATTCCGGTGACGGTCCAATGGCCAGCCCCATTCTTCTGAGCCAGTGCGCGGATATCGAAGTGGCGCCCACGGAAGGTGGCCAGGTCAATCCCCTGCTGGACTAGATAGGTGCTCTTGCGACGAACCGGACCAAGCGCCGCATAAACTTGCGTGACACTGGGATAAAAGGAAGGAGTGCCTGACTGACCCTGACGCCGGTGCAACAGGTAGCCCCCGTCGGTCTTGGTGACCTTCATGATTCCCCGACCGACGCTCGACATGGTTGGCTTGAGGTAGACCTCATCATACCTGGCGACGAAGTAGGTCAGATCGGCGAGCGTGTTAAGCAGGCGAGTCTCAGGCAGATAGACCGCGCTCTCCGCACGTTTGACCAGCATGGAATGAACATCCCACTTGTTCAGGTAGGCTGGGTTGAAGTAGTGGCACTCCTTCTGCAGCAGTTCCTTCGCTCTGACCACATCTTGGCGTTGTTCATCCCTGCGGCTTGGAACGCGATCATAGACTACATCGGGAAGGGGATATCGTGCGAAGCCCCACTTGCCACCTTGGAGACCATATCCTAAGACCGTCCGGCCAAGCGGATCAATATCTTGAGGGGAGAACAGATACACGAGCATTCCTTGCTTCTCGGCACGCTGCAAGAGTGGCCGATAGATCGCTGCTCGAGCGCCATAGGGGCCAGGCCGTTTGCCGCCAAAGGCGGGGGTTCTGACAGTAAACACCCCTAGGATTGGCCCCAGAGTGAGGGTATGAGATACTTCATCGTGACTGGCCTGTAGGCGCATTCCATCCCGCAGATGAAGCGCCCTCGCCAGTTGTTCACCGACTTGGATGCTTGGGCTTGCATCAGCCATCAGTTGCAGCTGTGCCTGGGCCGATGCACTGCCAAAGACCACGCTTACCTTAGGCCGTTCACCCGACCCTAGGCTGATGGGCCACGAACTAGGAAGGGTCACCAAGAGGCGGTCACCTGCCACCCGGATGTGGGCTATTCGTCTGATCACTTGATCCCTCCTCATTTCTCTGACGTAGTGATGCCCGTATTCAGTGACGAGGAGGCCAGATAATGGGCGTACTCCATGGGCCTGCGCAGGCAGTCCTCGGACATTCTCTGATCAGTGAGTTCCTGGAAGATGGTTCGAAGCGGCTTCGAATTGGCCTCGAAGAGCCAGATACTTCCGTCACGGGCGATGGCGAGGTCTAGTCCTACCTCGCCTAGCGCATCGCCAAAAGCGTCCCCGAGCACTACTGCCGCGGCCAGCGCCACCCTGTGTAGCTCGGCGGTGAGACCTGTGGCCGCCGTTCCCAGGGCTTTAGCCACATCCTCGATGATGGGTCGCAGAGGTCGAGCGACCGCACCAGCGGCCATATTGGTGACAATGCTCTTGGCAAAGCCCAAGCGAACACCCATTCCTGTGACCTGCCACTCTCCGCGTATGTCCCGATGGACCGCGGCGCGGATATCAAACAGACGGCCGTGATAGGGGGTCATCCCTATCCCTTGCTGCACCAGATACGGCCGACCCCGTGTGAACTTACTCAGGGTGCTATCAAGCGTTCTCAGGCTGAGGACGGAGCTATCATGGCGCCTCCCGTGGGCATCACGCCACGACAGTCGCCATGGGCCTCTCTCCTCCCCCGTGATGCGAATGATACCCAAGCCCAGGCTGCTGGAACGTGGCTTGACATAGACGGTCTGGTGATCCCTAAGCATGGCTTGAACACTTCTGGTACCAGTGAAGTCCATAGTCGCCGGGATGTTCTTGGCAATCCGTCTATCATGCGCCCATGCCTCATGCACCTGCCACTTGTCAAAGAAGTCCATACCGAAGTAGGTGGTTTCAGGACGTCCTCGAAAGTAGGCCTTGGCTCTCTGAACGGCGTCTGCCTTCTCCATCCTGCGGGTCGGAATGCGATCGTAGAGCACATCAGGAACGGGTAGTGCACGCTCATGGTGCCAGCGCTTGCCTTCGTAGGACCAACCTGACAGCCCCTTGGACTGCACCCCTTCGGGGGTGATCACATACACGGACATGCCCAGTTCACGCCCGTAGCGGATAAGGCCAGCCAGCATGTTCGTTTGAGCCGCGAACGGACTGTGAGGGCTCCTCCCCTGACGCACCGTCAGGATGCCAACGACCGGGGCGCGAGTTTTAGCCATGAACCTGATGCCCCCCTTCCCCTTGGGCGAAACCAGCCAGCCAGCGTGCGTAAAGCAGAGGGCGTAAGATCGAACGCTCCACCACTTCCTGGCTTCCCTTCTCCGTGGTGACTTTCTTCCAGGGCTTTGAGTTAACCTCGATCAGCCAGACACGATGGTTTCGATCGATGCCAATATCCAGTCCCAGTTCGCCCAGGGTCATCCCGGTTTGGGCTTCCAGGGCCTGAGGAACAATGCGACACAGTGACTTGATCCGCGACGAGACCGCACGTTTGAACTTGCGGCCGATGGTGTGGGGAAGCACCTCACTGACCAGTTCAGCAGAACCACCACCGGCGAGGTTGGAGGTCACACGGCCCTGTGGCGCGACCCGAGCGAAGATCTTGGAGCGCTGCCAAGTGCCCGTGGCGCCCTTCTGCATTAGCACACGAATGTCAAATGGGCTGCCCCCGAAGTGGACGAGATCGAGCCCCTGCTGCACAACATACTGTCTTCGTCTCACCAGCGGGCGCAGCGCATGATCCAGCGCTTCGAAACTGCTGACCTCACCACCTACAGTCATCCCCTTGGCACGGTCGTAGCGGTAGTCAAAGTGACCAGCTCGTCTACGTATGCGGATGATGCCTCGCCCGAGGCTTCCTTGCGTGGGCTTGAGGTAGACAGCCCCATGGCGATCGAGCATCTCCTCCAGCACACCATGGCCGGTGTAGAGCTTGGTATCTGGGATGTAGACGGAGGCCGCCGCATGGGAGCTCAACCAGCGGTGAGTGTCCCATTTGTTGAAGTAAGACGGGTTAAAGATCTTCACACCATTAGCTAGCAGACGACCGATGGTCTTCTGCACTCGGCCACTGCGCTCGGATCCCCGCCCGGGTATCCGGTTATAGACCACATCGGGGATCGGGTAAGTTCCCCTGATCCATACGCCTCGACTGGCGATATACCGTAGACCTCTGATCTCTCCCTTGGTCAAGCTCACGCCACCAGGTGAGAAGACGTAGACCAGAGCTGGAACTCGCTCTCCCAGGCGAACAATCTCCTGTAAGAGTGGTGTCTGCGCTCCGAACGGCCGCCGCCCCTTACCGACCGCGTCGACTATCACTCCGATGGTAGGTCCAACCCGCAGTGTCTGACGCTCTTTGACAAAATGGCAACTCATGGTCAGTTCTTTTGGTAGCAAGAGCGCATTCAGCAGCTCTGGTGAGAACTTGAGGGCGCCTTCCGTCTCGATCGATGGGTGGATGGCAACTCTCCTCTGCCCCACCTCCAGCCAGATGAGGCTCTCGTTGCTGACTCCCCATTCGCTCGCTAAGGCAGCTGGGATGGAGATGCTGCTGCGCTCGCTAGTTGCCATCTTGATCTCTCCTTGCTACCGGTGGTGGGAAATCTGCCAATGTCATGGCATATTCCAGAGGTCGGGCAATGGTCTTGCGCCTGGTTTCCGGTTCATTGATCAAGATGAAGACTCGTCTGCCAGGTTTGGGGTTGGCCTCGATATACCAGAGGTTGCCGTGGCGGTCCAGCCCTAGATCGATCCCCAGTTCACCAAGTGAGCCATAGGCTCGCTCGATACTAGCCGCTACGTTGCAGCCCAAGCGCGCGATCTGAGTCATTAGTCTCGGTGCACGGGTCGGGAAGTGCTCAGCTAACAGCCGCGGGACCGCCAGTGCATGCCCACCCCGATGTAGGTTGGTGACTGAGCTCCCCTTTCTTCCGACCCTCGCAGCCATGCCAGTGACTGTCCATTCACTGGCAGATGCCTTTTGTACGATCAAGCGTAGATCAACCAATGCGCCGCGATGCTTGAGCAGCTCAATCCCCTGCTGGGCGAGATAGCGTCTCCCCCTGAACAAGCTCTTCAAATAGGCACGTAGCGTCGCCCAACTGCCAAATGAGCGACGAATCTCACCTGCCCCTTGCTGGAACTGAAGGGTAAAGCCGCCACTGCTCTTTCTCTCGACGCGGATGACTCCACGACCTTGGCTGCCATGCGCGGGCTTCAGATAGACCAAGTGATGGCGGCCTAGGAAGCTCTCGAGCTCATGGCCCTGCCCAATCAAAAGCGTTTCCGGCAGATAGGGCCTGATCTCGGGTTGGCGGGAGAGATCTTGGTGTACTCGCCACTTGTCACCAATCTCGTGGTTAACAAAGGTCAGATCTCTCTGGTGGCTAAGTCGGTCGAGGATGCGGTCAGTGATCTTCTCTTCGCCCGGATGGTAGAAGCTGCGGTCATACACCGCCTTAGGGAAAGGAAAGCGTCTGACCTGCCACGCTCCTGAGCCATCGCTGGGGAGAGCTGTATACCCTCTGATCATCCGCTGCGAAAAGTTGATGCCGTACGGTGTGAAGACAAAGAGCACAGCTCCCCGCCGTCTCGCCTCTTCAGAGAGCTCACGGAAGAGAGTGGTCTGCTCTCCGAACAATGAATCCGGTTTCTTGTGAGTGTCTGCAATGATGCCGATCAACGGACCGAGCGTCAGTGTAGAGTCATCCCAACGAGCATTGATCCTCATCTCGCCCTCAATGCCTAACCGTTCAGCGACTTTAGTCGAGATCTGAACGCTGGACGCAGTATCGGAGCTGTTGATAATACTGCAATGAGTGCTCCTGGTACCGAACGCTACAACCGCCTCTAAGACGGGCTGCCCAACCATCTGCAGGGGGACAGACACCGTGCGCTCGGGGAGTGTCGGTACCACCAGAACACGCACGCGGGTCATCGTTGACATGCGCTCTCCCCCTTTAATCACTGGATGCGTTGCGGAAACTGGCTGTTGGAATGCTCAATCTCCACGCGCGACGGATATCCTCGTTCTCACTCCAGACGCGGCGGCTAGTTACCAGATCGTAGATGGGAGTGAGATCATCAGCGACGTTTTCATAGCCAGGCAGCATCGTCAGCTGCCGCCACATCTGGGTGAACCAATCACGGAAGTAGGCCTTGTCATTCTGATAGAAGGCACGTTGGTCACGGTGGGTGTCCAGGCGGTTCTCTCTGAGTAAGATGAAGTAGCGACTCACCAACGATGCCAAGGCCAGGATTGCCCTGGTAACCGCAGGTGAGATCAGCCAGCTGCTGAGCGTGCGATATTCGAACCCGCCGTGCTCCTTGTAGCGATGATCGCCCAGCCGTCCGTAGCGACGGCGACGGGCCTTGGCTGTCTTGGGGTATTCCATCAGCATCACGGGTATGCCCAGGTAGTTGTCAAGGGCACGGAGCATGATCGAGTTCAGTCTGACACCGCTAAAGTGAACATGGCCACCGACCGGGTAGCCGCGGAATGGCAGGCTTCCCGCCACCCACTCTACATTGCGGAACGGGGCTAACTTTAGTGCCAAGGCCATGGTGCGGCGAATATTCTCTACCAAGCGGCGAGGTGAGCTGTCTGGCTCCGGTCTGAGTTCTGCGAGTGGGTGATGCTTACCACCCATTCGCACCGTTCGGGCATCACAGCCGACAGGTCCCAGGTTGGGGAAGAACCGCGACGCCATGATCATCTTGCCCGTCTCACGATGCCTCAGCATAAACTCAGGATCTGCGCCCATGCGGATGGATGTTGCCTCTCCTGCGTCCAGGTAAGCGGTGAGTTCTGCCACGTAGTGGGATAGCGCTTCGCCGTATAGATGAGCAAGGCGGCTGGTGAGCTTCGGTGCTGGATCAACATCGGTGATCAGTGGGCTATCATCGGAGTCGAGAGCGATCTCGACTCGTGCGAAGTCCAGTCCCAGCAAATGTACGGAATGAATAGCCATTTCCATGATCTTCGTCACCAGCTTGCCATGGCGGTCAGTGACGCGGAGTAGTTTCTTGCCACGCTTCTCTTGGTAAATGGCTATGGCACGCAGGTTGACCACATGTACGTGGTAGCGAGTGCGCCAGCGGATCGTCTCCACTGCGTAGTTTTCGCGTCCACGTTCATCCAGTGCATCCTGGCTGACCCAACTCCGCTGAGCTTCGTCACCACGTGGGTTGATGAGGCGAAGACAGCGAATACGGTTCAACTGCAGGAGCGCCAAGACGCTGCGCTTGGATGCAGCCCTTTGCAACGCTGGCAGATCATTCAATGTAAGATCAGCCTTGGCCCGATCCGAACGATTACCCCATCGGACAAGGACCTGACTGTAGCTCTCAGCGTTGATCACAGCTCGAACACCAGTCAAGTAGGGTTCAAGTAGTGCTCTCTCTTCGTCATTCCGGCATAGTACGACGCTAGCCATCGTGCGCCCTCCTCTCGATACGACCTTAGGACCTGCATCATCTCCGTGGAGCAGCCAGACACTGGCAGGTAGGTGTGTTCTGGACTATCCCAAAGTACGAGCATCTCTCCATCTGGATAGGGTTGGACGAACCCAGATGGACCCTAATCGGCTACTATATGGTATGCCGCAGTCGTGCCAGGCGCCAGTTGGGAAACGTCACGTATAGCTGACGAGAAGAGCAACCCATCAGAGATCAAGGCGGTTGGAAACGGAAAAAGGCGGGGGTAGCACCCCCGCCTCTTTGTGACCTGGATCAGGGCTCTTCGTCTTCGAACTCTTCCTCGTCGGTCTCCTCGTCCTTATCCTTCTTGTCATCGAACTCCACGTCGTCGTCCAGAAACTCATCCGGGATGTCGGCGCTGTCCTCAGACGGAAGCAGCTTGCAGGCATCCTCGGAGCAGGTGCGAATACACAGGGTGGTCTCGGCGATGATGGCTACATGGAAGCCCACCTCGACCTCGATGTGGAAGTCACACCCGTCATCACCGATCACCGCCTCGCGGCAGCGTGGATACTTGCTGACGACCACACGGACCTCTTCATTGCCTAGGTTGTCGCCACCGATCATCCTAACGGGCACGAACTCGCAGTAATGCACAGTGTCGCGGACGACATCGGTCTTGCTGTTTTGGCCGAAGGAGTACCAGATATCGACATCGTATTGACCTTGGATCTCCACACATTTGTCCTTGGCAACGGCAGAGTTTATCTTATGGTTGGTGACCCAGGCACCCAGGATACCTTCCGGCCGATCCTGGATCCGTACGGTATGGGGTAGCTCAAAGCGCTTACGTCCCTTGGCGACGACGGCCTTGGTGATGATCTCCCGGCATAGTCCGTCACGCTCTTTGGCGGCCATTTCTACTCCTCCTTACTTAAGATGCATTAGGACTGCGATCGGGCTTGTGCGCCCAGATCATCCTGGGGCTATGGTCCCAATCTTCATATCACTCCTAGGCTATCATATGCTCCCACAAGCCTGGATGGTGACAACAAACGGAAACTTTTTCGTCCAAAGCACAGGCCCCCTCAGCATTGGCTGCATCGTCCATAAGTGGTAGAATGTAGACAAGGATATGAGAGGAGGTTCATCTGCTATGACGCCGCTGGATCTAGAGTATATCAAGCACTGGATCGCGAAGCTCTGCAACACCCGCAGCGTAACAGGCAACACCGACGAGATCATTGCTCTGCTGGCCGAAGAGGCAACCAATCTAGGCTACGCAAGCCAACTGACCAATAAGGGAGCGCTCCTGATTACGATCCCTGGTGCCAATGACTGCTGCCCCAGGACCCTCTCTGGTCACGTTGACACCTTGGGTGCCATGGTCAAAGAGATCAAAGCCAACGGCCGCCTGCGCTTGACCAATATTGGCGGCTACATGTGGAGCACTGTCGAGGGTGAATACTGCACCGTCGAAACCAGTGACAAGCGTGTCTACACCGGTACGGTGCTGACGATTCAACCCACGGTTCATGTCTATGAGCAGCCGGCCAAATTAGAACGGACCGTGCAAAACATGGAGATTCGGCTCGATGAGCGGGTCTCGTCTCGTCAAGGCGTCGAAGCTCTGGGGATCAGCGTTGGCGACTTTGTCAGCTTCGCTCCACGAGTGGAGATCACTCCGTCCGGGTTCATCAAGTCGCGGCACCTAGATGACAAGGCAAGTGTTGCGGTTCTGATGGGCGTAGCCAAGTATCTCAGGGACAATGAGCTTAAGCCTAGCCAGACCACCTATATCTTCATTAGCAATTACGAGGAGATCGGCCATGGTGCCGCCACCGGCTTCCCTCCGGAAACCAAGGAGTTCGTAGCGGTGGATATGGGTGCGATCGGCGACACGCAAGCATCGGATGAGTTCTCGGTCTGTATCTGTGCCAAGGACTCGAGCGGCCCGTACCATCTCGGCATGCGCAACAGACTGGTGGAGCTCTGTAAGGAGAATCAGCTACTGTATAAAGTCGATATCTACCCCAACTATGGCTCCGACGCCTCAGCTGCGCTGCGCGCTGGTGCCAATATTCGCGCCGCCCTCATCGGACCCGGCGTCGACGCTTCCCACTCCATGGAGCGCACCCACACTGATGCCCTGGAGAACACCGCTAAGCTTCTAATCGCCTACGTGCAAAGCTGAAGCGAGACACCAACACCAGAGATCAGATTGTAGTGGGCAAAATAACTATCCCTTCATGAGGTCTCTTCTATCCTATGCTCGCACCCCGCTCACTGGTGCCAAATGTTGAGACCCTGCCACACTCACAAGGTGGCAGGGTCTCATTTCCTGTCTTCTTCGTGTCCGGCCTTAAGGCGCTTCTGGTGTCTGCCCTCCGGTGTCTGCCCTCTTCAAAACGCATCTTCCCAATGCTCAAGTTTCTCCACCGTGCCCGATGCAGCGTCCATGCGCACAGAGACCACATCAAAGCGTACCGTGAGGTGGCTGCCGCGTCGGTCCATCAGATAATACTCGGCCAGACGGTAGAGCTTCTCCCGCTTGCGGGCGGTAACTGCCTCATACCCTTCGCCAAAGAGATCACTGGTGCGGGTCTTTACCTCCACAAACGCCAGAATCCCCCTACGCTCAGCCACCAGATCCAGTTCTCCCAGCGGAGTGCGATAGTTGCGGGCGACGACCCGCCACCCTCGTTTCTGAAGGTACTCGGCGGCTGCTGCCTCGCCTCGCTGACCAATCCCCAGGCGTTCCTTGGTCACGACCGATCACCTCCAAGGTGCTTTAGGAAGCTGCGACGGTGAATCGGCGTTAGTCCATACTCGCGCAGGGCTTGCAGATGAGCAGGCGTCGGGTAACCCTTGTGCTGCGCAAAACCATACTGCGGGAACTGCTGGTCATACTGAAGCATCAATCGGTCACGGGTGACCTTGGCAATCACCGAGGCCGCAGCGATGGATAGGCAGTGCGCGTCACCATCGATCACGGCCAACTGGTGTCCTGACCACCCTGGGATTTTCCAAGCGTCAGTCAGCACGTAATCTGGGCGCTTCGGAAGCCCCTGCAGAGCTTGCTCCATACCCAGTAGGTCCGCCTGACGAATATTGATCTCATCGATGGTGGCACTGTCTATAACCGCCACTCCGACGCCTGCCGACCGTTCGAGGATCAGATCATACAGCCGATCTCGCTCCATAGCGGTCATCTGCTTCGAGTCGTTGAGGCCAGGGAGTAAGAGCTCCTGGGGCCATATGACTGCCGCGGTCACCACCGGTCCGGCCAGTGGGCCACAGCCTGCCTCATCGACGCCAGCTACATGAGTGAAGCCTTGACGCCAGAGCGCTCTTTCAAACTGCAGTGCCCGCTCCAGGCGTTCGTGCTCTTCGCGCTCTCTCTGCCATTGCTGCTGAACGCGATCCGCCAGGTGGCGCACGCCTTGGCGATGGTCCGCCAGCAGTATGGCCACAACCTCAGTCGGCGTCAGTTCTACTCTCTCGGTCCATTCTCTCACTTGACGGACTGTCATGCCAGCCAATGTCTGCATCGTCTCAATCTCCATCTTCGACAATATGTATCTTCTGTTCGCTGATGCCCGGCGAGTATCCTGCTACCTTTAGGTCACAGGACGAGACCAGCGAAAAGCTCCCCATGTCATACATGGGGAGCTGCACTTATTCAGGCTTCTCCAGACTGATCTTGCCCAGACGGCCGCTGCGCAGATCATCCAACAACAGTCGAGCCGCTCGGCCAGTATCAACCTCGCCACCGGCTACCAGGCAGCCCCGCTTACGCCCCAGCATCTCAAGGAGCTCATCCCCGTCTTCTGGCAGGGGCGTGCTGAGTCTGTAGCGGCTCTGCAGCAGCTCGGTGTAGTTGCCTTTCAGCCAGCGGATCATCCACCTGGCAACTGCCTCTTGATCGAAGACATCGTCACTGATCGCCCCTGTGGCAGCAAGCCGCATCCCCACGTTTTGGTCGTCAAAGCGCGGCCACAGAATGCCGGGCATATCGAGAAGCTCCAGATCCTCGCGAAGGCGAACCCATTGTTTCTGACGGGTGACGCCTGGCTTATCGCCCGTGATGGCCTTCTTGCCCCCGGCCAAACGGTTAATCAACGACGACTTTCCCACGTTAGGTATCCCCACGATCATCATACGGGCCGCGCGAGGCAACCGGCCTTTGGCTACCCATTTCGCAATGGCTTCACGCGACAAGTCCTGGGCTGCCGCTGCGATCCCGTTGAGCCCTGTACCGGTCGATGATGATACCACCAGTGAGCGGATGCCTTGCTTGCCAAACCATGCCTGCCATTGCCGGTTCATCTCAGGATCGGCCAGATCGGCCTTGTTGAGCACTACCAGTCGCGGCTTGTTCTGTAGAACCTTATCAATGTCGGGATTGCGGCTGGAGAGAGGCAACCTGGCGTCCAGCAGCTCGACCACGAGGTCGACCAGACCCAAGTTCTCCTGCACCAACCGCTTGCCTTTCACCATATGTCCGGGGTACCAGTTAATGGACAACAACAATCACCCTTCATGTGACGAGCCATCAGCCACCAGCCAATAGCCATCAGTGGAATCCATGTATGCTTGACCATGCCCGAGTTGACCGCATGTAGAGACAGATTCAATCTCGGTACTGCTAGTATTCACTGATTGCGCCAGAAATCTCATATGGGCTTGGTCCCTTAGCGCGCATCGGGATCGCACTCAGCGCAGACTGCGAATACGGTCGAGCGGCCACAGGATGTAGGTCCCTTCGCCGCGCACAGCGCTGAAAGGAATCTGTCCGACCAACGGATCCCTGCTGTCCATGCTGAAGCCGCGGTTGTCGCCAAGCACGAAATAGTGTTCTGGCTTCACTAAGGTGGCGGCGAGACTGCCCTCTGTCCGCTTGCCTTGCAGATAGGTCTCTGCTTGCTCCAAGCCGTTGACCAGAACACGACCGCTCTGGATCTCTACGGTGTCGCCTGGCAGAGCGATAACACGCTTGACGAAGCTGGTGCGAGGGTCATCGGGGAGCCGGAAGATTATGATATCGCCACGATTAAGCGGCGTCCATTTCAAAGCCAGTATTCTCTCACCAGTGGTGAGGTTGGGCAACATGGAGTTGCCTTCCACGGTATAGATAGCCGCGACATAGGTGCGGGTGAGAAGCGCAATCACCACTGCTAAGGCGATGGAGATGACCCACTCCAATAACTCGCGGCGTCGACTGCCTATCAATAAAAGCGCCTCCTCAGGGGTACAAGTCCGGGCCTCCAGCCCACTGGTCCAGGGAAGAGATCCGGCATCTGGGATGTCCATATGTAACAAAGAAGGGACTCCTAAGAGTCCCTTGCTTGCTGTGTTATCTTCTCTCTTTAACACGGACGGCAGCCTTGCCGACCAGCTTGCGGAGATAGTAGAGGCGGGCACGACGGACAAGACCACGGCGCACAACCTCAATCTTATCAACGCGAGGGGAGTGAACCGGGTAGGTCTTCTCCACACCTACGCCATAGGAGATCTTACGGACAGTAAAGGTCTCACGCAGTCCGCCACCGGAACGGCGGATAACGATGCCGTCAAACATCTGGATACGTTCCTTACCGCCCTCCACGACTTTGGCGTGAACGCGGACGGTATCTCCAGGTCTGAAATCGGGACGATCGTTTCTGATCTGCTCCTGTTCAAGTGCAACAATAATGGGGTTCATTTTGCTTTCCCTCCTTCCGGCCTAGGTGTTCATGCCCCAGCTAAAATGGAACAGCGGACCACCCGTATTTAAGGACATGTCTACGACACGCACAAGCTAGATTATAGCATAGTGTCATGAACTCGTGCAAGCAATGATCGCAGATCTGCAATGACCACAGATCATTATCCTCGCCTACTCACCGCGTTCATCAGCCACCGCTCGCTTGACCTTGGCCAACAACTTCTGATCTTCTTTGGAGAGCTCCACCCCTGCCAGCAGGTCGGGGCGGCGCAAGAGCGTCTTGCGCAACGATTCCTGTCTCCGCCACAGGCGGATCTGCTCATGGTGACCAGAGAGAAGTACGTCGGGGACCATCATCCCTCGGAAATCGCGCGGACGAGTATATTGAGGATACTCCAATAGACCATCGCTGAACGACTCGTCCTCAGCCGACTCCTCATCCCCTAGAACTCCCGGAAGCAGCCGAATCACGGCATCCACCAACACCATCGCCGGAAGTTCTCCCCCGGTCAGGACGTAGTCGCCTATGGAGATCTCGTCATCAATCAGAGCATCGACCACTCGCTCGTCCACCCCTTCGTAATGCCCGCAGAGGATGACTAGATGCTCTTCCTGTGAGAACTCCTGCACCCTAGGTTGCGACAACCTCTCGCCCTGGGGGCTCATGAGTAGCACTCGGGGCTTGCTAGGAGCGCTTAGTTCCCGCAGGTGATCGAATACGGAGAAGATCGGCTCCGGCTTCATCAGCATCCCTGCCCCCCCACCAAAGGGATAGTCGTCAACCGTACGGTGTTTGTCGGTTGAGAAGTCGCGGATATTCCAAGCGTGGATCTCCACTGCGTTCCTGTCGATGGCGCGCTTTACGATGCTTTCGCCAAAAGGGCCAGCAAACATCCCTGGAAAGATTGTCAATATGTCAATGCGCATCGCTCGAAGCCCCTCTCACAAAAGACCATCCAGCAGATGAACAGTGATCCTCTTCCGGCTAAGATCCGTCTCCTTGATCACGTCATCGATCACTGGCAACAGAAGGTCCCCACTCTTGTCACTGGAGCGTTCGCGCGCTTGGGGGGTAAGACGTACCACATAGACATCGTTAGCCCCTGGCTTGAGGACATCAACAAGCGTCCCAAGGAACTCTCCCTCGTCTGTCCATACCTCGAGCCCAATGATATCAAAGATATAGTACTGACCTTCGGGCAAGGGCACGAGTTCATCTCTTCCAACCGTAAGAAGTGCATGTACCCACGTCAGTGCGCTATTGGTATCGGGTATCTCGGCGAATTTGATGATCACCATCTTCTTGTGGATACGCACCGTTTCGAGGGTCATCCTTTGGCGCTTACCCGTTGGATGCTCCACCATCACCGTCTCGGTATCATAGAAACGATCGATGAAGTCGGTCAAGGGAAGGATCTTCACCTCACCCTTAATTCCATGGGTCGTCACGATCTTGCCGATCGCGATCTGCTCATTGCTCATCTAGCGTCACCGTTCCCCATCACTGTTCTCGTCTAATCCCGCTCATATGTAATATGGTCTGATCATGGGTGGTCTTAGTCCGTGAAACGTCCTGATCGGGATAGTTGAAAAGGGTGAGGTGCATTGGCACCCACCCTTTTTCGATCGAAACTATTCGACAATCTCGAGATTGACATGGCAACGCTCTTTGGTCGCTGCCGCTTTGAGGACCGCTCGCATCGCTTTGGCAATTCTACCTTGGCGACCGATGACCTTCCCCATATCTTGCTGCGCCACTTTGAGCTCTAGGGTGAGTTCCCCTTCGCCTTCGACGGTGGTAACACTCACCTGTTCTGGATGGTCTACCAAAGCCTTAGCCATGATCTCTACCAACGTCTTCACGCAGCCACCCCCAAAATCATCTGGGTCCTGACTGACCTCTAGTCTTCAATTCTGGTCTAACTACTTCTGCGCGATACCAGCCTTATCTAGCAAGATGCGCACCCGGTCAGAGGGCTGAGCACCTTTGGACAACCACTCGGTAGCCTTGGCGGCATCGATCTTGATGGTCGAAGGATCGGTCTTGGGATCGTAGTATCCGATCTCCTCAACAAACCGGCCATCCCGCGGAGAACGGGAATCAGCTACGACAACTCTGTAGAACGGGTTCTTCTTAGCACCCATTCTCTTCAAACGGATTTTGGTCGACATGAATCTCACCTCCTCCCATGTGAATTAAGAATTAAGAATGAAGAATTAGAGTTGAGGGTCTAGAGGCGAGAGGTGAGAATACCGCCCAACTCTCCAGTCCTTATCCCTGCGGCCCACCGAACATGGGGAAGCGACCCTTGCCCTTCTTCTTCATCTGTTTCTCCATCCCAGCGAACTGCTTCATCATCTTACGCGCTTGGTCAAAGTCCTTTAGCAGACGGTTCACGTCACTAACCTTGGTCCCGCTGCCGGCAGCGATCCGGCGACGACGGCTGCCGTCAAGGATATCCGGATTGCGGCGCTCTTTGATGGTCATGGACTGGATAATCGCTTCCACCTGACCCATCTTCTTCTCGTCGACTTCCATGTTCTTCAGCTGCTTTGATCCAGATAGTCCCGGAATCATGCCGAGGATCTGATCCAAAGGGCCCATTTTCTTGACCTGTCGGAGCTGATCAAGGAAGTCCTCCAGGGTAAACTCCTGGTTGCGAAGCTTCTTCTCCAGTTCCTTGGCCTTCTCCATATCGACGCTCTGCTGAGCCTTCTCGATCAGAGAGAGCACATCGCCCATGCCGAGGATCCGCGATGCCATGCGATCTGGATAGAAGGGTTCAAGGGCATCCATCTTCTCACCAATCGCGGCGAATTTGATCGGTTTGCCGGTAACGGCCTTCACAGAGAGAGCCGCACCGCCGCGGGTGTCACCATCGAGTTTGGTCAGGATCACCCCGTCCACCCCAACTTGCTCGTTGAAGGACTGAGAGACATTGACCGCATCTTGACCGGTCATGGAGTCGACCACCAACAGGATCTCGTGTGGACGCACTTCCTGCTTGATCGCGATCAGCTCACCCATTAGCTGCTCGTCAATATGCAATCGACCTGCAGTATCGATGATCACCGTATCGCGCCCCTGGCTCTGAGCGTGGGCCAACGCGGCCCTGGCGATATCCACCGGGCTCTGTTTGTTGCCCATGGAGAAGACTGGTATCCCCAGCTGATCGCCTAGAACATGCAGTTGCTGAATGGCTGCGGGGCGATAGATATCACAAGCCACCATCAAGGGTTTCTTTCCCTGCTTGCGCAGCATGTTGGCCAGCTTACCGCAGCAGGTCGTCTTGCCCGCCCCCTGCAGCCCAACCAACATCAGAACCGTTGGCGGCTTCGAAGAGACCGCTAAGCGGCTCTGGGTCCCCCCCATCAGCGCTGTAAGCTCCTCATGCACCACCTTGACCACTTGCTGGCCAGGGGTAAGCGACTGGAGTATCTCCTCCCCGACAGCTCTCTCCTTCACCTTCGCGATGAAGTCCTTGACAACCTTGAAGTTAACATCCGCTTCCAGCAGTGCCACGCGCACCTCGCGCATGGCCTCGCTGACGTCAGACTCGCTTAACTTTCCCTTGCCTTTAAGCTTACGAAAGGTCTCCTGCAACTTGTCGGCAAGACCTTGAAACACCGCCATGCGTATCCCCCCTGATTGACCTTGCTACTGATCGTTGCTATTGATCATTGACCAGAAGACGGGCTATCTCCCTTGCCCGCTCCAAACGGGGATCCGGGGATGAGGTGGTATCGACAATCTCTCCCAGTAATTGGCCTAGTTCAGATAACAAAGTATGATGGTTGCGATACTTTGCCGCCATGCCGAGCTTTTCTTCCCATCGTTCCAAGCTCTCTACGGCCCGGCGCAGAGTATCGTACACCGCCTGACGACTGATCCCGGCCTGCTCGGCGATCTCACCAAGCGATAGATCATCGCTGTAATATAGCTCAACCAGTTCCCTTTGGTGGACTGTAAGCGTACCACCGTAGAAATCCAACAGCCAGTTAATGCGCTCGGTTTTCTCGAGCATTCAAACGCCCCCTGTCAAGGGGATTTCCTTTACGCACAAGAGCTATTGTAAAGGATATGGCCTTGACTGTCAAGCTCGCTATCGGCGCGCTTGCCACTAGACACTAGGCACTAGTTCCCGATGACGCCTCTTTGGCGGCACCACAGGGGATGAGACGTCCCGCCTTGCAGATGGTTGACCCTACTGCGGGCCGCGGGCTGTGGGCATGTTCACGCTCGGCAGTAGACCCGTTCGACCTTACTCCGCAAAGAGCGCGTGGACGAACTCACCTGGCTCGAAGTCCTTGAGATCGTCAATCCCCTCGCCTAAGCCAACCAGCTTGACGGGTATCTTCAGTTGATCGCTGATCGCTAGGATAATGCCGCCCTTGGCGGTACCGTCCAGCTTCGTAAGGGCGATTCCCGTAACCCCAGCTGCTTCGCCAAAGAGCGTGGCCTGGTTGACGGCGTTCTGTCCTGTGGTTGCGTCCAGGACCAATAGGGTCTCATGCGGGGCGCCGGGGATCTCGCGCTCAAGGATACGGCGAACCTTCTTCAGCTCTTCCATTAGATTGCTCTTGGTGTGAAGCCGACCAGCGGTGTCGACAATCAGCAGGTCCGTCCGCCGGGCTCTGGCCGCAGCGACGGCATCGTAGACTACGGCAGCCGGGTCAGATCCTTCCTGATGTTTGATCAGTTCAACCCCAGCTCGGCTGGCCCAGATCTCCAACTGATCGATGGCCGCTGCTCTGAACGTATCACCAGCCGCCAGAATGACCCTCTTGCCCTCCGCGTGATAACGACCGGCTAGCTTGCCGATGGTGGTGGTCTTGCCGACACCATTCACGCCCACGACGAGGAGTACATTCAACCTGCCGGGCTCGATATTGAGAGCCGCGGACTCCTCGCCCATGAGGTCAGCCATCAGCTGCTCCAGCAGCTTGCGCACCTGCGAAGGATCGCTGACCCGCTCCTTCTTCACACCGGTACGCAAGCCCTCAATCAGCTTTCCGGCCGTAACCACACCCACGTCAGCTGTGATCAAAGCCTCTTCCAGCTCGTCAAACAGCTCATCATCGATTTTATGAAATGACGAGATGACAGTGTCGATCTTCTCGACCAAGTTCTGCTTGGTCTTGGTTAAGCTCTCTTTCAACTTGTCGAAGAAACCCAAGTGCAATCTCCCCCCGTTATTAGCCCAGAGCCCGAAGGCCAATGGGCGTAATCGTAAGCACCGACCTAAGACGACCTGACAGAACTAAGTATTCCCATGTGAACATACTCACGTGGGCGGAACAAGGGTTTAACTCATGAGCGACGGGACCCCTTTGAAACTGATCTCTGGTATGGCACCTAGGCGTCAATCCACTCGAATGCCATCGTCGGCACCAGCCGCCGCCTCATCACTGGCTAGGCGCAGGTTCATCACTGTTGAAACACCAAGGCTCTGCATGGTCACGCCGATCAAGAGATCCGCGACCTCCATGGTCCCCTTGCGGTGGGTGATCACCACAAATTGTGACTTCTGGGCATAGTCCTTGAGAAAGGTAGCCAAGCGGCTGACATTGCTTTCGTCTAGGGATGCCTCGATCTCGTCCAGAACGCAGAAGGGAGTGGGGCGCCAACGGAGGATGGCAAACAGCAGCGCGATGGCAGTCAGCGCCCTCTCCCCGCCTGAGAGCATCGCCAGGCCCGACGGCTTCTTTCCTGGAGGCTGAGCGATGATCTCTACCCCAGAACTCAACGGTTCATCGGGATCTGTCAAGACAAGCTGCGCGCTGCCTCCACCAAACAGCTCCACAAAGACCTGACCAAAAGAGCGGTTCACCGCTCTAAAGGTCTCACCAAACCGTTGGGTCATCACCTGCTCCATCTCCGCGATGACCTGCAGTAGCCCCCGACTGGCCGCATCCATATCGCTCTCTTGAACCGTGAGGAAGGCGAGACGCTCCTCCACACGTGCCAGTTCGTCGATGGCGCCCAGATTGACCAGACCCATGGCACGTATCTCCTGGCGCAGTCGTGCACTCCGGTCCACCAATGTGCGACGTCCCGGACGCTGACGGTCACGAAGCGTCTGTTCGAGCGCCTCGGCGGTCAACTGATAATCAGACCAGAGACGTTCGGTTAGGTTTTGGAGCTCGCTTTCCAGCCGTGCGAGGCGGACTTGTTGGCCATACTGCGCCTCCCGCAGCTGATCAACGCGCGCACGCAGCGCGGTACTCTGGCCTTCCTTGGCTGTGATCGCATCTGCCAGGACCGCCCGCTCACCACGAAGTGACTCGATACGTTCTTCCATACTGCCGCGCTTGCGGGAGAGCTCTGTTAGTTCGTCCTGAGCCTCGCGACGCGTAGCCGAGAGTTGCTCCAGCTGCAGCTGCCACTGGGCGATGGCCACTTGATACTGCTCATGGTTCGTCTGGAGTTGACGCAACTCCTGCTCCAGGCGACTCATCTCGCGCTCGGCCTCTTCTAGCTCACGAGCTTGAAGTTCACACCGCCAGCGGCTGTCAGCGATGGCCTCATCAATCGAGCGACGTTGCTCGCGGCGATGACCATCATCTTGACGCATCTGCATCAGCTCCTGCTCCAGAGCCCTGCGGTCCTGGAGCGCTTGCTCCCAAACGCTGGTATTCGCCTGCAGCTCCTCTTCCATCTGCGCAGACCGCTGCTGGCTGACCGATACCTGCTCTTCCAAGCGTTGCCCCTGCTCGAGGAGCTGATCCAGTTCACGGTGGTGGGCAGTTACTTGGCGAGTTAGGTCACGCAGAGCTTGCTGCGTCTGGCCTAGTGATTGCTCTAGGGCGTGAAGCTGCGCGGACAGTGCCGCCGCATCCTTCAACAGCTGATGATGCGAACTGGCGCACTCAGCCTTCTCTCTCGCCAGCTCACCCAGCTCGCGTACCGTCTCGTCCTTTTCCCGACCACGCCCTAGGATCGTTGCCTCGCGGCGGCCTACACTGCCGCCGGTCATGGAGCCGCCCGGATAGAGAACATCCCCAGCCAATGTGACGATCCTGTAGCGGTGTCCCAAGGTACGCGCCGCAGTCAGCGCTGTGGGTAGATCGTCCATCAGCATGACCTGCCCAAGCAGATGATCAATGATCGGCTGGTAACGGGGCTCAACCGTAACCAGATCAGTCGCTATCCCCACCCAACCTGGCAAGCTGCTAATCCGTCCCGCCGCATCAGCGGCTCGACGGCCCCTGACCACCGATAGGGGGAGAAATGTCGCGCGCCCAGCATGTGTGTGTTTGAGATGGTCAATGGCCAATCGTGCTGCCTCTTCATCCTCAGTCACTATGTTCTGCAGAGAGCCCCCCAGCGCAATCTCCATGGCCACCTCAAGATGCGATGGTACCGTAATCAGGGCAGCGACCGTATCAATGACGCCATGAAAGCGTTCCGGTTGCTCGCGCTTGGCCTGGACAACAGCCTTCACCCCGCGCTGGTAACCATCGAGTGACCGTTCCATGGCGGTCAGGGTTCTTAGCTTAGCTTGTGAGGAGGCCAGTCGAGCGCTGAGCACGCTTAGGCGCTTCTCGTGATCAGACACAGATTGGCGCTTTTCACTCATACTGGCGCGAAGCCCGACTAGACGGAGCTCCTCGCCCGCCACCTTCTGGCTGAGCGCATCCACCTGTTTCTGCTCTTCGCTGATCGTCGATCGCAGACTGGTGGCCGCAGCATCGTTGCGATGCTGGTCAGCAAGCACCTGCTGTCGTTGCTCACCCAATACTCTAAGACCATCGCGCGATCGTTCGCACATGCTCTCCAGGCTGGCCGCCCCTTCGATCAGTTGAAGCAGATCGCGCTGCATGGCATCAGCACGATCAATCCCTTCCAGTTCTGCCAACTCCCACTGCTGCAGCATCTCCTGCTGACCGGCGAGGGTGGTCGCCGCTTCTTGCTTCGCTGCGACAAGGTGGGTGATGCCACCTCCGAGCTGATCCAACTGCTGCCCGATCTGTTCGGTTCGCCCGGCCAACACAGTGGTCTGAGTGCTCGCTTGACTCATCTGATCCTGCAGGCCTCGTTCCCGTTCCTCGTAGACAGTCAGCTGTCCGCTCTGATGCTCAAAGCGATTGACCAGCGCCAGCAGATCCTGAGTCAACGCTTCCATGGTCTCATTGACCTTGGTCTGACGCCACCGTTGCTCAGTCAGCTCCCCTTCGACTAGACTGAGCGCAGCCTGTCCCTGGCTTAGCTGATCGTTAGCCCTGTCCACCTCCACGGCGACTGCTTGACGCTTGCTGCGCAGATCGCCGAGGTCCAGGTCAAAGAGTTGCAGTTCGATCTCCTTGAGTTCTTGTTTGCACGCCAGGTAGGCCTCGGCTTTGGATGCTTGCTCCTTGAGCGGTCCAACCTGCCGGGCCAACTCCCCCATGATATCCTTCAGTCGGGTCAGCTGTTCTGCCACATCATCTAGTTTCCTGAGTGCCTCTCGTTTCCGATGCTTGTGCTTGCTGATCCCCGCTGCTTCTTCGAACAGCACGCGACGATCCTCGGGCTTGGCGTTGAGGACTTCATCGATCCGCCCTTGGCCGATGATGGAGTAGGCTTCTTTCCCCACGCCCGTATCCATAAATAGCTCCACGATATCCTTCAACCGACAGAGGTTGCCGTTGAGAAGATACTCGCTATCTCCAGTCCGGAACAAGCGGCGCGTTACGGTGACCTCGCGATAATCCAGAGGCAACCCGCGGTCTTCATTGTCCAGGGTCAATATGACCTCAGCCATGCCCACCGAGCGACGCCTATCGCTGCCGGCGAAGATGACCTCCTCCATCTTCGCTCCGCGCAGGCTCTTGGCGCTCTGCTCGCCCAGGACCCAGCGGATGGCATCGGCAACGTTGCTCTTGCCACTGCCATTCGGACCCACGACTGCGGTGATCCCAGGTCCAAGCTCCAGCTGGGTTCGATCGGCAAAGGACTTGAATCCAGCTAGTTCGATACGTTTAAGGTACAATGCTATCCCCCTAACGACAGCCGTCAGCCAACAGCCATCAGAGAACTTCAAGAGAAGAACCTTGTCACTAACCCCTAACATTCTCTTTCCGATAGCAAAGGACCTGCTTGGCATGCCACCAAACAGGTCCCTCATCGTATCGTGCAGGTACTCAGCGTTCTGATGGCTGATGCCTGATAGCTGATGGCTTACTCCTGCTCTGCAGTAGCGCCAGCGCTTCTCGGGCCGCCAACTGTTCAGCCTGTTTCTTGCTTTTGCCCGTTGCTGTTCCCAGAGTCCGACCGCCCACCTTGACTTCTACCGTAAAGGTCTTGTCGTGAGCGGGACCCTGTTCTTCCATGAGATCATAGCTGATCGCTCCATAGTCATGCGCCTGAACCAGTTCTTGCAGAGCGGTCTTCGCCTCATGGGCAAAAGCCTCATCGGCCTGAACATCCCAATCAACCAGTAGGTGCCGATGGATGAATGCCCGGGCTGCCTCTGCGCCGCCATGGATAAAGACTGCCCCCACGCACGCTTCGAAGGAATCCGCGAGCAGGGCTGGGCGTTCGGCACCGCCGCGAAGCGCCTCGCCGCGCCCCAGGCGCATGACCTCGCCCAGGCCCATCGTCCGGGCGCGCGCAGCGAGACTCGGTTCACAGACGATTGCCGCCCGTAGACGCGTCAGCTCCCCTTCGAGCTGGTCAGGATACGATCGGAAGAGGTGCTCGCTGACGACCAGTTCGAGCACAGCATCACCAAGAAACTCCAGTCGTTCGTTGGACGCTTGAGGTTCGAGGTTCATCTCATTGACCGCGGAGCGATGCGTCAAAGCCTCAGTGAGTATGGCTTCATAGGTATGATCAAGTCCCAATCGTTCTGCAAGGCGCCTTAACAGCGCAACGTATGCCAGACCCATCATGTCACCTTCTCTTGTTAGTCGACCGTCTGAGTCTGCTGCATGGGCCTAGGCCAGCTGCAAACCCCGTCCAGCTTACGTCAGACGGATGACTGTGGGGGGTAAACATTAATAGCGTTTCACCACAATAGTTGCATTGTGGCCCCCAAAGCCAAAGTTGTTCGACATAGCGACCTTTACCTCTTGCCGACGGGCGGTATTGGGCACATAGTCGAGATCGCACTCAGGATCTGGGGTTTCGTAGTTGATCGTCGGCGGGATGATCCCTTGGTTGACCGCCATGACTGTGGCGACAAACTCAATCGCTCCAGCCGCCCCGAGGAGATGTCCAGTCATGCTCTTGGTAGAGCTGACTGCCACGCGCTTCGCGTGTTCGCCAAAGGTTGTTTTGATGGCCATGGTCTCGAACTTGTCGTTGGCATCGGTCGAGGTACCGTGGGCATTGATATAGTCAACGTCAGCTGCTGTCAGATGGGCATCGTCGAGGGCTTGCGCCATGCAGCGCGCCGCCCCTTCTCCTCCGGGAGATGGCAAGGTCTCATGGAAAGCGTCATCAGACGAACCAAACCCGACCACCTCGGCATAGATGGTGGCTCCACGCGCCTGCGCATGCTCCAGAGTCTCGAGAACGACAATCCCCGATCCTTCGCCCATGACGAAACCATCTCGATCGTTATCGAATGGACGACATGCCTTGTGGGGCTCATCGTTACGGGTGGACATGGCGCGAGCTGCACAGAAGCCCGCGACAGCGAGAGGGGTAATCGCCGCCTCTGTCCCGCCAGCCACAGCCATATCTAGCAGTCCATGTTGAAGCGCTCGGAAGGCATCACCAATGGCGTTGGTACCGGTGGCACAGGCGGTGTTGACCGTGAGTGCTGGTCCTTTGAAGCCAAAGGCGATGGCCACCTGTCCCGCAGCCATATTCGAGATCATCATCGGCACGAAGAAGGGGCTAATACGCCCAGGTCCCTTTTCCAGCAGGATCTTGTGCTGCTCTTCCATGGTCTCCATCCCACCGATGCCTGATCCGATAAAGGTCCCGACCCGATTCTTGTTGATCTTCTCTCCATCCAGTTTGGCGTCATCGAACGCCTGCTTGGCAGCCGCCAGGGCCAACTGAGCAAAGCGGTCGGTACGTTTGGCTGCCTTTCGATCCATGTAGAGCAGAGGGTCAAACCCCTTCACCTCAGCGGCAATCCTGGTCGGAAATGCTGCTGCATCAAAGCGAGTAATGGGACCTATGCCGCTTACGCCGTTGATCAACGAGCTCCAAAATTCGTCCTTGTTCAGCCCAACCGGAGTGACGGCTCCGAGACCAGTCACGACTACACGTTTACACTCCATATTGTACCTCCAATTTACGCCCACACAGATTCTGCTGCCGCAATCGTCAGGATGGAGGCAGAGGTAATGGTGTGGAGCGGCCAAGCTATGTTGGTTGAGATCTATGATCAACAGGGAGCTTCCCTGGTCTTCGCTCTTAAGGGAAAGTCCCGCTGAGGGGCGGGACTTTCTACGAGGGTATTTACTTCTGGTGGCGCTTGATATACTCAACCGCATCGGTAACGGTGGCAATCTTCTCCGCATCTTCATCGGGGATCTCTAGCCCGTATTCCTCTTCCAGCGCCATGACCAACTCAACCAGGTCAAGAGAGTCAGCACCAAGATCAGACTTGAAGGACGCTTCCATGGTCACCTTCTCTTCCTCAACGCCCAACTGCTGCACGACGATGGCTTTTACCTTTTCAAAAATCTCCACTATCTCACCCCCCTTCCATAACGAGTCTACCATATGAAGGAGTCAGGAGTAAGGAGTCAAGAGAAGCGATCACGGGGTCATGGCCCCATGATTTCTCTAACTCACGACACCTGGTGGCTGATCAGCTCATTACCATTCCGCCGTCCGCGTTGAGAACCTGCCCTGTAATATAACTGGCCAAGTCTGACGCGAGGAAAAGTGCTGCGTTGGCCACATCCTGAGCCTCACCCATGCGGCCAAGCACGATCTGCTTCTGCATCTCGGTCTTGACTTCGGCCGGCAGCTGATCTGTCATGGTGGTGCGGATGAAGCCGGGCGCTACCGCGTTAACCGTGATCCCGCGAGCACCAACCTCACGCGCCAATGATTTGGTGAAGCCGATAAGCCCGGCCTTCGATGCTGAGTAGTTGCACTGACCGGCATTGCCCGTCAGTCCGACCACCGAGGCCATGTTGATAATCCGCCCAGAGCGCTGCTTCATCATCGGGCGAATGGCTGCGCGGCAGGTGTAGTAGCACGACTTGAGATTGGTGGTCAAGACAGCGTCCCAGTCTTCCTCTTTCATACGCATCAGAAGGGCGTCTCGAGTGATGCCAGCATTGTTGACCAGGATGTCGAGACGACCATGGGCACGGATTACCTGCTCGATCATGGCATCTACCTGCTCGGCGCGGGTCACATCGGCGACCAGGCTACGCTCTGCAGGAAGATCGGCCGCCGGCACATGGACATTATAGAGAACAGTAGCGCCGGCAGCCTGTAACGTGTCCGCCACAGCGCGGCCGATGCCGCGACTGGCCCCGGTTACGAGCGCCACTTTACCTGCTAGGTTGATCATACTGCATCCCCTTTGAGTGCTTCCACCGTCTTGGTTAGCGTTTGTGGATCCTCGACGCTGAAAACCCGCGCCTCGCGGCTGATCTTACGAGCAAACGCCGAGAGCGTCTGACCGGGTCCAAGTTCAACAAACGTATCGATGCCGGCGCGCAGCATGGTTCCAACACAGTCTTCCCAGAGAACCGGATGGCTAACCTGATCTACCAGGCTCTGGATAATCGCTTCAGGGTCAGCCTGATGGGGCTGAGCGGTCACGTTGGCCAGGACAGGTACCTCAGGCAGCTGTAGCTTCGCCTGCTTGAGATCCTCAGCGAGTCTTACTCCGGCTGACTCAAGCAGACTGGTATGGAATGGGGCACTGACAGGCAGTTTAACGGCTCGACGTGCACCTGCCTCTTGCGCGAGACGGACCGCCTCGTCAACGGCAGCGGCTACCCCCGCGATTACGATCTGCCCGGGACAGTTGAAGTTAGCGGGTGCGACCACGCCTACCTGTGAGGCTTGCTCGCAGAGATCAACCAGTCTCTGTCGATCGAGCCCAAGAATCGCCGCCATGCCACCCTCGCCAAAGGGCACAGCCTCCTGCATATAGCGGCCGCGTTTGTTTACCAGCTTGACCGCTGCCGAGAAGCTCAGGGTGTTGGCCGCCACGAGGGCGGAGTATTCACCTAGACTTAAGCCCGCCACCATAGTAGGAACGATCCCGGCGTCGGTCAGGAGCCGCCATGCGATTACGCTGACAGTAAGGATGGCTGGTTGCGTGATCTCCGTCTTTTTGAGTTCATCCTCAGGCCCTTCAAAGCAGAGCGAGCTGAGAGAGAAGCCCAAAGCCTCATCTGCCTCGGCGAAGAGCTGCTTCGCCAATGGATACTGGTCGCTTAGCGCCTGACCCATCCCAACGTATTGAGCACCCTGACCGGGAAAAATGAAACCGACCTTACTCATAGCTAGACCTGCCTCCCTTAACGTGGCACAACTGCGATACCTAGTGCGTTGGGGCCGACGTGAGCCCCAATAACGGGCCCGATCTCACTGATGAGGATCCTTTCGGGTCGAAGCGCCGCCTGCATCGTCTCTGCCAGTCGAGCGGCCTGCTCAGGAGCGGTTGCATGAAGGATCCCCACGCGCAATCCGGTCTGACCAGCATACCGTTCGCTGCATATCTCAACCATGCGTTGGGTCGCTTTGGAGTTCCCTCGAACCTTATCTACCGCAGTAACCATTCCTTCAGCAAGGCTAAGAATTGGCTTAACGCTGAGGAGTGTTCCCAGGACTGCTGAAGCTTTGCCGATGCGGCCGTTGCGTTGCAGATACTCCAACGTATCCACAACGAATAGCAACGAGATGCGTTTACGACAATCCTCAACCCATTGGATCACGTCGTCGGCCGTGGTTCCGGCTTCGATGGCCTGCGCCGCGGCTACCACCATCCAACCCATGGATAACGACGCCTGTTCAGTGTCAATAACATCCACTGGAAAGTCAACCATCTGCGCCGCCATAGTCGCGGACTGGTAGGTGCCACTCAGACGGCTGGACAAACAGAAGACCAATATCCTTTCCGCTCCCTCGGCGGACATGCGACGATACTGCTCCTCAAAAGCGGCAGGTGATGGTTGCGACGTATGGGGGTGGCGAGCATCAGTCACAAGGCGACGGTAAAAGTCACCACTGCTTAGGTCGATCCCGTCTCGATAGGAGTCTTCCCCAAAGATCACGGAAAGGGGGACGACACCGATCCCATAGCGCTCGACTAGGCTCAGAGGCAGATCGGCGGTACTGTCAGTAACAATCCGTATCGCTGTCATAAGTCCTCCTATTTTGCGAGCCCAAAGGCTGAAGTAGCGGCAACCTTGGCCCGATGAGCCGTATTGAAGACTAGATCCAAGTCATGGCGCAGGATGCCCACGTCAGGCCCCCGCCAAACCCTACCATTACCACGCGTTGACCCGACCTGATACGGCCATCGCGAACCGCCTCATCCAATGCCACAGGCATGGACGCGGCTGACATGTTGCCATACCGGTCGAGATTGACTACCACACGGTCGCCATCCAGGCCCAGACGCTTGACAGCTGCGTCGATGATGCGCAGATTAGCCTGATGTGGGACCAGGAAGTCGACCTGGTTCAGTTCCCATCCAGCCATGGCAACAGCCTTGGCGGCCGCCTCACCCATGATCTGCACCGCGAAGCGGTAGACCTCTTTGCCAGCCATACGAATGTAGTGCTTTCGGTCGGCAACGGTCGCAAGAGTTGCTGGCAGCTTGGATCCGCCAGCCGGCATTTCCAGTAGATGCCCCCCCAACCCATCAGCGCCCAGATAGAAGGACTGCAGTCCTACGCCATCGGGGGCGGGTCTGAGCACGGCAGCGCCTGCTCCATCACCAAACAGAACGCAGGTATCACGGTCTTCCCAGTCAATAACACGCGACAGCGTCTCAGCTCCGATGACCAAAACCGTCTCATAGAGCCCCGCAGCAATGCATTGGCTACCCATGGCCAAACCATAGACAAAACCAGAGCAAGCTGCCTCCAGATCGAAGGCCGCCGCTCGTTTTGCTCCAAGCTGAGCTTGCACCAAGCAGGCAGTAGCGGGAAAGACCATATCCGGAGTAACGGTCGCCACGATAATCAGATCCAACTCGTCGGCAGTGATGCCAGCCGCCTCGAGCGCCTTGGCGGCAGCACGAGCTGATAACACCGATGTTGTCTCGTCTTGGGCAGCAACGCGGCGCTCGCGGATCCCTGTCCTTGTGCGGATCCACTCGTCCGATGTCTCGACTCGCTGAGCCAGCTCATCGTTAGTGAGGATCCTCTCCGGTAGGGCTGAGCCCGTGCCGACAATCGCCACCGACCTAAGTCGTTTCTCCATCCTTTCCGTCCTTTCCTCGGTCCAGGCTCTCTCGCAAGCGCTCGATAGCACCACTGGTCAAGAAAGTATGAGCTACTCTCAGCCCGTTCTTGACCGCTTTAGCGTTGGACGACCCATGTCCCTTGAAGCAGGCGCCGTTGATGCCCAACATTGGGGCTCCGCCATACTCCGTATAATCCAATCGCTTCTTGAAGCGCCGCAGTGAAGGCTTCAGCGCGCCTGCCGCCAAGCTAGACAGCCATGAACGCGTCATCTCTTCTCTTAAGGTATCGGTAAAAGCGTGGGCCAGGCCCTCCATGAACTTCAGCACCACATTGCCAACGAAGCCGTCGCAGACCACGACATGAGCCGACCCAAAGGGCAACTCGCGTGCTTCAATATTGCCCACAAACTTGACAGGTGCTTCCTTTAGCAGCGTGTGAGCGTCTTTGTACAATTCGCTGCCCTTTCCCTCTTCAGCCCCCACGTTTAGAAGTGCCACTCGTGGGCCTGTGATCCCGAGGACGCGCTCGGCGTAGATGCTACCCATGATTCCATACTGGTAGAGATGGCTGGGTTTGCACTCAACATTGGCCCCCACATCGAGGAGCAGTACGCCGTGGTCTTTGGTGGTCGGCAGGACAGGTGCCAGAGCAGGACGTTCCACTCCAGCCATTCTCCCGATCACCAATAATCCTGCCGCTACAATGGCACCGGTATTCCCTGCGGAGAAAACAGCCTGTGCACGGCCTTCCTTGACCAAGCGGCTTGCCACGACTAAAGAGGAGTCTTTCTTGCGGCGCACGGCAAGCCCAGGCTGGTCATCGGCAGTGATGACCTCTGTTGTATGTAGTATCTCCAGCTTAAGCCCTTCCGTCGGGTACTTGACGAGTTCACGACTGATGCACTGCTCGTCGCCGACAAGGATGATCTCCAGCCCCCATTCACGGGCTGCTTCCACTGCACCCTGAACCATGGCGCTCGCACCATGATCGCCTCCCATGCAGTCCAGTGCAATCCTCTTCATAGGAGCTCGCCCCCCTTGTACTCAGGTAGGGCAAAGACCATGAAGTTCCCTTTGAAGACCAACTCGCTCTCGGACTTAGTCTTGACGACCACCGTATAGCGGGTCCCGCGCACACGAATGACCTCTGCCTGCGCGAAAAGCCTCTCTCCAACTCGGACGGGACGTTTGTACTTAACGCGAGCGATCCCAGTTACAGCCACTTCGGCGTCAATCATGGCGATGGCCAGCGAGTTGGCCTGAGCGAAGAGCAGATGAGCACGACCAATCTTGGTCTTTGCGTAAACCATCTCAGCTGTGACAGTGAGGAGTGAAAGCGCTCGGGTGTTCAACTCGAGATCAATCAGTTCACCGACGATGTCCGCTTGGGCGAGCGACTTTACATGTTCCTGTTTTTGCTCGGCCACGTTCTTGATCCGCTCTCGCACCTCTGGTATCCCAAGGCCAACGCGATCCAAGCGAATGGTCTGGATGCTGACTCCCAGCTGCCTGGACAGCTCCTCATCGGTCAAGAAGGGACGCTCAACCAGCATTTCCGCCAACAGTTCCTGACGTCTAGGTTTGCTCAAGGGCAACTTAATCTCTGACAAGGAACACGCACCTCCGTAGCTTAACACCAGCTACTAACATCAGTATATATTAGCACCTAGTGATAACGCAAGTATGTATTTACTGTGGTGAGCGATTGCACCATAGGCATCACGCAGCAGAGGACTGGCACTGGCCTCCTAAAGTGCCACAATCTTCTGGAGCCAGATTAGAAAAAAAAGAGCCGTCATATACGGCTCTTCGTTTGGGCGCCTCTGGCATCCTATTTAGCAGGTAGGATTATTCAACGGCAACAACCTCACGGTTCTTGTAGAAACCGCATTCAGGGCAAGCACAATGGGAAAGCTTCGGCTTATGGCACTGCGGACACTCGATGATGCCAGGTACGGACAGTTTGAAGTTCTGTGCTCTTCTGCTGTCACGGCGAGCCTTTGAAGTCTTTCTTTTTGGTACAGCCATGGTCTGACACCCCCTTTTCTACTCCTACTTAGGAGGAGAAGCTCTATGATTCTTCTTGGTCCTTGTTCTCGGCTTCCTGGTTCTTTTTGAGCCATTCTTCGAGAGCGGCTAATCGCGGATCAACCTTAATCCCTGTGCAACGACAGGCAGAAACGTTGAGGTTTTCACCGCACTCGGGACATAAGCCTTTACACTCGGGGCTACAAAGCGGCTGCATGGGCAGCTGTGAGATGACTGCAGCTGTAACAAGCTCAGTACCATCAATGCCATCGCCGTCGAGGACTGGCAGGTCCTCTTCCTCTTCGTCGTCGCTAGGAGCTTCGTCGGTCTGGGGGCGGCGGGTTGTCAGGAACTGTTCACTAATCTCAACATCCAAGCTATCGGGAACGCGTTCCAGACAACGACTACACTCAGCAACAAACTCACAGTGGGCATGACCCTCAACTGTGACACGGTTGCCGAGATTCGTCACCACTAAGTTGACCGCGACCGGTTTGACCAACTCAAGACCCCAGACGCTGAGGTCACCAAAGCTGTCAACTGGCTCTTCCCACGCGACCGGCATCTTATCGCCGACGCTACGCTTGACCTCCACGATGGAGAACTTCACTTTGATCACCTCGATTGACACAAAATACATTATATCGTTGGGTGTGGGTCTTGTCAATCTGTCATCCTTGACAGATTGACAAGGCGCCATGCACGCTACCTCAGAGTCACCGCGCTCACACGTAGATTCACAGCCCGTACAGCAAGACGTGTCTGCTCTTCCATGTCATCTTTGATCTCCTGCTGGAGCTTGGCCAAGAGTGGCAACAGGGGGATACCGTAACGCATGGTCAGATCCAAGTTGACGCGAACACCGGTCTCCATCACGGCTTCGACACGATTGACGCGGGCAACCTCGGGGTGTGCCAGTGCGATGATCTGAGCAATCTGCGCGATGGCACGGGGCTCAATCGAGATGCGTCCATGGGGGGTAAATGACGGACGAACCACGGACTTCTCACCGATCTTCTGCTCTGCCGCTTGTGCGCGGCGACGGAAGAGCACATCCAAAGGACCCACGTAGTAAACAGGGACGCGATTTTTGACCTCCAGTGTCGGCACCGGAATGATATGTTTTCCCTGCACATTCCGTTGCACCAGCGCCTCTTCGATCTCCTCAGGGGAGGCGATCTCTTCGATCTGGACCACCCGCTCAAACCGTGGCAGCTCAAGGACCTGCCGTATCCGCTCCACCATATGATCCGATGTCCCTAGGATTAGGACTCGTAGTGGCCGAATCCGAAGCAGGGCGTCACGGACCTCTTGAGCATGCGCCTCATCCATGAACACCGCTCTGCGTACAGCCGCCATCTTGTTGTTCTCAGCTTTGGCAGAACGGCCAGCAACGATACGGTGTTCGTGAATGAGGAGGCCATCATCGATAATGGCATCAATGCCATACTCGTAGGCAACAGTCTGGGCACGATGGCTCTTGCCGGTTCCACTAGCACCGACCAAGGCGAAACACTGCAACTATATCACTCCACTCTGCGCGGCGGCACGCCGCTACGTGAGGCCAAAGCCCAGAGCCCAAAGTGAGGGCCACAGCGAGCGAGCGAAGGTCCACTCGGGAGCTCGCGTACACTGGTGTCGATCGTTCAGTGTGGGCTGGCGCTTCGTTTCATGGTAGTATAACACTTGATGGACACTACGTCACTCACTTTGGCCTTTGGGCATAGCTGCAGGCTGCTAGAGGAGGATTCCCATGACCATTGTCGGCATTATCGCCGAGTATAATCCGCTCCATAATGGCCACGCGTGGCACCTCGCCACAACGCGGCAAGCCTTGGCGGCCGAGGCGGTCATCGTTGTGATGAGTGGTCACTTCACCCAACGAGGTGAAGTCACCATCGTGGACAAATGGTCTCGCGCCGCCATGGCTGTAGCCTGTGGCGCGGATCTAGTCTTCGAGCTGCCGACGCTCTACGCTTGTTCACGAGCAACCTGGTTTGCCCACGGAGCTATCTCACTTCTCGACCAGTTAGGCGTGATCTCACACCTGAGCTTTGGCAGCGAGGCGGGTGACCTGACCGCACTGACAAGCACTGCCCAGATTCTTGAGCAAGACCCGCCCGAGCTGAAGTCTAGAGCGCAGGAACTGAGTAAGAAAGGCCTGCCTCATCCCCGCGTGCAAGCCGAAGCACTAAGCGGGATGGCAGGACCAGGGCGCTCACCGGACGTGATCTCTACCGCTAACAACATATTGGCGGTGGAGTATTTGCGCGCGCTCATCCGCCAGCACAGTCAGATCACTCCTTGGACGGTCGAACGGCGTGGCTCTGGTTATCATGATCCGGAGCTGGGACCGCTGGCCAGCGCGACGGCCGTTCGCCGCGCGCTCTTAGCCGGGGAACCAAGCAGTGCGATCGCGCCAAGCATTCCCGCGGTCAGCCACGAGTTGATCAGGCAGCAGATCATGCTTGGCCGCGGTCCAGTTGCATGGAGCACGCTTGAGCCAGCAGCGATAGCTCTCTTGCGGCGTTCATCCCTGGAGCAGTTAGCTCATCTGCCCGAGGTCAGCGAGGGTTTGGAAAACCGCATGTTAGCAGCGGCAGACGCCATCGGAACTGACCAATGGCTGCGCTCAGTCAAAACCAAGCGTTACACACTGGCACGACTTACACGCACCCTCGCCCATCTGCTCCTGGGTATCACGAAGGCAGACCTCGAGCAGATGGAACAACCTGTCCCCTATGCCCGCGTCCTCGCCATGAACACCGTCGGTAGAGGGCTGCTTGGCCGGTGCAGGGATACGAGCCATATCCCGATCATCCACAAACCGATGCGTGTCGGTCGCCTGTCGGCTTGGGCCCAGCGGCTGTTGCACCTGGATCGGCTGGCAACCGATCTTTGGACCATGGGTCTGCCAGATCCAGAGCAGCGCAGAGGAGCACAGGATCTCACTCACGAACCGGTGCGCCTGTTCTGACAGGCACAAGACACTAGCCACTAGCCACCAGGAGTTGATTGGAATTCCGTCGCAGTTAAGCCATGGCCTGAAGTCCTGGTGGACCTCGAATTCCCCTAGTGCCTAGTGACTGGTGGCTGGTGCCTCAGTAGTGCACGCACTACTGTAATCCATTCAGGAACGCCATGACATCGTCCAGCGTACGCACCTTGACCAGTTGGATCTTCTTCGCCGCTTGGACCGCGTCGGGGTAATCATCCTCGGGAACGATAAAATACTCCATACCCTGGCGCTCAGCCGTGATGACCTTCTGCTGAACGCCACCGATCTTGCCTATGGTGCCGTTGAGGGATATAGTCCCAGTCCCAGCGATGCGGTGCCCACTGGCAAGGTCGCGCTTTTCCACCTGGTTCATGATCTCGAGGACCATCATGGTGCCAGCTGAGGACCCCCCGATATCAGCCGTGTTCGCGTGGATCTTGATCGGCAGCGTCGGCTCCCAATTATGTGTCGTGATCTGAACCCCGAGCATGGGTTTGCCCTTGTCGTCAGGGTTCTCGGTCAGCTTCGCGCGGATCTCCTTCGACTCTTCGCCCCGTTTGACCAACAAGCTGACAGTATCGCCAGGCCTCATTTTCTGCACGGCGGCCGTTAGATCTTCGGCCAAACGGATAGGTTGTTGGTTAAGCCCTGTGATCACATCATTGGGCAGAATAACGTCCTTGACCGGGCTGTAAGGGAGTACATGAGCAACCTGTGCTCCGCCCCCCTTGATCTCGATCTCATAGCCTAGGCGTCTCAGTGCCACGACCTCGGCGATCACCTTACTCTCTTCCATCAGGCGCAGCATGGCCTCATTGTACTGCTTTTGATCCCAGCCTGCGGGGATCATCTCACGTCTTGGCATAAGCCGGATGGTGTGATCCACCAGGCTGCGGAGATAGATAGAAACGTTTGCCGGCTGAGTGAGTATGGCGGTGAGGTAGAACCGCCCTGCGTCCGTTTTCTCGCCTCCCTCGACCGTGATCACTTCCTTGAGATCCTGCACCAAGCCTGGTTTCACAGCGATGTAGTCGATCGGCCACCACAGGGCCCCAACCAACAGAACTAGAACCAACAGCCCAGCTAACCACTGGCCACGGCGATTGCTTCGCACGCTCACGTCTATCCCTCCCCATCGTCCTTCCATAAAACGTATCATCAGTCTGGTGATTGTAGACCTTGAGCTAACGAGAGATCAGCCGTTTCTTGAGTTGCTCTTCGATCAGAGGGGGGACTAAGCCGGTAATTGAACCGCCCAGCCGAGCTACCTCTTTAACAAGGCTGCTGGATAGAAATGAGTGCTGAACCGATGTCATCATGAACATGGTCTCAATCGATGGGCACAGTGCGTGGTTCATATGCGCCATTTGCAGCTCGTACTCAAAGTCTGAGACAGCACGCAGGCCCTTGACGATGACATTGGCGTTGCGACCTCGGGCATAGTCGATCAGCAATCCATCGAAGGAGTCTACCACGACATTATCGAGATGGCCGATCACTTTGCGCAGTAGCCACTCGCGCTCACTCAGACTGAAGAAATGCTGCTTGCTGGGGTTGCGCAGCACGGCCACGACGAGAGTATCGAAGTTCTGGGCTGCCCTCTCGATGATGTCCAAATGCCCATTGGTGACCGGGTCGAAACTGCCCGGATAAATGGCGGTCGTCACACGATCTCCTCCCTTACGAAAAAACTCAATGAGGTGTCTCCGTGAGTAACGACTCGGGTACGTACGAAGGCCTCGGTCCGATCTGGGATCTGCTCCTGGCGATGATGTTCGGCTACAATCATGACGTGTGGCGCCAGGTATGGGACTGTCCCGAGGATGGTCAACGTCTGTTCTACCAGCCCCTGATGGTAAGGGGGGTCCATCATAACCAGATCGATGGAGTTCGGAGGTCGGAGCCGAGGAATGACCTTCTCCACATCCCCGATCACCAACTGAGCCATTGGTGAGAACCTGCATTGCTCCAGATTGGCGATGATCGTCCTCTGTGCGCTGCGAGCGCTCTCCACCAAGATCGCTCCAGCCGCCCCTCGACTCAGAGCCTCGATGCTGAGGGCGCCGGTACCAGCAAACAGGTCCAGGAGATAGCTGTCCGCCAGGCGCGGTGCCAAGATGTTAAAGAGGGCTCCCTTGACTTTGTCCGCGGTCGGGCGCGTAGCCAGCCCGGGAGGAGCCTTTAGAACACGTCCCTTAGCGCTTCCTGCAATAACACGCACGGGTGCATTCCACCCTTCCAATTGAGTCGATTCTTGGGTCAATGGCCTGGCTGATGGGACCGATAGCGCAGCACCTTTAGAGCTGCCCTGGTAGACCAACGTTACTAAGCTCCTACCAGTGTGCCCGATCTTGTCCACCAACATAATTCGGGTGCCACCAGTCACAGTCCTACGTGGTCGCACCCGAGCCTTCCTGTGACGAAGACGACTGCAGGGGAAATTAGTTTGAGCGATATGTATAACCCTGGAATCGCAAGTCCATAATAGTGATGTAATCGGTTTTCCCCATAAGCTCTTCCTCCGGTTTCTCCTCTCCCATTGCTGGCGGATCACTCCGCCAGCCCTTTTTTTGCCCTGATGACCGTCGGGATGAGTGCTACGAGATATCAGAGGATGTAAAGCGTTCACGCGCTGATTCCAGAACCCACTGCCACTGGGCATGATCCAGCCTGCGCCTGTGCGCGATAACTTCATCGGCCAGGCGACCGATCCGCTCGACCAGGTCCCAGTCGGTCTGCCACTGATTCACCAGTAGATCGCCAAATCCGTGTTGACTGGTTCCGAGGACCTCACCCGGTCCTCTGAGGGTGAGATCTGCCTGCGCAATAACAAAGCCATCAGTGGTCTTCTCGATGGTTCTCAGTCGCTCCTCTGCCTCCTTCGTTCGAGGCGTGCCCAAAAGCGCGCAGTAGGACGGAGCGGTGCCGCGCCCAACCCGACCGCGCAACTGATGCAACTGAGCCAGCCCGAAGCGATCGGCCTCCTCAATGACCATCACAGTGGCGCTAGGTACATCAACGCCTACCTCAATGACCGTGGTCGCCACGATCGCTTGCACCTCGCCGCGGGCAAAGGCGCGCATCAGATGATCTTTCTCCGACGCCGTCATCTTACCGTGTAGGGCTGCCACCCGATAGGAAGACCACGCCGTTGAGAGCGTCGACAACCGCCCCTCCACCGAGGCCGATGCATCATCGCCATCGTCTTCTGCGCTGGCAATGCTAGGGCATACCCAGTAGATTTGGTGGCCGACAGCCATCTCGCGACAGCAGAAGTCCAGCAAGCCCTGTTCGCGCTCGGGCCCAATCCAGTAGGTCTTGATCGGTGTGCGACCAGGCGGGATCTCATCGAGGACGCTAACTGCCATCTCCCCATAGAGGACCAGTGCCAGACTGCGCGGGATCGGCGTGGCAGAGATGGCGAGCAGATCTGGAGATGGGACTCGCTCTAGGAGCTTGCGTCGCTGCGCCACGCCGAAACGATGCTGCTCGTCCACCACAACCAGGCTCAGTTCCGGGATCTCCACGGTCTCCTGCAGTATGGCGTGGGTGCCCACAATCACCGGAACGCGCCGGTCGCTCACGGCCTTTACCAGCTCCGACCGGTCCTTCGCCTTCATACCCCCAGAGAGCAGGGTAACCTCGATGCCGAGCGGCTGCAGCCATTTTGTCAGTGTTCGATGGTGTTGTTCTGCCAGCAGTTCGGTGGGTGCGAGCAACACAGCCTGTCGCCCCGAGGCAGCGGCTTTTAGGATGGCAGCCGCGGCTACTACCGTCTTCCCCGACCCCACGTCCCCCTGTAGCAGGCGCCGCATGGGAGAGGGGCTCTCCATATCACTTAAGGTCTCGTCGATGGCGCGCTTCTGGGCCTTCGTTAGGCCAAAGGGCAGTCGACCCACGAGGCGATCTAGGAGATCAGGTACGGGATCATGGGCATGGCCTGCCTGTCCTTCTTGCAGTCGTCGCTCGGACTGCGTGAGACGCAGGATCATCAGTTCGTCAAAGATCAAGCGCGCTCGTCCCCGAGCCAACTCCTGCCAATCACGGGGAAAGTGCAAGGCGCGAAACGCGCTGGCTAGACGGGGAAGCTCAAAGGCAGCCAACCACTCCGTCGGCCACTGATCGAGCAGTTCTTGCTCTGCTAGAAGCAGAGCTTGCTGAATCAGGTCACGCCAGAGCTTCTGTGATACCCCATGTGGAACGCGGTAGAAAGGGATAATCCCCGGCGCAGAGCTGTTGGCGGTCAGCGAATACTCCCTGACCGCGATCTGCCACGAGCCGCTACGCCACTGCGCAGTCCCTGTCAGGGTGACTGTGCGGTTCGGCTGTAGGTTCTTAGCCATATAGGGTTGATTGAACCAAATGGCCAGCGCTTTGCCCGTGTCATCGGCAACTGGCACCTGGGTAACCGTCACGCGCCCGGTCCTTCTCTGGCGAATCCCAGGGAGCACACGCGTCTGCACCGTCACCAGAGTCTCACCGCGCAACGCCCCGAGTTGGGTGATCTGACGCCGATCCTCATAGCGTCGAGGAAAGACAGTAAGCAGATCATAGACTGTCGTTATCCCGAGATCAGCCATTGCTCGCAGCCGTGTGGGACCAACACCTTTGAGCTCAGCAAGTGATCGCTTCATTATCGCACCAAATCGACTGGGCATTACGCATCGTCCTCCATGGCTGGGACCGCTCGGGAGTCCCCTATGGGGTTAGGCTAACAGATCTCGATCCGCAGAGAAGCTCGCTCTGCCGGCTGATGGCGTTACTTGCCATACAGCTCCCGCATCATTCGTTGGCCCGTTGGAGTGACAGCCAGACCACCCTTGGCGGTCTCTTTGTACTCGGGTGGCATCCGATCGCCCACCTCCGCCATGGCATCGATAACCTCATCAACGGGGATGGCACTCTCTACGCCAGATAGGGCCATCTCCGCGGCTACCAGAGCGTTGACAGCACCGAAGCCGTTGCGCTTCACACACGGGATCTCGACCAGACCAGCCACTGGATCACAGACCAACCCCATGATGCTTTTCAACGCCAGCGCAACCGCGTGTCCCACGGCCTCTGGGCCCCCACCCAGCATCTCTACGATCGCCCCCGCTGCCATGGCGGCCGCAGAGCCGCACTCAGCTTGACAACCCCCACTGGCACCGGCGATGCTGGCTCGCTGGGCGACCACCATCCCAATTCCCGCTGAGGTGAGCAGCCCGTGGCAGAGCGCTTCATCATCCAGATGGTGTTCATCGGCGATGGCAAGCATTGCCCCTGGGATAATGCCGCACGACCCCGCAGTGGGGGCTGCGACCACCTTGCCCATGGCGGCATTAATCTGCGCGACAGCCAGTCCCCAAGTGAGCGCCTTCGCAGCAACTCCTCCCAGGACGCTGGCTCGTTGCTGGTGAAACCGCTGCACCTTGTAGCTCTCCTGACCTGTCAGACCACTGAAGGATGGCTCAGTCCGTTCCACTCCCTGCGCTACTGCCGTTCGCATGACCTCCAAAGCCGTCTTCAGGCCAGCCATGATCTCCTCACTACTTTTGCCGCTGGCCGCGACCTCATGGGACAGAACATAGCTCCACAAGGGGCGCTCTTCGCGGATCGCCTGTTCGATTACAGGTCCAAGGCTCCTAAACTCCATGATTATCCTCCTATGGGCTCGATGGCCGAGACTGACCGAACGTTCAGCAGCGACCGCATCTCCATCATCGCACGAGCACTGACCGGTTGATCGGTCTCGATCACCATCAGTGCGTTGGAGCCGCGATCACTCCGCGAGACAGTCATATATGAGATGTTGGTGTCGTCATCAGCTAGGGCCCGGGTCACTCGGGCGACGACGCCCGGTCGGTCGAGGTGGACCACCAAAAGGGCATGACTGGTGCCACTGATCTGGACAGAGAAGTCGTTGATCTCAGAGACCGCCACCAGGCCACCTCCAAGCGACGATCCCACCACCGTCATCCGGTGGTCACCATCCCCTTGTATCACCATCTTCACGGTGTTGGGATGATAGTCGTCCCCTAAGTCAGTGGGATGAAAAGAGAAGGCAAGCCCTGCTCCATCCGCGATGGCGAGCGAATCCCTGATCCGATCATCATCAGGCAGCCAGCCCATTAGGCCCGCGGATAGCGCCAGATGTGTTCCATGACCTTTGTACGTCTCGGCAAAGGATCCGTGAAGGTAGAACTGGCAGCCGACGATATCGCGGGCAAAGATGGCGCGGGCCAGTCCTCCCAGTCGAACTGCGCCGGCAGTGTGCGAGCTGGATGGACCGATCATCACGGGGCCGATCAGGTCAAATACGGATAAACTTGACATGGATACCTCCCTAGTGATAGCCCAATGGCCAAGTAGAAGAAGCACAGGTTCAGCAACTGAACAGATGAATGTGGACGCCCGTTCCCTAAAGAAAACTGATAGACCCACATCAGGTCTATCAGCCTAATCACCATATGCAAGCCTCAGATGCGCGATAATCGGCCACGTTGACCTTGTGCCGCTCTTCTACTCCGCAGAGAGAATGTAATAGTAGACCGGTTGACCACCACTATGCATCTCCACTTCGCAACGGGGAAAACGCCGACTGACTCGTTCCAGCAAGGCCTCAGCTTCCGCAGCGCTCACATCCTGACCATAGTAGATGGTTACGATCTCATCGTCGTCATGAACCATGGCGGTAAGCAGCTCGTCAATCACCACATCCTGAGCGGGGTGAGCGACCGCGATCTTCCCATTCAACAACCCGAGATAGTCACCAGCCCTGATCGCGGTCTGGTCCATCTGGGAGTCCCTGACTGCATGGGTTACGAGACCGGTCTTGACTCGTGCCATGGCGCGTTCCATTTGGCGTTTTACCTGGTCTGGATCGCTTTCTTGCGGATTCAGCGCCAGTAATGCGGCCAATCCTTGCGGCATCGATCGCGAGGGAATAACAACGACTGTCTTATCTGTCATCGTCTTGGCCTGCTCAGCAGCCATGATAATATTCCCGTTATTGGGGAGCACCACGACCATCTGCGCGGGCACGCGGTTGATGGCTCTTACGATATCCTCTGTGCTCGGGTTCATCGTCTGGCCGCCGGATACCACTTCGTCGGCGCCGAGACTGCGGAAGATGCTGATCAGCCCATCGCCCACGGTGACCGCAACGACGCCCAAAGGCTTCATCTCCTGTGGCTGGGCAACCACGGGAGCGTGAACTGCCTGATCCTCCTGGGCTTCGCCGCCCGCTTGCTCGAGTAGAATATGTTGATGCTGCTCGCGCATGTTCTCAATCTTGATCTTGGAGAGAGCGCCCATCTCGACACACAGCTCCAACACCGCCCCCGGACGGTTAGTATGGACATGGATCTTGACCAACTCCGGAGTACCTACCACCAAGAGAGAGTCCCCCATGGCGGAGAGCTGTTCGCGAAGCCGCTCGATCTCAAGGCCGCTTCCCTTAACCATCACTTCTGTGCAGTAGCCAAAGACGATCTCTTCATCAACCCTTGCTTGGGGCAGATCGACCACTCGCTTCGGCTGGAGTGCTGCCAGGACTGGGGGCAAAACAGATGTCTGGCCTTCCAGAGCGGCGACGAAGCCCTCGTAAATACGCAGAAGACCTGCTCCACCCGCATCTACCACACCAGCCTGTTTGAGGATAGGAAGCAGAGTGGGTGTCTTATCAAGAGCCTCTTGCGCCTTGTCACGCACATCGTGCATAAACTTGAGGAAGGTCTTGTGCTGTTTTGCCGATGCTGTCGCCTGCTTGGCTGCTTCTTTGGCCACGGTGAGTATCGTGCCCTCCACTGGGCGCATGACCGCTTTGTAGGCGGTGTTGACACCTTCCTGCAGAGCACGCGCAAATTCGGTGGTGCTGATCTTCTCTTTACCTTCCACTGCCTTGGCGAAACCGCGGAAGAGTTGAGATAAGATGACCCCCGAATTCCCACGGGCCCCCATCAACGATCCCATGGCAACAGCATCCGCCATCTTAGCGATCGAGATGCTGTCAAGCCTCTCAACCTCGGCGGCCGCAGATTGTACAGTCAGATGCATGTTAGTCCCGGTATCCCCGTCGGGCACGGGAAAGACATTGAGGGCGTCAACTTCAGCCCGGTGAGCCTGGAGGGTCTGGGCCCCCATTAGGATCAGAGAGCGAAATAGGCTGCCATCCATCAACTCGACTTTCAAGGGATAAACCTCCTAACTAACGGTTCCCTACGCGCACGCCTTCCACATGGACGCTCACGCTCTCAACTTTGAGCCCCAAGAGACTCTCAACCATGTACTTAACCTTCGACATGACATTGTTGGCCACCTCGGAGATTCTTACTCCGTAACCAACAATAATGTACAGGCGAATCGCGACCCCACTGGGCAGGAATCTGACTTCAACTCCGCGGGTCAGGTTTTCGCGTCCTAGCAGTTCGACCAGGCCGTCCTTGATCCGCCGCGAAGCCATGCCTACCAGACCATAGCACTCCATGGCAGCGATCCCCGCCGCCATGGCAATGGCCTCCTCCGCGATCTCAACTTTACCTAGGGAGGTGATCGTCTCATGAGTAGTCATTTATTTCCCCCAAAGGGTAGACTGAAGTCTTGCTTGTCATTGTTATATTCTACTATACTTCCGGCGAAATTGAAAGCAGGCAACCATACAGCGCAGCGGTGCATAGCCAGTGGGCCAAATGCCAAAGCCCGGCGCGAACCCCAAACCGCCCTCAAGGCACCCGATGACTATCGAAGCGGTCCGTGATCTGCGACAGCATCAGGATGATGCGTGATACTATCTTGCTCTAGCCCTCTCGGTTTAGGCTTTTTGTACTTGTCAAGTGTTGCTTAGCTATGATACAATCTTAGCTGTTGACTTACAGCGTCCAACACCGAAGGAGGTGTGAATAGATGGCCAGAAAATGCGAGATTTGCGGTAAGGGCGTTACTACAGGCGCACAGATTAGCACCCGTGGTTCCTACGTCACCCGTCGTAGCAACCGTGTAATTGCTCCCAACCTGCAGAGGGTTAAAGCCATTGTCAATGGCGTCCCCACTCACATCCGTGCCTGCACTCGTTGCATCCGTTCCGGGAAGGTGCAGCGCGCTCTCTAAGCGATCATCCACACACGTGGCAGGTTATAGTGTGCCAAGGCAATCGTGGGCAAGGAAAAAAGCGGCATCTGCCGCTTTTTATTGCGTTTGTCAACGCCAGGTAATCGCCCTCGTCTTCGGTCAGGACTGTTTGCCAAAGACTTTTAGGACTCCACGCACCATCGCGCTCACAACTTTGGGCAGCTTGATAGCTACGATCCGCATATCGCACCCTCCTTCTTTACCTATCTCGGCATCACGGGAACCTTACTTACCTCGAGATTGCAGTACTTGTCTGTACGGTATGCCAGCGGTCTTGTTCTAGGAAGCTGACCTAAGGGTTGGGTGCTGCACCATATGAACTTGGCTGCTCGGTATCTGACGTTAGTTGCCACTGCAGAAAACCAGCCAGCCAACAGCTAGCAGCGCGGCACCGACCAGCCCGGTCCATAGCCAGACAGGCAGCGTCCTGGCCAGGAGAAAGATGCCCAAGAACCCCAACGCGAGACCAACGAGCTTGCTCCCTGAACCTCGTCCTGGGTGCCGTCTTCGCCAGCGCATCGCTGATCCCCCCCATCCTCACCGATCATGTTTCTGTGCATTGGTAGTATATTCACCCGTTAAGCTTTTGGTGGCTGTCCAACCTGCACAAACAGAGATTCTTCTTGTCGGATATCGCCATGGTACTCACAGCGGGAATAGCAGAGGCCTGACACCGTGCCACGGGTCAGGCCTCTGCCTTTGTATGTACGGGAGTGGTCGACGGTCAAGTATCGGTCCTATCCTCGGATCGCGTCAACGGCCACCTTCAGGTCGCGCTGACCAAAGATCGCTGAGCCGGCCACCAGAACAGTTGCCCCCGCCGCTTCCACCTGACGCGCGGTCGATCCGTTGATCCCCCCATCCACCTCGATTAAGGTGCTAAGCCCGCGTTCGCGGATGCTGGCGGAGAGTTGAGCAATCTTGGGTAGAACAGCGGGTATGAAGCGCTGTCCACCGAAGCCGGGATTGACTGACATGATCAGGACCATGTCCAGGTCTTCCATGACATAGTCCAGGACGTTCAGCGGGGTATGTGGGTTGAGTGCTACTCCAACTTTGACGCCCAGCTCCTTGATCTGGGTAACGACACGCTGTAGATGGTTGGTGGCTTCCGCATGTACGACCAGATAGTCAGCCCCCGCTTGCGCGAACTGGGCAACGTAGCGCTCCGGGTTGACGATCATCAGGTGCACGTCCAAAGGCAGGCTAACCCGCCCGCGCAGCGCGTCGACAATCAGTGGACCGATGGTGATGTTGGGAACAAACTGTCCATCCATCACATCGATATGTAGCCAGTCTGCTCCAGCATGCTGCACCTCTAGACAGTGCTCGACCAGTCGGCCAAAATCGGCAGAAAGGATTGACGGGGCAATGATGGGCATGATTAGTATCTCCTTTCATTGACTCTGGCCTCGCCAAGCAGACTGAGATAGCTCTCATAGCGGCTTGGAGCAAGCCCGTCGGCGTCAAGCAGCGCTTTAACGGCGCAATCGGGTTCCTTGTCGTGAAGACACGACGCTCCAAAGCGACACTGATCTAGGACGGGGCGCATCTCGGGAAAGCAGCTCGCGAGTTCACGACTCTTGATCCCCTCAACACTCAGGTCGTAAAAGCCCGGCGTGTCAGCGACCATACCGCCATTGGCCAGAGGGAGCAGTTCCACATGGCGAGTGGTGTGGCGGCCACGCCCGATCTTCTCGCTGACAGCACCCGTAGCCAAGGTCAGACCAGGGCTGACCGCATTGAGCAGGCTGGACTTGCCCACCCCGGATGGTCCTGCTAGTACAGAGATCCTTCCGGCCAGATGCTCCCGCAATCGGTCGACCCCGATCTCCTGCTTTACTGAGGTAAGAACGACCTGATAGTCAGCAAGCTGATAGGTATGAAGGAACTCCTGGACCTCTTCAATGGAGGCGAGATCAGTCTTATTGCAGACGATTAGGCTCTGGATCTGTTCGCGCTCAGCCAACACCAGCAGGCGATCCAGCATCTGGCGATGAAGTGGAGGCTTTACAAAGGCGAAGGTAAAGACCGCCTGGTCCACGTTGGCAACCGGTGGCCGAATCAAACGCATACGCCTTGGGACCAACTCGTTGATCACGCCTCTTCCATGCTCGGTCGCTTCAAAGTGAACGAGATCTCCCACCAATAGGTCGGTATCGAGCTTCTTGATCCTGCCGCGCCCACGGCACTCAGTGATCGCGCCATCGTTTCCCTGCACATAAAAGAAACCGCTAAGCGACTTGACTACGATCCCATTGGGCAAGTGCAGCCCTCCCTCCAACTGAGCCCAGAGCCCAAAGGCCAAAGCGGGAGGCCGTTGAGCCGAACCAAATGGGTCTTCCAGCGATAGACAGCGACCGGACTCACTATATGGTTTACTCTCCTAAGTATCGATAAGCAAGGCTATGGGCGCTGCACGATGCAGCGCCCTCGATAGTCCAAACGTTCTCACTCGGGTCTTCGGCTGTAGTTAGAACGACTTACTGCTCTCCAGCTTGTTATTGCGGTAGATCTCGATCACTCCCGGTGGCTCAACTGGGACGTCAAGCGAGATGGGTTGATCGCCCTTACGATGCACCCTCTGATAGAAGACGCGGATAGGCTGAGTTCTGGACGCATCACGGACGATCACCTTGATCTCCTGGATGGCTGGTTCCCCGTCGAAGCGCAGCTGAATGTTGACCAGATTCGTTGCGGCGCCGGCCTCCACCCAACTAACGGCGCTGCCAACGTTGACCTCGGTATCGGGGGCTGGATCCTGCGAGATGACGGTTCCAGGCGTCACGCCTGGCTGAGGCTGCACCCTCACCGTCCCCTGATTGAGATTTCGTTCCTGAAGCAGCTGACGTGCTTGATCACCGGTCTTGCCGCGCAGGTCGGGAACACGGGCCTTGACGATGGCTGGACCCGCCGAGACCGTTAGTTTGACCTCAGAACCAACCTTTGCCTCAAAACCGCCCCGCGGATCCTGGCGGACCACGAGACCTTCCTTGATCTCAGGGTGGTTCTCACGGGTGGGAGGACTGACTTTGAACCCAGCGTTCTGCAGTTCAAGGGTCGCATCCCGTTCTGTCTTGCTCGTTACATTTGGCACCGCTTTCAGTTCAGTGCCCTTGCTGACCACCAGCAAGATCGTACGCTCAGTTTTGACTCTGTTCAGAGCCTCTGGATCCTGGCTGATGACATAGCCAGCGGCTAGATTGGGGTCAAAGACCTCGCTTTGAACGTCCGACTTGAGCCCGGCATCTTGCAGCATACGGACCGCTTCCACCAAACTCTTGCTACGGACATCTGGCACAACCACTACCTCACCGCCTGTGAACAGGCGCAGAGCGTAGAAGACGCCCCATATGGCACCACCGACTAGCAGGAAGATCACCAGCGTCCAGACAACCAAGGGCACCCAGGTGGGGCGCTGCTTGGGATCTTTGTCGCTCTTGCCCTTCCGTTCCTGACGGTTATCACGAATGTTCTTCAGCTCAGGCAGAACTTGGGTTGGCGAGTCCTGGAGGTGAGGGATCGGCGGACCGTCCTGGTGGGTCATCTGAAAGCGGGTTAGGTCGTCAACTAGCTCACCAGCATTCTGATAACGTTCACTCTCATCCTTCTGCAGCAGCTTCAGGACGACCATCTCGAGTTCCGGAGGCGTGTCAGGCCGCAGCTGAGACGGTGCCGGAACGGCTTCCTGAATATGCTTGAGCGCAATCCCCACCGGGCTGTCACCTTTGAAGGGGACCTGCCCTGTGAGCATCTCGTAGATAACGATACCGAGCGAGTACAGATCTGATTTCTCTCCTGTGACATTACCCCGTGCCTGCTCAGGGGAGAAGTAGTGCACCGAGCCGATGATACTCCCGGAGTGCGTGACAGTGGAGGTGCTGACCGCCCTAGCAATGCCGAAGTCGGTTACCTTAACTCGCTCGTCCTCTGTTAGCAGGATATTGTGGGGCTTGATATCGCGGTGGATGATCTGATTGGTGTGGGCATGCCGCAGCGCTTCAGCTATCTGCTTTGCGATCACAACCAAGCGGCCAATCGCCAGCGGGGCCTCGTTCTTAATCAGCCAATTGAGAGTTTTTCCCTCAATATACTCCATCACGATAAAGTACGGCGCCTGCTCTACGCCTACATCGTAGATATTGACGATATTCGGGTGAGAGAGGCTAGCCACCGCTTGCGCCTCGCGACGAAAACGGCGGATGAAGTCCTCGTCATTTGTGTACTCTGGCCGGAGGACCTTTACGGCTACCAGTCGTTTGAGCCAAGTGTCTTTGGCCTTGTAGACCAGTGACATCCCACCTCCGCCGACCACCTCGAGGATCTCATAGCGGTTGACGAGCAGAGTTCCGATCATACAGCCCCACCTCCGTTATCGTCGGACTGTACCCGCGCGACAATCACGCTGACATTGTCATATCCACCTCGAGAGTTGGCCTCGGCGACTAGACCCTCGGCGATCCGCTCCACGTTGTTGCTGCTCTTGAGTGCGGTTGCCAACTCACTTTCACGAACAAGATTGCTGAGGCCATCGGTACAGAGCAACAGGGTATCGCCACAGGAGAGCTCCAAACTAGCCGTATCGATGGTGACCTCCCAGTCAGTCCCTAGGGCACGGAGAACCAAGTTACGCTGTGGATGAGTCATGGCTTCGTCGGCCGTTAGCTCGCCAGTTCGGACTAACTCGCCCACAAGGGAGTGATCATGGGTAATCTGATGGAGCGAGCCGGATCCAAGGTGATACAACCGGCTGTCACCCACATGGCCGACGTACATCCGATCGCCGACCATCAAGGCCGCGGTCATCGTCGTCCCCATGCCGCTGTACTGATCGTTGCTGCTCCCGGCCATCAGGATCTCCTGATTGGCCTGACGCATAGCCGCACGCAACAACTCCAACCACGTCTGACCGTCGTCCGGCAACGGCCAATCTGCGGACCTACTCGCCAAATAGCGGGAGACGGAGTTGATGGCCATCTGACTAGCTACCTCGCCTGCCTGATAACCACCCATGCCATCGGCGATGGCCAACAGGACGACGGAAGGTTCCGCCGTACCCATCAGCGGGGCAGCGAATAGATAGTCCTCATTGGCCGGACGCACTTGGCCGCGATCGGTGGCGGCCCCCCATACAAGCTTGATCACATGTCTCCTCCCCTACCCCAACTGACTTGGTCCTTATGCGAAGGCACAGATGAGATCGTCCCTAGTGGTTCTCTTCCCTCAACTGCGTTCCGTAGTGGTGACCTCTGATGCTACGGTCTCGGTCTCTGCTCTGAGACGCAACTGTCCACAGGCTGCATCGATATCGCTTCCCATCTCGCGGCGAATGGTCGTCTCGATCCCCGCTTCCTGTAGAATGGTGGCGAAGGCCTGGACTGCATCTTGGCGACTGCGCTTCATACCTCGTTCAGCCACGGTGTTGACTGGGATAAGGTTCACGTGACAGAGCATTCCCTTGAGTCGCGTCGCAAGCTCCTTGGCATGCTCGGGGCGGTCGTTCTGATTTTGAACCAGAGAATACTCAAAGGTGATCCTTCGACGCGTCAGGTCAGCGTACTCGCGGCAAGCTTTCAGCAGTTCGTTGATGGAGTACTTCTGGCTGATCGGCATCAAGCGGCGGCGTATCTCATCGTTGGGGGCGTGGAGCGAAACTGATAGATTGATCGGAATTCCTTCGTTGGCAAGCTCGCGGATACGTGGCACGATCCCGCACGTGGAGAGCGCGATATGGCGGTAGCCGATACCCAAACCCCAGGGAGCGTTGGCGATAGCCATGAACTTGACAACCTCATCGTAATTGTCCAGAGGCTCCCCCATCCCCATCAGCACGATATGGCTGATGCGTTGACCGAGCTCGCGATACATGGCCAGGACTTGGCCGACCATCTCGCCCGCAGTTAGGTTGCGGGTAAAGCCAGACATCCCTGAGGCACAGAAACCGCAGCCCATCTTGCACCCAACCTGGCTGGATACACACACGCTATTGCCGTAGTTGTAGCGCATTAGTACGCTCTCGACGCGCTGTCCATCGGGCAGTTCCAGCAGCAGCTTGGTGACCGGATCCTTGTGCGATTGCTGCCGTATCACGGTCTTGAGGGTACCAATACTTGTTTCACTCGCAAGCTTCTCTCTCAGGGCCAGCGACAGATTCGACATCTCGTCAAAACTGGCCACCCCTTTTTGGTAGATCCACTCAGCGACCTGCTTGGCACGGAACCGTTGTTCGCCGAGATTCTGAAGCAGTTGCTCCAATTCGCCTGGCGTCATACCGAGAAGGATAGGGCGTTTGTCTTGCATGCTCTAGGCTCCCTTCATGTTCGGGAGACCATGAGGCTAAGTCCTTCAGAATGCCGGACCCAACTCATCGATGCTCTCCCCTATATCTTCTATCCTGTGGTGATGATTTCCTGCACTATAAAGCCAGCTCCGCGGGCTCGCATCTCGAGACCCTATCAGGCTCTATCTATTGTTCCTCGTGTTTGGTCAAGGCCGCAATGAAGAAGCCGTCAGTCTCTTGACGATGGGGAAAGAGCTTCATCTGGTACTCGTCCCCGCTTAGCAGAACGTCGGGAACAAGGGTCGAGCGCAGTGGGCACGGACGGAACTCCGGGTGCCGGTTGAGGAAGGCCTGTATGACTTGCTCGTCCTCCTCATCCTCCAGAGAGCAGGTGCTGTAGACCAATCGCCCACCTGGGCGCACCCGATCAGCCACGGATAGGAGCAACTCCAGTTGAAGGCGACTAAGCTCCACAATCTGATCCGGTGTCTTCTGCCACCGGGCGTCAACCTTGCGTCGCAATACGCCGGTGCCTGAGCAGGGAGCATCGACCAGGACGCGATCGTAAAGCGATCCCTCGTCCTTGGCAAGAAGGCGTGCGTCCTGCTGTAGTGTATGGATGATACTGACGCCTAGGCGAGCCGCACTGCGCTCCACCATCTGGATGCGATGCTGATGAATATCAGTGGCGTCGATATGACCCGAGTTGCCCATTAGCTGAGCCATATGGGTTGTCTTTCCTCCTGGGGCGCTGCACACATCCCAGATCCGTTCGCCGGGCCGTGGGTCCACAGCTCGACTAACCAGCATGGCTCCTTCGTCTTGTGCCACCATCCATCCCTCGCGCAGAGGCATGCTTTGTTCGATGGATCCCTTATTCAGCCGAATTGACTCGGGCAGGAGCGGCGACAGAACGGGCTCCAGCCCCTCAGAGCGCAGCGCTTCCATCACCTGTTCGCGATCGGCCTTGAGCGTATTGACGCGTATATGTAGATTGGGGTTCTGGTTGTTGGCTGCCAGAAGCGCCTCCGTCTCTTCGCGCCCCAACATCTTCAACCATGATGCCACCAGCCATTCGGGATGTGAGTAACGGCGGCTCAGAAAAGAGACCGGCTCGCGCTCTGGGTCACCGTAATCCACGGTCGCCCCGCGTGTTACGCGCCGCAAGATGGCGTTGACCATCCCCACCGCCCCCGGGTTGACCTTACATTTCACGGCCTCCACAGTCTCAGCCACCGCGGCATGAGCGGGGATGCGGTCCAGAAACAAAATCTGGTAGAGGCCAAGTCGGAGTGCTGTCCTAACCCAGGGAGAGAGGCCCTCCACCGAGCGGGAGGAAAACTGAGCGATCCAGTAGTCGAGGGTCAACTGGTGTTTGACCACCCCGTAAGCGAGCTCAGTCGCTAGCGCGCGATCGGCTGGAGATAGGCGCTGACCCCGCAGAGCCTGGTTAAGCGCGATATTGACATACGCCCCCTCGGTCTCCACTTGGTACAAGACAGCGAGAGCCAACGCTCGAGGGGTAGTTGCGAGTTGTCGGGTCACAGGGAAGCTCCTTTCAAACGTATGCCTGTACGTGTAGTGTTGCCAATTTTCGGGGTACAAAGCCTACTGCCTGCAACCCACAGCCTAGACCACAACCGCGCAACGACTTATGGTAGCGTAGGCGAGGATGAGCTAGACGAACCTCTGCGACAACCATGCAAAAAGCCATCCCCAGGCATCCCTGGCCGGACGGCTTCACAGCTTTTGTGTGCTGATCCCGGACCTCAGGTCTCACTTCCGCGCTGTGTTGTGGGTTGCGGGCTCTTGCTCTCCCAGTCGTTCCCCGACCTGCAGACGATAGCCCGACGTGAAGTCGTGAGCAAGCATCCGCCTTTTTCCCGCGGGCTGCAGTTCACGGACTAGAAGCGCGCCGTCGGCCGCAGCCACGACGAACCCGTCTCCGCGTCGTAGTTCCAGGACGGTTCCTGGATCCCCCGACCCCGCAGCCGTAGCAGGCTCGACCGCCCAGATCTTAAGCACCGCGCCGCGGAAATTGGTAATCGCCCCTGGCCAGGGGTTCAGACCACGCACACGGTCGGATAACCTACCCACAGGCCATCTCCAATCGAGGATCTGATCGTCCGCACTCACATTGGGTCCGTACGTGGCACGTGACTCATCCTGAGTGATTCTGGCGGCTTGTCCTGCAGCGATCAGTGTAATGCTCTCACTCAGCAGCCTCGCTCCTAGAGGAGCTAGCCTGTCGTGCAGCGAGCCAACCGTATCATCAGGATGTATTGCCATGGCGTGTTGGATGATCATGTCACCAGCGTCCAACCTTGGTGCCATGAACATGATCGTAATGCCCGTCTCTCGCTCCCCATTCATGATTGCCCAATGGATGGGGGCTCCCCCACGCAACTTGGGCAGCAGCGAAGCGTGAACATTGATCGCTCCCAGGGGAGGGATAGCAAGTACTGCTCGTGGAAGCAGCTGCCCGAAGGCTACTGTTACGATCAGATCTGGCGCCAGTCCAACCAGCTGCTCGATGACCGCATGCTGGCGCATGCTCTCAGGCTGCAGTACCGGCAAACCAAGCTCAAGGGCACGCACCTTCACCGGTGATGCAGACAACGATAACCCTCTGCCCTTGGGACGATCTGGCTGCGTGATCACAGCGACAAGGTCGTGCCCATCGTGCACCAGTTGGTCTAGACAAGGCACCGCGAAATCGGGTGTCCCCATAAAAACGACACGTAGGCCCATTATTCGTTCTCCTCAAGCTCATCTTCTGTGACGAAGCGCTTGACTTTGTCTATGAACACCTTTCCCTCGAGATGATCCAACTCATGCAGCAGGGCGCGGGCCAACAGCCCGTCGCCTTCGATCAGATACAGCTCCCCATGGCGGTCGGTGGCCTCCACCACAACACGTTCGCCACGCTCGACCTCTCCCCACACTCCGGGAAAGCTCAGGCAGCCCTCGACCTCAATACAGCTCCCTTCCGCACTCTTGATCACCGGGTTGATCAGCTCATAGATCTTGTCACCAACTTCGATCACAACCACACGTTTGGGAATCCCGACTTGGGGAGCTGCTAAGCCAACACCCTTGTTAAAACGCATGGTCTCGAGCATGTCATCGAGCAAGCGGGTGATTGATGAGTTAATCTCCTTGACCTCTTTGGCGATGACCCTAAGAGCTGGATCCTCACCTTTGCGTAAGAAACGTACCGCCATGGGACCTCCTCCTTTGTGCGAGTCATGAGTCATAAGTCAGCTGTGCATTCGACGAACATCCATGGGTAGGTAACCATGTTAGCGCCTGCTGATGAGGACAAGTCCCACTGCTCCCATAATCCCAACAAGACCTTATGACTTATGACTTCATCTTTAGAACGTCAATGGATCAATGCACAGGCTGAGCTGTACATCGTTGCGATACGATGACCTCTGTAGCAGCAAGCTGACTGTCTCTCCCACCATCTCTCGATCGGTGGACCTGGCCCAGAGCTGCCAACGCCAGCGGTCTTTGACCTTCGCTACGCCAGCCCGTTGTGGACCTGTCAGGCGGATTGGCGAGACAGCCAGACCCCTGGCCACGTCCTTGAGTGCTGCCTCGACCCGTTGGTCGTCGAGTCCCGAGGCAGTCACCAGCGCCAGATGAGCGAAGGGGGGCATCTGCTGGCGACGGCGCACCTCGATCTCATGGTCGTAGAATGATCTGTAATCATGCTGGCAAGCGTAGACCACACTTGGGTGACTGGGTTCATAGCTCTGAATAACCACTTCGCCTCCGAGCGTTCCCCGCCCAGCCCGCCCGGCCACCTGGGTCAGCAGCGAAAAGGCCCTTTCTCCCGCTCGGTAATCGGGAAAACGAAGAATGGCATCAGCTGCCAGCACGCCAACCAGAGTGACGTGGGGAAAATCAAGCCCCTTGGCCACCATCTGGGTCCCCACCAGGATCTGTGCCTCGCGTCGAGCAAAAGCTCGGTAGATGGCTTCATGGCTGCCGCGGCGAGCAGTGGTATCTGCGTCCATTCTCAGGATCTTCACATCCGGGAACAGACGCCTACATTCTTCCTCGACCTTTTCTGTCCCGACACCGAAATAGCGCAGATAGCTACTCGAGCAGTGGGGGCAGGTCTTGGGTAGACGTATGGTATACCCGCAGTAGTGACACCGCAGATGATCCTCGCTCAGGTGCTGGACCAGCGAGATCTCGCAATGTGGGCACTTCAGCACCTCGCCACAGGCACGACAGAGAGCAAAGCGGCTATAGCCTCGCCTGTTGAGGAACAGGATGGCCTGCTCGCCTCGTGCTAGCACATCCTGGAGCTTTGTGGTCAGAGCCCTGCTAAACATGGAGCGCCAGCCGGCTTGCAGTTCCTGACGCATGTCGATCACGTGCACCACGGGTAATGGCTGCATGCTGACGCGATGCTTCATGACAAGGAGCTGATATTCACCCTGCAGCGCCCGGTAGAAGCTCTCCACAGCCGGTGTAGCACTGCCCATCACCACCGCGGCCCCATGATACGCACCACGCCAGAGGGCAACCTCGCGCGTATGATACTTGGGATCGTCCTCTTGTTTGTAAGTATTCTCGTGCTCTTCATCGATGATAACCAGCCCAAGCCGGCGAACTGGAGCAAAGACCGCCGAACGGGCGCCCACTACCACCTGCGCGGCCCCGCGGCGCAGTGCCGTCCAGGCCACATAGCGTTCAGTCTGCGACAAAGAACTATGCAGTACGACCACTGCTTCGCCAAACCGAGAGCGGAAACGCTCCACCATCTGCGGGGTCAGAGCTATCTCAGGCACAAGCACGATCGCCTGGCGCCCCTGAGCGATGCAGCGAGCAATCGCCTGCAGGTAGACCTCGGTCTTGCCGCTGCCCGTGACTCCGTGGAGCAACAACGGGCGTGGTCTCTCTTCGTTGAGAGCCGTGCCTATCGCCTGTAACACCTCGCTCTGTTCATCGGTCAGTGCAGGTGGCGAGGAGTCCGGCGTCACGGGGGCAGAGCCGCCTAGGTCGTCCTCCAACTGAACCAGTGACAAGGCCTTTAGCTTAGACCAGATGGCGGGCGTGTACTCCGGAAGTTCAGCAGCTCTGGAGAGCGGCATGGGCTGCGGCTGCGCACAGAGCGCGCCATAGAGCCGCCGCTGTTTGGGTGTCAACCTCTGCTTTGTCTCATCACCGACCTGAACTACGTGCACCAGCTGAGGTAGGCGTTTCGTGCCGAGGGTTCGCTCCGCGATGGTCACGATCCCTGCTGTGGACAGGGCCTCAACCATGGGGCCAACTGGCCACGCAAATTGTTGCCGTATCTGCTCCATGGAGACTCGGCCCTTCTGCGCCGCCAGGAATGAGAGCAGCGCACGCAAGCGCTTGTCTTTGTCTTTGTCTTCGTCCTGTCCCGCAGTTGCGGCGAGCTGATCCCATACGTCCTGATCTTTGGCCTCTCTCAACGCCGCTGCCACCGACGGCAGCAGCTGGATCCATGTTTTCACGTGCACTTGCTGCCCCGGGGGCAACAGAGCCCCAACCGCATCAGTAAGAAGGCAACCATAGTAGCGCGCCAACCAGTGCGCCAGTTCGATCTGCTCGAGAGACAGCTCAGGTCCATCTGGACCGTCCAACAGCCGTCTGATTGCCTTGGTTGGAAAACCAGGATCTTCGTCATCGATGGCCAGCACGAAACCTGTTGCCAAGCCTCGGGCCAGCGGCACCTGCACCCTACTCCCAACTGCAATCTCTTTGGTCAGTTCGATGGGGATATGATAGTGAAGCCCTTGGTCCAGGGCCCGCGCGCGGCGGTCCAATAGCACTCGAGCGTAGCGCGTGGCGTTCATGGTTAGGGCTCCTTTCGACGGGTCCGACTAATGGTTGATCCAGATAAAGCAAGAAGCAGGATCTGCTCTTGCCAGTCCTGCCTCTACTTGGTCTCTTCTGCGACCCGGTGATACTGAACCTTACCTTCCATGACCTCACGAAAGGCCCGGGTTACAGGCTTGCCTAGCTCACTCTTGGGATCCTGTTCAAGGAGCTTCCTGGCGCGTCGAGAGGTAATCACAACTGCTGTGTACTTGCAGTCTACGAATCTGTACAACTCGTCAGATGGGATGGTACTGGTCATGATCTCACTCCTTTGTCGCTTTGGCGACTGGTCTGTATTCTTCCTATAGTTACGATAGACAAGGCAGTCCGATGGAGATGCACCCAGAATCATCAGTTGATATGAAAATCAGAATTACGTTGAACGCGGCATTTCTCAGCGGTAATAATGGCACGGATCTTGTCCGCAGCACTCTTAACCACGTCGTTGACGACGACATAATCGTAGATGGACACCTGCTTCACTTCGTCACGGGCAGCCGCCAGACGTGCCAACTGCGTCTCATGATCCTCTGTCCCTCGCCCTGCTATGCGCTTGGCCAGTTCATCAAACGAAGGAGGCACCAAGAAGATGAAGACGCCGCGAGGAAAAGTTCGTTTGACTTGGCGCGCCCCTTGGGTCTCAATCTCCAAGATCACCGAGCGCCCACTTGCCAGCGTCTCCTCGACGAAATGACGTGGGGTGCCGTAATAGTTGTCACAGAAGTAAGCAGACTCGAGAAACTCCCCCTGATCGACGCGACGAAGAAACTCTTCCTTACCTAGAAAAAAATAGTTAACCCCATCCTGTTCACCAGGTCTCTTCGCACGCGTGGTGGCAGAAACGGAGTATGTGAGCTCCGTGGCGTCGGCGAGTAGATCCTTGCAGATAGCTCCCTTGCCTGCACCTGAGGGCCCTGAGATGACAACAAGCAATCCTTCTGGCATGATTAAGCTCTCCCTGTTCCTGATCCTTACTCTTCGTCCTCGTCATCATCATCGCGGGCAGTAAGTCGATTGGCTACCGTCTCCGGCTGCACGGCCGACAGAACGACGTGATCGCTGTCCGTGATGACCACCGCTCGTGTGCGTCGTCCGTACGTGGCATCGATCAGCGTCCCTCGATCACGCGCTTCCTGAATGATGCGTTTGATCGGTGCTGATTCTGGGCTCACAATGGCAATGATGCGGTTAGCGGAGACAATATTGCCAAACCCAATGTTGATGAGTCTAATGTCCACCCATAACCCTCCTGTAGCATGATAGCCATTAGCCCACAGCCAGCAACCCGCAGATCTAGGAAAACGCCATGCGGCGGGAACGCGTTGTGGGCACAGAGCCCAATCTACTCGACATTCTGTATCTGTTCGCGCACCTTTTCGAGCTCTGCCTTCAACTCAACCACCAGCGCCCCGATTGCCAGATCATTGGCCTTTGAGCCAATGGTATTGACCTCTCGGTTCATCTCCTGCAACAGAAAATCCAGCTTGCGGCCCACTGCCTCTCCACTTGAGAGCGAGGCTGCAAACTGATCTTGATGGCTATGCATGCGTACCAGCTCTTCAGTAATGGCACTGCGATCAGCAAAGAGCGCCACTTCAGTTAGTAGGCGCGCCTCATCGATCTGCACTGCTCCTAGCAACTCCTTGATTCTCTCGCGCAGGCGTCTTTGATAGTCTTCGACCACCAAAGGAGCCCGATCTGCAATCTGCTTAACCAGATCACCGATTGTCGCTAGCCTTGTTGTTATGTCTTCCGCTAGCCGCTGCCCCTCGTGACGGCGCATGACCACCAACTGATCCAGCGCTAGGGTAAGAGACTCTTCCATCATGGCCCATACTTTGTCCAGGTCATCGGCCTGTCGCTCCACTTTGACCACATCGGGCAAGCCGGCCAGTTGAGTCAAGCCTACATTAGGCGCGACGCCCACCGCCTGGGCTAAATCCTTCATTCCGTTATAATACGCCACCGCCAAGCCTTTGTCAACTCTTACCTGGTATAGCCCTTCTCCCAGGAAGGAGTAGGTAACAAACACATCAATCCGCCCGCGACTTAGGCGCGAGGCAACAAGCCTCTTGATGCGTTCCTCAAGAGGTGACAACTCCCGCGGATAACGCACGTTGACCTCACTGAAGCGATGATTGACTGATTTGAGCTCCACAGTAAGCTTGCGGCCTTCACGCTCAAGCTCGGCGCGTCCAAATCCGGTCATGCTCTGCCACATGATCTATACCTCCGTCTTTTGGAGCCCCTCGTCCCCCGTCCCTAGCCCCTATTAGGAGCGCCAGGACCGAAAACCAGGCAATCTCTCGTGTACTCCTGAATTCTTCTCTTTGCTCGTTCTCTTTATTCGATACGTGGTGCCTATTTCCTTTCTTAGCTAAGACACTTCGCGGCAGAGCCAACCCAAATAAGGGTGCGGCAACAGCCGCACCCTGCTATCAGAGACGGGGAACTCCCGCCCCATGGCGGCGGCAGTTTGGTATCCCGCTTGCCTATCTCCGTCGTGCCCTCGCCCGACGATGGGCGGGGCGCAGAAACAGTCGTCTGATCTCGACCAAGATAGTTCCCCACGCTCCTGCCAAGAGTACCACCACCCAGTCCCCAGGGGTAAGCGGCGAGGTGTCGAAAGTGGCTTGCAGCGCAGGAAGATAGATAACTGCCAACATCAACAGAACCGAACTGGCAACCGCCGCCAACAGATAGGGATTAGTGAACAGCCCTTTCTCCAAGACCGACTTGCGCTCCGAACGGCAGTCAAAGACGTGGAACAACTGGGCAAAGACCAAAGTCGCGAAAGCCATGGTACGGGCATGAACAAGATCTTCCTTTAGCACGAACAGGCTGATAACGAATACGGCCATGGTTGAGAGCCCGATCATGAGCCCTCGAGTCATAATTCGGGTACTCAGATGCCGTGAGAAGATACTCTCCGTAGCCCCACGTGGCGGACGTTTCATCACGTCACCGTCAGCAGTATCGACACCCAGTGCCATGGCGGGCAGTCCGTCGGTGACAAGATTTATCCAGAGAATCTGAATCGGCTTGAGTGGCACTGGCAAACCGGCAAGGATGGTTAGGAACATGGTCAGAAGCTCACCAACGTTGCAGCTTAGGAGGTAGCGGATGAACTTGCGGATATTGTCGTAGATGTTGCGCCCCTCTTCGACCGCAGCCACAATGGTGGCGAAGTTGTCGTCCCGCAGGATGAGGCTAGATGCTTCTTTGGTGACATCGGTTCCTGTCTGCCCCATGGCAACCCCGATGTCAGCCTCTTTGATCGCCGGCGCATCGTTGACGCCATCACCAGTCATAGCCACCACGTGCCCTTGCGCACGCAGGACCTGCACCAGACGCAACTTGTGGATCGGAGAGACCCGGGCAAAGACGGAAACGGTCTTCAGACGTTCTGCCAGTTCTCTGTCGTTCAGTTTGTCGAGTTCCTGTCCGGTGAGCACGCCCCCATCACCATGGATCAAACCGATCTCTCTACCTACTGCCGCGGCCGTCGTCTTATGGTCGCCAGTGATCATGATCACTCGGATACCAGCCTCGTGGCAACGCAGAATGGCTGGTTTGGCTTCCGGCCTAGGTGGGTCAATCATCCCAGCCAAGCCGACCAGAGTCAGTCCCTGGGGGCGCTGCTCTAGTTCGCCCATATGACCCCTCGGACATGGGCGCATGGCTAGAGCAAGCACGCGCAGAGCGTCGCTGCCATAGTGCTCAACAGTCTGTGCGATCATGGTCCGCAGTTCGTTGGTAAGGGGAGTCACTCTGCCTTGCCATAGAAGGTGACTGGACTGGTCGAGGATAAAGTCAGGCGCCCCCTTAACTAGAAGCTCCTGCTCCTTAGCCCCCTGAACCAAGACGCTCATCTGTTTGTGGCTGGAGTCAAACGGTGCCTCTTTGAGTCGCTTGTGCGAGGTGGCTAGCTGATCCGACCACAGACCAGCCTTAGCAGCAGCGGTGAGAAGTGCACCTTCAGTTGGATCTCCGATCAGCTGATAGGAGCTCTTACCGACTAAACGCTTGAGTCCTGTCTCCTGCCGTCTCTGTAGCGAGGAGTCATTGCAGAGGGCGGCGATTCTCAGAGCCGTCAGTAGCTCTGGTTCCGATGCGGCCTGGACAGGGATGCCACTGCGAGTGATATCTCCTTCTGGAGAGTATCCGGTTCCTGTAAACTGGTATTCTCTACCTCCTGCCCAGAGTCGGCGGACAGTCATCTCATTCTGGGTCAGGGTCCCCGTCTTATCCGAGCAGATCACCGTGGCGCATCCCAGTGTCTCTACCGCCGGAAGACGACGTACAATGGCATTTCGCTTCACCATGCGCTGAACCCCAAGTGCCAGCGCCACGGTCACGATGGCGGGCAGCCCCTCGGGAATGGCGGCTACCGCCAGGCTTACCCCGGCGAGGAACATCCGATAGGCGGACTCTCCCCGCCATATCCCCACGGCTACCACCATGGCACAGATGAGCAGACAGGCGTAGACCAGAACGCGCCCTAACTGATCCAAGCGTTTTTGCAGAGGTGTCGGTTCTTCCTCCCCGCTCTCCATCAGGCGAGCGATTAGGCCCATCTCTGTCTCGATGCCGGTGTGGACGATCACGGCCCGGCCTTTACCTCTTGTGGCCACGGTTCCCATGAAGACCATGTTGGTTTGGTCGCCCAAGGCGCTCTCTTCTGGACACGGCGCGAGTTGTTTACTCACAGGCTGCGACTCTCCGGTCAGGGCGGCCTCCTCGACCTCAAGACTGGTCGCCTCGATCAGTCTGCCGTCTGCTGCTACACGGTCGCCAGCATCAATGAGGATAACGTCCCCGGGGACTAGTTCTGCTGCATTGATGCGAGAACGTATCCCGTCACGTAGGGCCTCAACCATTTGTGCAGTGAGCTTCTTGAGCGAATCAAGGGCCTTTTCTGCGCGCATCTCCTGTACGAAGCCCAGGATGGCATTGACAATGACGATCAGGATAATGGTGATGGCATCTTCATACTCGCCCAAGAGGCCGCTGATGAGGGTTGCTCCGAGGAGAACCAGCACCATGAAGTCTTTGAACTGCTCCAGGAAGACCCACAGCGCTGAGGGTGGCTTTCTCTCCGGCAGCGTATTGAGACCGTATATCTGCTGACGTTTAACCACATCCGACGCGGAGAGCCCCACGTTCGGGTCAACTGCAAGGGACTGCATCACATCCTCTGCTGATAGATGGCACCAACGCTTGCGTGTATCCATCACTCCGCCCTCCCTAACCGATGCTTACGCTTGGTCCAAGACCTCCTGTAATTGGTATTCAGAAGGGCAGGATAAAATGCCATCGTCCGCCGGGCAGGACCAGCCCGAGAAGAGCGCAAACACCAGACACTAGATGGGAACATACTACCGAGCCGAGCAAATTCAGTGCACTCGGACTTGCTTCTGGATGGACTAACGAAGCGCCGTGAGCATCGCACCTGCTGGAGTTTAGCGACCCACTGGTGTATACTGGCTGGTAGGAATACTCACTGGGCGTTGGGTTCCAGTGCCAGATATCATGTCTGGTGTTTGACATCTGGTGTCTAGTGTCTATATAGGGAGGTCCTTATGCCTTTTGACGGATTAGTGCTGCATACGGTCTGCCAGGAGCTGCGGGAGAAGGCTGTAGGCGCGAGGATAGAGAAAGTCTACCAACCAACTCCCCTGGAGCTCACCCTTCACATCCGTCACCAGGGGGTCAATCGACGGCTGTTCTTCTCCGTGCACCCACAGATGGCTCGACTGCACCTCGGCGATGTGGTGCGAGAGAATCCACTCGTTCCGCCGATGTTCTGTCAACTTCTTCGTAAGCATCTAGAAGGATCTAAGATTGTCAGGGTGGAGCAGCCTGGCCTGGAGCGGGCGCTGACCATGACCATGGAGAGCCGCGACGAACTGGGCAATCCTACGGATCTTCAGTTGATCGCTGAGCTGATGGGCAAGCACAGTAACCTCATCCTGGTGCGAGCCGATGGGATCATCATTGACAGTATCAAACACATCAACGCCCTGAAGAGCCGCTACCGCGAAGTCCTGCCCGGTGTTCGTTATCTGCCCCCACCATCGCAGAACAAGCAGGACCCCTATACTCTGACTTTGGATAAGCCAATGCCAATTAACGATTCTGGTATGGGGATAGCGAAGTGGTTGGCACAGACCGTTGATGGCGTAAGCCCCCTGATCGCCCGGGAAATCGCCGCACGAGCAGGGTTTGATGAACAGACCCCTCTGGCCACAGTGAATCCAGCAGGGCTCAGCCAAGTTGCCGACAGCTGCCGTAAGCTCGTTGCTCTAGGGCAGACGGGGCACGCGTATTGGTACCATGGTGGTCAGATGCAGCGGTCTGAGATCAGTGCGGTACCCCTCAAACACCTCGTGTCGGGGGAAGGCTATGAGATCTCGCTGCTGCCAGCTAGCGAAGCGGTCCACCGGCACTACAGCCTGCGTGAGACACGACAGCAGTACGATCAATTGCAGCAACGCCTGACAGCGGTGGTCGATAGCGCTCTAACCAAGCTAAGAAGAAAGCTCAGCGCCCTGGCCGAGGATTGGGAGACCACTCAGAGGGCTGACGAGTTCCGCCTCTGGGGCGAACTGCTAAAGACTCATCCGCAACAATCCATGAAGGCGCCTGAAGCCAGTGTGCTCAACTACTACGATCCTGAGATGGCTATGATCGGGATTCCCCTCGACCCCAAGCTGTCCGTGGCTCAGAACGCCCAGTTCTACTTCAAACGCTATGCCAAAGCCAAGGCCGGTCGAAAACTGGTTGAGACCCAGCTGGCCAAAGCCCAAGAAGAGGCTGATTACTTGGAGTCCGTCAAGGCCGCCCTTGAAACCGCTGGAGAGATGGAGAGCCTTAGGGAGGTCTTAGGGGAGCTGACAGAGCAAGGATATATCGAGGCTCCACGCGCGAGCAAGCAGCGCAAAGAGGTAGTACGCCCACCCGTGGGTCCCAAGCAACTAACCATCGATGGTTGCACCGTACTCGTCGGACGCAATAACCAGCAGAACGACGAGCTAACCATGCGTATGGCGTCGCAGGACGATCTGTGGCTGCACGTGAAAGAAATCCCTGGCTCCCACGTGGTCATACGCTCCGCGAACCCACCCGAACAGGTGCTACGGCGTGCCGCGGAGATCGCTGCTTTTTATAGCCAGGCCCGTAGCGGCAGTAATGTACCTGTGGACTACACGCAGCGGCGTTACGTACGGAAGCCTCGGGGTGCTCGACCTGGGTTTGTCATCTACGACCACCAGCGTACGGTCTACGTGCATCCCCGGGAGCCAGACGAGTCTCTAGTCCCTGGCCCCTAGATCGAAGGCATGCCGGAAGGTGTCCAGCATAATGAACAAGAAAGCAGGTATCCGCATGCGGATACCTGCTTCTCGTCTTCACTTAAGGGCTACTGTTTACCCAAACAGCGATAGCAGAACGCCTGCTGCCACTGCGGAACCGATTACGCCTGCCACATTGGGACCCATGGCGTGCATCAGCAGGAAGTTGCCCGGGTTCTCCTTCTGACCGACGATCTGCGAGACGCGGGCGGCCATGGGGACCGCCGAGACTCCAGCAGAGCCGATCAACGGGTTGACCTTGCCGCCGGTGGCATAGTACATCAGCTTGCCCAGCAGCACCCCGCCAGCGGTGCCCATGGCAAAGGCGGCGAGACCAAGGCAGATGATGTAGAGAGTCTGAGGTGCCAAGAAGATCTTGGCATTGGTCGTTGCCCCGACGGTCAACCCGATCAAAATGGTGACGATATTCATGAGCTCATTCTGCGCAGTCTTGGAGAGACGCTCGACCACACCCGCCTCGCGGAAGAGGTTACCCAACATCAACATGCCGACCAAGGCAGCCGCGCTGGGCAACAGGGTGCCGACCAAGATAGTAACCAGGATTGGAAAGATAATCTTCTCCTTCTTCGATACGGGGCGTAGCTGCTCCATCACCACCATACGCTCTTTCTTGGTGGTAAGGGCACGCATGATCGGCGGCTGGATAACAGGAACCAGCGCCATATAGGAGTAGGCGGCCACGGCAATCGGTCCGAGCAGTTCTGGAGCTAGCTTGGAGGTCAGATAGATGGCCGTCGGGCCATCCGCGCCGCCGATAATGCCGATGGATGAGGCCTGCTGAGGGGTGAAGCCCAAGAGGAGGGCCCCAATAAAAGTAGTGAAAATACCGAGCTGCGCTGCAGCACCGAGCAAGAAAGTCTTGGGGTTGGCGATCAGCGGCCCGAAGTCCGTCATCGCCCCGACACCAAGGAAGATCAGCGGTGGGTAGATCCCTAGCTTCACGCCCTGATAGAGAAAGTATAGCAGCCCAACGCCAGGTTCCATCAACCCTGCCATGGGGATGTTCGCAAGCAACATACCAAAACCGATTGGTAACAACAAGAGCGGTTCATAGCCTTTCTTGATGGCTAGGTACAACAGAAAGCAGGCGATGGCAATCATGATGGCCTCGCCAGAGGTGAGATGGGCAAAACCGGTGCTGTCGATAAACACCTGGAATTTGTCCATTAGATCCATATTAGTTCAACTCCCTCGCGTTTTCTCTGTCTCAATGGGCAGATTCTGTCTAGGTTGATCTTTAGTTGCTGAACTCCTAGCCTTGCTGTTTTGGGTTGCCGAAGATCCGTGACATCATCTCAAGAATAAAGCACAGTCCGAACAGAGTGATGAAGGTAACAGTCATGCCTAGAGCGGTGGTACCCAGCCCCAGGGCTAGTGCGGAGCCAAGATCCATACGATTCCTCCTTTCATCTTTGGTTAGTTGTTCCCATTACCCATTATATATGAATGGCTAATACTCCGTAAGTGTGTATTGTGACATTCTGCGCAAACAAACACAAAGCCGGGCCAGTTGGCTCGGCTCTGTCCTACGAAGCGGATGCGCCTCATCACTCGGTTCTCTCCATGATCAGAACGCGATCCCTGCCATCCACCTCGCTGACCTGTACCGCCACCATCTCGCTTTGAGACGTGGGGACGTTCTTACCCACGTAGTCAGCGCGAATGGGGAGCTCGCGATGCCCACGATCAACAAGAACTGCCAACTGGATCCGCTGTGGGCGGCCAAGATCCATGACCGCATCCAAAGCAGCTCGCGCGGTGCGGCCTGTGAAGAGCACGTCATCAACGAGGATGACGGTCAGGCCGCGAATATCAACACTGACCGAGCTGCCATGAATGGTGGGCTGGGGGCCCGCCGGGCTGAGATCATCCCGATAGAGCGTGATGTCAACCTCGCCAACAGGGATGCGAATCCCCTCTATCTGCTCGATCAGATCAGCCAGACGATTGGCCAAAGGGACACCTCGGCGACGAATGCCGATCAGGATCAGGCCCTCGCCCCCACGGTTCTTCTCGACGATCTCATGCGCGATGCGTGTCAGCGCCCGCCGTAGTTGCTGATCATCCATGAGCTGGGTCTTCTCGCGATACTCCATCATGTCCCTCCTCCTACTCTTGTATCTGCCGCTCGTGCAGTTTGGCCAAAGCCTCTTCAAAGTCTTGCGGTGGTCGCGTGGAGAATTCCAGCCACTCTCCCGTCCGAGGATGAGCAAAGCCAAGCAGTTCGGCATGTAGTGCTTGGGCGGATAGACCGAGTGCCGACTTGCGCGGTCCATAGACAGGATCGCCTGCCACCGGGTGACCAATGAAGGCCATATGTACGCGTATCTGATGTGTTCGTCCAGTCTTGAGCTGCAGCTCCACCAGAGTGAAATCACCGAATCGTTCCCGCACCAGGTAATGGGTCACCGCATGCCTGCCATTGGCTACTACAGCCATTTTCTTGCGGTGGACCGGGTGCCGACCGATGGGTGCGTCGATAACACCGCGATCCTGCTCAAGATCGCCGTGCACTAGGGCTGCGTACTGGCGTTTGACCGCACGTTCCTTGATCTGCTCACTCAAGCGAACTTGAGCAAAGTCATTCTTGGCCACCATCATGACTCCGGACGTGTCCTTGTCGAGGCGGTGAACGATCCCAGGGCGAAGGGTGCCATTGATACCGCCTAGATCGTCGCAATGATTGAGCAGAGCGTTAACCAGTGTCCCACTCCAGTTCCCCGCCGCCGGGTGGACAACGAGACCGCGGGGCTTGTTGAGAACGATCAGGTCCTCGTCCTCATAGAGTACCGCAAGCGGGATCGCCTCGGGCTCCAACTCCAAGGGCTCAGGCGGAGAGCTAATCAGACAGATATGATCACCCGGGCGTATTTGGTAGCTAGCGGGACGCACTTCCCCGTTCACCGTGATGCTGCCCTCGTCGATAAGGGCCTGGATGCGTGAGCGGGACAGATCAGCAGCGCGCGCCGCCACCCAACGGTCCAAGCGACAAGGCATCTCATCCGCGCCAGCGTTCCATTCCTGTATCTCCACGAATCTCACCTTTCCCTGGACTTAGCCAAAAAGGTCGACCAATCCCATAGAAGATCAATGATGAAAAGACCGACGCCGCCTACGATACCCATGTCGGCAACGTTGAACACAGGAAAACTGACAAAGGCAAACTCTAGAAAGTCAATGACGTAACCGTTAAGTGCTCGATCGATGAGATTGCCTACCGCCCCACCGATCACCAAGGCTAGAGCCAGCTTAAGGATTGGTCGCCTCTGGGTGATCTCATGGCGGTAGTACAGCATTAGCCCCACCACCGTGGTGGCAATACCGATAAACAAGATGCGCTGATTCTGCAGAATGCCAAAAGCAGCACCGCGGTTGTGCGTGTAGGTTAAGCGGATCAGCCCGGGGACGAACGGTTGTGGGATATGAAGCGGCAGCGATGAGCTTGCCCAGCGCTTGCTAACCTGATCGACCACGATGATCAACACCGTCAGTAATGCGTAAACCATTGGCCCTCCATGTGGTTGTAACTTGGCACTCACGGTCGCGTCCACATCAGAGCCGCGTATGTCGGACATCTTACGTGGACTCACACTGTAAGTGACGCAGTGAATTTCGTAAAGAAAAAAGCGCACCTGCGCCTTCTCCTAAAGATCATGCTAATCAATTGCTGCGGGTGATTGCGCCCTTCTGCGCCTGAGACGGCGCTTAAGACCTAGATCCCGCGAGCCAGATGCTCTTGAACAATCTCGACAATATCAGCGATGAAACTACCGATCCAAGGTAAGTTGAGGATAGCCAATTGACGCAATAGATAGACAACCAACGCCGCCAAGAGTGTGAATCCGATGGCGGTGCCTACTCCTCTGGCGATACCCGCAATGAAATTGATCCACGCCATTCGCCAGGGGCTGCGGACCAGCTCAATATACTCGGCGAGACTGGTCGCTTCCATCGCCTGTGTCAACCTCGCGATCTTCTCACCAAGCTCCCTCTGGTCAGGCATGCAATCCCCTCCAGTGCCAATTCTTCCCGCACTGGAAGGAAAAAATCCTGCCTCAATGATGAACTCAAACTGTCGCCGAAACTGAATGACCTGCGCCGCAAAAGTTTCGCTGCCTACGGAAGCGTCTGCAAGTGCTCAGTTAGGAGGCAACCGAGGGGGTAGCCTGGTCCTGGTCCTGCTCCACCTGTGGAGCACGCGCTGCTGCGACAGCGGCCTCGGCGAGTATCTGCGTCGCATCGATCAGAGGCAGGGGCAGCATGCCGGGCTTTAGCGCCAGCGGGATCTCTGTGCAGCCGAGGATAATGGCATCAACGCCCCGAGCGATCAGGCTCTCGGCTGCGGTTAGCAGCTGCTGGGTCGGCAACTCCCGTCCGCCCGCCTTGATCCCCTGCGGCCCAAAGATAGCTGCTGTAACCAGGTTCTGCATCTCGTCGTTGGGACTGATCATCTCCAAGCCGCTCTGCTCACAAGCCTCGGCGTAGATCGCGCTCTTCACTGTCCCCGTTGTCGCCAAGAGACCTATCTTCTTTACCGACGGTAGGCTCCCAGTAATATGGGCAGCGGTCTCACGCGGCATATGGAGGACAGGGACCGGGACGGAGTTCTGGATGGCTGTGTGGAAATAATGGGCTGTGTTGCAGGGCATGGCGATTACCTCTGCCCCCGCACGGACCAGATTTGTCGCTGTCTCGATCAGAGCAGGAGTCGGATCGACGCCATTGTTCAAGATCGCCGCTGTCCGATCAGGGATCTTCGGGTTGCTGTCGATGATGACGCGTAAATGTTCTTGGTCATAGGTTGCTCCGGTCGCACGGATGATCTTGGCGTACAGATCAACCGTGGCCTCAGGACCCATGCCTCCCAGAATTCCAATTGTCTTTTCCATGTGTCCGATCTACCCTTTCTGATTAACAGGCGCTGGCTGCCACTCCTGGCTATCCAAAAGCTCTAACTGCGACTGTAGAATCGCGCGTAGCCTGGACCTAAACACCATGGCCTGCTTGCGTATTTCGTCGTTTTCGGCGATGACCTCACGGGCACGCTCCATCGCCTCATCGATGATCTTTGTGGCCTTCAACTCCGCGTCCTTGAGTATCAGCTCGCCTTCTTTGCGGGCGTTGGCCTTGAGATGGTCGGCGGTCTCTTGAGCGACCACCAAGGTCTTCTTCAGTGTCTCTTCCATGTCTTGGTACTGGGCGGTTCTCTCTTCATGAACCGCCAAACGATCCTTCAGACTCCCGACTTCTTTGTAGAGTGCCTCATAATCCTTTACCACGCGATCGAGAAACTCATCGACCTCTGCCTCATCGTAGCCACGTAGGACCTTTCTAAACTCTTTGTTGTGAATATCCAAAGGAGTTAGCATCAGTTATCTCATCCTCCTTATATTTGGTTCACAGTTCAAAGATCCCG
>CAYOCI010000002.1:86202-87953 GCA_964402415.1 uncultured Clostridia bacterium
AGAGCGCGACGGAGAGGGGCTAGAAGTGGCTCCGTCACATTCGCGACCCAGCGCGCCCATGGATAGCTGCTAAACTCTGGCATGAAGCTGATCACAATTCTGATCATGACCAGCCAGTATAGAACCTGGGCGGCAGCGGACAGCAGGGCGCTAATCATCGCTGCCTCCTCCCGCGGGTAGGTGCGGCTCCAAGTTCTTCACCAGCGCATCCTTGGCCAACAACGAATCTTTGAGGTTGCTCGCGACATCCATATCCTTGGGCGCAATCAAGAAAATACTGCCATTTACCTTCTGCATCCCGCCGTCCAGAGCGTAGGTAGCTCCGCAGATGAAATCCAGCAGGCTCTTGGCAAGACCATTGTCCACGCCCTCTAGGTTGATGATGATCGGACGACGTGACTTCAGATGGTCAACGATCACCTGAACATCCTCAAAACGGGCAGGGCTGTAAATAACCAGCTTGGAGCTTGCTTTCACGCTGGGGAGGCCAACGACGTTGCCAGATGACTTCCGGGGAGGCTGCACCACGCGGATCTCCTGACTCTCGATCCCCTCATCGCCATCGTCCACATCATCATCGATCTCGTCATCACCTAGACCGATGAAATTCCAGAACTTGTCCAGCAGTTTGGGAGACATGGTCTTCACCCTTTCATTCAGACTTGAGTGGTCGGTCTGCGTCCAAAGATGGCACTGCCGATGCGCACGAAGTGTGCACCCTCTTCGATGGCAATCTGATAATCATTAGACATCCCCATGGACAGGTAATTCACTGGAGCGTGTTCCCATCCTTGCGCGCGAAGTTGCTCCGCAAGTGATCGCAAGCGGGCAAAGACCGGTCGAACCTCAGCGGGGTCGTGCACCATCGGGGCCACCGTCATTAGCCCTTGGATGCGAATCCGTGGGTAGCGACGGATGCCAGAGCAGAACGCGAGCAACTCGTGAGGCGGCAATCCAGCCTTGGTTGACTCCGAGGCCACATTGACCTCCAACAAGCAGTTCACGGTCAAGTCTTGTTTCGCAGCCCTGCGATCAAGCTCCTCGGCCAAGCTTTCACGATCCAATGAATGAATCAGGTCAAAGCGCCCCAATACATCCTTGGCCTTGTTGCTCTGTAGACGACCGATAAAGTGCCACGAGGGACCATCACCGATGGTGGCGATCTTGGGCAGTGCTTCCTGAACGCGGTTCTCTCCCAGATGCATCGCCCCTGCATTCAGCGCATCACGAATGAGCTCAGGGTCTACCGTCTTTGTAACTGCGATGATCTTAATCTCGTCAGGGTCACGCCCTGCTCTCTGAGCGACTGCTGTTACGTTGTGGACCACCTGCTGCCAATTGGCTGCAATCTCTGACATGCCAGTTCATCTCCAATATGAGTCATAAGTCATGAGTTTAAGGGTCCCGCAAAGTCAAGAGAGTGTCTATGAACCGATACAGCCGTGCGTCTGCCACCACGGAGCGCAACCGTGTTGATGGCGCCGTACCCAGATGACGCATGACCTATGGCCCATGACTCTTCTGCGGGCTGATGGCTGCGGGCTGCGGGCTGCGGGCTGTCTAGTATCTCACCTTCTGTCCATCGCGTACCCAGCTCGGGGTGGTGACGACCACTGGCTTCTCAGGTAATCCATTGACCAATACCTGGCCATCCTGTCGGTCAACCACGGTTACGGGCCTGTAACGCGCCCTTTCCTGCTCTACGAGGTAGACCCCGGTAACCCCTTGATTCACTTTGAGTGCTGTCTCAG
>CAYOCI010000002.1:88053-105840 GCA_964402415.1 uncultured Clostridia bacterium
TGCTCTACGAGGTAGACCCCGGTAACCCCTTGATTCACTTTGAGTGCTGTCTCAGGCAGCACCATCCCTTGTGCCTGCCGCTTGATGATCTCTAGTGTCAGATGGCGGGCAGCCAACGACTCTGCGATAACCTGGTTAATAGCGAACTGCACCATGACCTGTTTGTCATCGAGTGGCTTGACACCGTGAACGCGGGCCTGGAGTGTGGCGCTTGCCCCGGGCAGGCGAAGTGCGGTTTTCTGTGGATCGAGCTTCTCCCACTCCGCCTTGTCCAGCAAGGCGACCCAGTACCAGGTGGTGTCGGCGACGACCTTAAATAGCGCCTTGCCTGCCTTGACCTCGCTGGTCTTATTGAGTTGCTGTGCAGCTTGACCAGGCTGCAGCGCATCTTTGCCAATCGAGCCTAGGTCACTGGTCTTAAGGATAGTTTCCCAGCCATCCAGTGTGTAGCTGACGATGCCAGCTGCGGGCGCCTTCACCTGCAGTGACGACATACTCAGTTGTCGCTCAAGCTCCTGCTTCTGACTAATGAGAGTATTACGGTCGCCATCAAAGGTACCGCGCTTGTTGAGGAGTTCGAGACGTCGAGTGTTCAGCTCCCGTATCTCCTTCTCCAAGTCAGCTGCCCCTACGGGGGTTGTCTTGGCCATCTGCTCGCGAAGCAGTCGCGTCTTTTCCTTAAGCGTGGCCTCGATCCCTAGGACCTGTTGGTCGAGCGCTGCCACACTTGCCTGGGTACCGCTTCCATACTCCGCAAGATTCTTCTCCAACTCGGCGAGCTTGGCCCGAACTTGCTGTTGTGACGCCAAATCCTGTATCTCAACCACTGGCGCCTGGGCGTTCACCTTGGTTCCGTCTTCCACCAAGAAGCTCACCTGTCCAGACTCAGTCGCCATCATCATAATCTCATCGCGGACCACTACCCCACTCGTCCTGAGTGTCGAGACGAAACTAATCGGCTGATACTCCTGGATCTTGACCATGCGGTTGATGACCGTCTGGTAGCCAGCACTGACCCCGCGGTAACCTCCATACATGAGACCACCAAACAAAAGCAGTACCACGACCAGACGAACGAGGCGCTTAAGTTTGCGTTTCCTTCTCTTCTTGTTTTTGGAACTGTGGGCGGCCGGGGAATAAGTCACTGTCTTCCCTCCTATGGAAAGCCCGTAGCCATCCAGGATCTCTTGCGCGATACGGTGGGAGCCATGGGCTAACATGACATGAGTCCCTAGTCCCCGGTCCCTAGTCCCTAGCGGGCTTAATCAGAGGGACACATTTCCTACTCTGTGGAGCCACCGATGAGGTGACGTGGGGAACTAGTGTCAGGAGTTCACCACAGACAGAAGCCTGTCCCGCCCGCAATTGCAGTCGTTAGCGCACAAGCGCGATGACTCCCGCCAATCGCCCTGTCTTTCCGTGCTCTGCACGATATGAGAAAAACTGATCTACATGACAACTGGTGCATAACCCAGTCAGCTGAATCTGCTCCGACGGCACGCCGATCTCCTCTAGTTGCAGGCGATTGGCTGCCCACAGGTCGAAGTGGGTCCTTTGGTCGCGTTCGATCAGTGTATCGTAAGCCCACAAGCCAAAACTTAGGTGTGCGGCCTGAGTCACACTCTCACCGACCTCGTAGCAGCACGGACCGATTGATGGTCCGATGGCGACCAGTAGGTCAGCAGCTCGAGTCCCAAACTCCTCTGCCATGGTTAGGGCCGTCTTTTGGGCGATCTTGGCTACGGTTCCCTTCCAGCCGGCATGGCAGGCCCCTATGGCTCGATGGACGGGGTCAAGCAACAGCACAGGTACACAGTCGGCTGTCAGTATGACCAGAGCCAGCCCCGGAACGTCCGTGCACAAGCCATCAGTAGCGGCTAGGTCTCCCTGTGCACAGCTACCAACGTGTTCACCGGTGACCCGTACCACCCGGTCACCATGGACCTGTTCACCATGGACCATTGCCCCGGTGTCGAGGTTGAGTGCGCTGAGAATACGATGCCGATTCTCTGCCACGCGTTCGGGCGGGTCACCGACGTGGTCGCCAAGATTGAGGGATGCAAAGGGAGCCTCACTGACCCCACCCACGCGGGAGGTAAAGCCATGTGCCACTAGGCCAGTATGATCCAAGGCCGTGCTCTCCACCCACTTCAGGCCGTTCTCTGCCCGCCAAGTGATCGTCACCGCTACCCCTCCCGGTATGTCTTCATCCAGAGTTCCCTTGTGAACCCTGGCTGGCTGTGTTGCCCTCAGGACCATCGTCGACTGCACAGTCTAGATCGCCAGTGTCACGGGTCTTCTTTCAGCCAGTGATCTGGGCAGATCGAGGACCCGTTGGTTCCTTGAGCCACGGAAAGCCAACGAGAGATCGCGCTCGGAGATTACAAACGGTCCATCAATTAGGATGTCGGAGACCGCCAACAGCTTGGCGACCCCCTCATCCGTGCGACTCATTCTGTGCAGTTCCTCAAAAGTATACCCTGTGTAGGTGACGACCGACAAGCCGCGCTTGCGAGCATACTCTCCCAGCATCGCGAAGGCTTCCGCTTGCTCGAAAGGCTCACCTCCGGAAAAGGTGACACCATTGAGCAGAGAGAGGCCAGCGACCTGCCGAACCAGCTCTTCGATCGGCGCCTCGAAACCCCCATGGGGATCTTGTGTCTCGGAATTATGGCAGCCTGGGCAATGATGCGAACAGCCCTGGGCGAAGAAGACAATGCGAACTCCAGGCCCGTCGACAACACTCTCGCGCACTACTCCAGCCAGTCTAATCTTCTGCATCCAAACCACTTCCCAAATACCGGCGACCTTGGCAGTACGCAACGGTTCATATCTCCATTCTGATTACAACACGACATAACAATGATGTCGATACCATGTTAGACAAGCTCCCCACCAAATCCTGCTCTAATAGGAAAATATGCGTCCATACAAGAGCAGTGCCCATGGCTATTCTCAGCCATGGGCAAGGGCTTTATCAACGGTTAGTTCTTCCCGAACCCGTGAACTTTCCTGTCACGGAGTTCAGCTTTCTTGGCGTCATTGAAACGGTCTGTGGTGCTTAGGTAGCCCGTGATGCGGCGAATCCTGCGGATGGCGGTACTGCCGCAAAGAGGACACTCATCACCGTGGATCACGCCCGTATGCCCGCAACCCTGACATGTATCGATGGGGAAATTGATCCCCGCGTAGCCGATATCACAGGCAGCCATATGCCTGAGAATCGCTTCCAATGCCTGTGCATTGTGTTGTGGTGGCGACTCTAGCTCGACATAGCTGATATGCCCTGCATTGCAGAAACGGTGGTAAGGACCTTCCAGGGCAATCTTGTCGCCCATGGAGATCTCAAAGCCGACCGGGACGTGGAATGAGTTGGTGTAGTACTCGCGATCAGTCACCCCAGGGATAAGACCGAACTCCTTACGATCCAGGAGAACATAACGTCCCGCGGTCCCCTCAGCGGGAGTGGCATAGAGCACGATATTCAGATCATAGTAGTCGGAGTACTCATCGCAGCGCCTGCGCATCCGCTCGACGATCTTGAGACCGAGTTCTTGAGCCTTGGGATCTTCGCCGTGGTGGTGACCGGTGAGGGTCACCAAGGTCTCGGCGAGACCGATGAAGCCGATGGCCAGGGTCCCGTGCTTGATCGCCTCGCGAATAGAGTCGTTGGGTCCAAGTTGCTCTGACCCCATATAGAGCTTCTGGCCCATCAAGAAGGGCAGATCCCTAACCTTAAGCGCGGAGATCACTTCGAAGCGGTGGATGAGCTGCCTGACACTAAGGTTCATGAGGCGGTCAAGCTCCACCCAGAACAGGTCGAGATCACGGGTCTTGAGCGCCACACGCGGAAGGTTCATGGAGATCGGCGCGATATTGCCTCGGCCGGCGGCGACCTCTTCGCCGTGACGGTTGCCAATGACCCTCGACCGACAACCCATATAGGCCACCTCGTCCCCATGGTCACGGTTGAAGCTCGCGTCCATGAAGCTAAAGGTGGGGTTCATGCGCTTGGAGGCGACCCTCAGAGCCAGTTGGAACAGGTCATAATTGGGATCTTCGGGCATAAAGTTGACCCCGGCTTTCAGCCGAAACACCAGGTTGGGGAAGATGGGGCTCTCCCCACGGCCAAGTCCCCGTTCAAACGCCAGCAGCATTGCCCGGGTCACCGACCGCCCCTCAGGCGTGATATCAGTGCCCAAGTTGATCGACGAGAACGGGACCTGGGCGCCGGCTCGGGACGACATGCTGTTTAGGTTGTGCACCAGGGCCTCCATGGCCTGATAGATCTCATCGTTGCTAAGATCCTCTGGGTCTTCCATTGGGGGCTTAGACATACGCCGGATGATACTACCCATGCTCTTATCAAAGTGAGGGAAGCTCTGACCACCAAACATGTCGTTCTGATTGCTCTGCAGGATGATCGCGGCTTGAGCCGTGGCCGCGATGACGCGTTTGGGTGGCTTAATGAACCCGTAGCCGGTATCAAAACCCCTCGTTAGGAGATCCTCGAGGTCGATCTGCAGACAGTTAAGCGTCTTTGAATAGTAGTCCAGGTCGTGAATATGTACATCGCCACGAAGGTGGGCCTCCGCAAACTCCTCGGGAATGAGGTTCGAGAGATAGTAGCGTTTGCTCGCCGCCATGGCAATCTGCAGCATCTTGGCTGATGGAGAATTAGAGATATTGGCGTTCTCTCTACTGGTCTCGACAAGGATCTCGCTCACCGCATCCATCAGGCTCGATTTTGCCTCACGCAGGCGGGTGCGTTGATCACGATAGAGGATGTAGGCTTTGGCGGTACGGGCATGTCCATTCTCGATCAGCGTCCGCTCAACAGCATCCTGGATCTCTTCCACATGGGGGATATGGCCATCATACGCCCTTTTGGCCAAGTCGTCGAGGATCACCTGGGTAAGCTGCGCAGCGGTCCCACGGTCCTCGCCACCGACAGCCTTGGCGGCTTTGAAGATCGCTTCAGTGATTTTGGTGGTGTCAAACTCGACGATTCGTCCATCACGTTTCTGTATCTTTAACAATGTAGTTCCCTCCCTGTCATCTCCAAGGCCCGACTAGTCCCGAGCGCCCTGCCGATGGAGCAGTCTTTCCAGCTCCAACATGAAATTGCCAACATCTTCGAAGTGCCTGTAGACCGAGGCAAACCTCACATAGGCTACGGCATCAACGTCCTTAAGGCGGTCCATGACCATCTCCCCGATTAGAACACTGTCGACCTCTTGGCGAAGGCTGTTGCGCAGTTCGCGCTCGACATCGCTGGCGAGGCGTTCCAGTGTCTCTACGGGGATATAGCGCTTTTCACAAGACTTCAGCAGCCCGGTCAGGATCTTGGCACGGCTGAACACCTCACGGCGTCCGTCGCGTTTTACCACCACCACCGGTATCTCATCCAGCTTCTCATAGGTGGTGAAGCGCTTCTGACACTCCGTGCATTCCCTACGACGGCGAATGGCGGCGCCTTCCTCCGTGGGACGCGAATCGACCACTCGGCTGTCCCATGTACCACAAAACGGGCACTTCATCTCGTTTACCTCTCCTTCAATGACTGTCCTTCAATGACTCTCCCTGAAGTGGAGTCGCGACAGCGAGCTTTAGCCGCCTTGTCCATGGCAACCACCATCGCTCCTCCTTGGCTGGCGTTCTGTCCAAGAGGGCTTGTCCAAACCACAACCACAAGCTGTTGTGGATTCCCTATTTTCTACACCCATTATGTCGTTTCCTGCGCTGAAATCGAGTTTTTTGGCGAAACAGAAAGGGTCGCCCAAAGCAAGCAGCTTTTTGGCAACCCTTCTTACATAGACAGTCACTCGAGGTCCTCGTCCTCTTCAGGTGGCAGTTCGTCAGCCGAGAGTTCGACCAGGATCACATCCACCCCAATCTTGACGATCTTCGTCCAGCTAATCACCAAGCTGTTCTCCCTGCCGAACACCCCTAGGAACTTGGCCCGCATGGGAATAACAAACGCGCTGATGCGTCCTGCTTCCAGATCAACTTCCACGTCTTCAAAATAGCCCAACCGACGTCCATCGGTGGCGTTGACGACCTCTTTGTCCCGTAGATCCGATATCTTGACCATCTATTCTCCTCCCTGCATACTCATCTACAGCCCACGAGGAGCACGCTATGATACCCATGTGCCCATGCGCACAGCAAGCATATGGAACTTAGCAGCGGGTGTGCATCTGGTAAGCGATTTTGGGCTGGAAGTACCACGGTAGACTCTGCTCCCTATCACACTGTATGCGAGACTTGCCCGGTAATGAACAGAACGCCCCCTACCGAGAGGGGGCGTCGTTGTGCATCGCCATCTGTGACCTGGGCGCACGGCTGAGATTGTGGGTGTTATACGCATTGACAGAGATTGATCCATGCCATAGGAAGACCAGGGTTAGGAACAGGAAGAACCAAGCAACCAAGCTGCGCATGGCGACCACCTCGTTTAGCGGACATACTTTTTCATATGGCTGAGTGCTGCCTTCTCCAAGCGTGAGACCTGGGCCTGGGAGATGCCGATCTCTTCAGCAACCTCCATCTGCGTCTTGCCGGAGAAGAAGCGCAACGTCAAGATCAGTTTCTCCCTCGGATTGAGTCGCTCCAACGCTTCGCGGATAGCAATGCCCTCGAGCCAATTTTCGTCCAAGTTTTTCTGATCTTTGATCTGATCCATGACAAAGATAGGGTCGCCCCCATCGTGGTAGATCGGCTCAAAAAGTGAGATCGGCTCTTGGATCGCATCAAGGGCAAACACCACTTCCTCGCGGGGGACACTAAGTTCTTCAGCGATCTCAGCAACCGATGGTTCGCGAGCGTTTTTGCTTACCAAGACATCTCGAACTTGAAGCGCCTTATACGCGATATCCCGCAGGGAGCGGCTCACGCGGATCGGGTTGTTATCTCTTAGGTAGCGGCGAATCTCACCGATGATCATCGGGACGGCGTAGGTCGAAAACTTCACATTCTGACCGAGGTCAAAGTTGTCAATGGCTTTCATTAGTCCGATGCAACCCACCTGAAACAGATCGTCAACATACTCTCCGCGGTTGTTGAAACGCTGAATCACGGATAGTACCAGTCGCAGGTTGCCATTGATAAGCTGATTTCGTGCCCCTTCATCGCCAGCCCGCAGCGTGACAAACAGCTCGCGCATCTTGGCACCGGACAAAACTGGGAGCTGAGAAGTGTTAACCCCACAGATCTCGACTTTGCTAATCATTGGCGCACCCCCGAACCTAGGCTACAATCGAAACCCGCATGGAGCCTTCGTGAACAGGTCATGAAGGTTCATGAACAGTATTCACCGGCCATAGGGGGTTTATTCCGGAGCTGCCGCCTGTTGCTAATGAAAGAGCAAGCCACGGATTCCGCGGCTTGCCTACCTCGACTCTGTATATTGCTCTCACTCGAGCTTGTTCATCTCTTTGCGCAGACGCTTGATAATGCGCTTTTCCAGACGAGAGATATAGGATTGCGAGATACCCAATAGGTCAGCTACCTGCTTTTGAGTCTTCTCTGCTCCATCATTGAGACCAAAACGTAGCTCCATGATCTGCCGTTCTCGCCCGCTCAACTTCGTCATGGCAGCATGGAGCAGCTTGCGATCGATCTCCTCTTCGAGATTGCGATGGATGATATCGTCCTCGGTACCATACACATCCCTAAGTAAGAGCTCGTTGCCATCCCAATCGATATTGAGCGGTTCCTCAAAGGAGATCTCAGATCGTAGGCGATAATTGCGGCGCAGGTACATCAGGATCTCATTCTCAATGCATTTGGACGCGTAGGTGGCCAGCTTGATCTTCTTGGCAGGATCAAACGTATTGACCGCTTTGATTAGGCCAATTGACCCGATCGAGACCAGGTCCTCGACATGAACACCCGTATTCTCGAACCTGCGGGCGATGTACACAACTAACCGTAGGTTGCGTTCGATCAGGATGGTCTTGACTGCTTGATCCCCTTTTTGCAGTCGATCGAGCAGATAGCTCTCCTCGTCCGGTGATAGTGGCGGGGGCAGCGCCTCTGAACTGCCGACGAAGTGTATCACCTGCTCCGTATCAATCCCTAGGGCTTGCAGGAGACGAATGGTAAACAGTTGCAGAGCGAACTTCGTCCTCTTATGCCATGGTAGCATCATTTCCACCTCCACACCTGAAGAACAAACCAACCACGAAGCATCGACCAGGGCACTTTGCATCTAGCTCGATCACCCCTACTAGCCACGACTCTAGGTGGCGTGGCTCGCCGCCTGAGGTGTCCCAGGTGAGGAGAGCACGTCAGCTGCCGCCGACGGCAACAGAGCCTGGTAAGACTGGCCAGACGGGGCTAGATGATGCCCAATTCCAACCAGGAGTTGCGTCATTAGCCGCTCGCCATCGTCGGCCAGAACGGCAATGCTCTCTGGGCGCAAAGCCAAGAGGATTCCAGAGCTTCGTCCGACGGTGCGATAGGGCACAAGATGAATGCGATCAGCTAAGGCGGTCTCAGCAAATTGCTCAGCTAAAGCGCAGACATCATGATCAGAGCCGGCATACGTCGGCGGAATAGAGAGCATCGTGAGCTGGCGATGATCAACGATCATCACAGGCCGGCCACTGACAGGATCCCTTAGCTCGTTGCCGTTATCCAGCAACGCCTTAACCGTAATCGTCTGACCGTCCAGAGTGATCCGAACGAGGTATTCGCGGCCGACGCGGCGCCAGAGCGGACGCGTCATCATCACGAACCAGCGCATCAGCCAGAACAACACCATCACCCCGGCCAGAGGCAACCATGATGGCAGTCCGCGCAGAGTTGTTAGGCCGCGGTACCACCAGGGAGTGGTGCGAGAGAGATAATAGAAGCCTAAGCTGACTCCGCCTGCGGCCATGGATACTAGATAGAAGGTGCCGCACAGCCGCAGCAGTTGAACAGGGTGGCGGTTGGGGAACGCCAGCCAGACCATGGGGATCGGGCAGGCCAGCCTGACTAACACGCTGGTCAGCGCGCGCAGCCCGGGGATGAAGAAGGTGATGAGGTAAAGGCTCCCTAACCCTGCCCCCATCAGCAGGCGCCACCCTTTGGTGGTCTCACGGAGCAGGTATGCTGTGACCGCTAACAACAACCCATTCATCAGCAGGTTGTAGAGTATGAGGTCGTCAAGAAAAATCTGCGTCGCGACAGCCACCCCCTTCAAGCGGCCAATTGGAAACACAGGCTGCCTAGAAGCAGTACATGGAGCTAATTCGGTTGTCCAATAAGAGCAGGCACTACGTGTTCGCGTATCTGAGACTTACGCATTCATACGGTTCATTCCTGATTATAGCGTAACGAACGAGAGAAGTTTGTCAGTTGATGGCATGAGACAAGAAATTCAGTATGAAAACGCACACCCCCATACAGGGGGTGTGCGAACGCAATAAGTCACTGCTATTAGTCCATCGAAGGTGCCTGGCTACCATAGGCTATTGGTTGCCGCGTTTTCTAAGGAAAGCTGGAATATCAAGGTTGCCCCCAGCGAATTTGGGCTCAACCGGATTAATGACTGGCTTCTCTTTCTCCTTCTCTTTATCGACCGCTGGCTTAGGGATAGGACGAGCATCAAAGCCCGTGGCGATCACAGTCACGCGCACTCCGTCTTGGAGCCCCTCGTCGATAACGGTACCAAAGATGATGTTGGCTTCAGGGTCAGCAGCCTGGTAGATAATATCAGCTGCCTCAGTAACCTCGGACAAGCTCAGATCCGCTCCGCCTGCAATGCTGAGCAGAATACCCCTTGCCCCGTCAATGGTGGTCTCAAGTAGAGGACTGGAGATCGCCTGTTTGGCTGCAGTTGAAGCGCGTCCTTCCCCACTGCCATGGCCAATCCCCATCAAAGCCGAACCAGCTTCGGACATGATCGACTTGACGTCCGCGAAGTCAAGGTTGATAAGCCCGGGTACAGAGATCAAGTCTGAGATTCCTTGTACGCCCTGCCGCAGTACATCATCCACTAGACCGAATGCCCCCAAGAAAGAGGTTTTCTTATCGGCAATCTGCATCAGGCGGTCGTTGGGTATGGTGATCAAAGCGTCAACCTTTGCCTTTAGGTTGGCGACGCCCTCCTCTGCCTTGGCATTGCGGACTCGCCCCTCAAACGAGAACGGTCTCGTGACAACGCCAACGGTCAGCGCGCCGAGCTCTTTGGCGATCTGCGCCACCACTGGGCAAGCACCAGTCCCGGTACCGCCACCCATTCCTGCAGTAACGAAGATCATATCAGCGCCTTTGAGCGCGCGTGCAAGCTCATCTCTGCTCTCTTCCGCAGCTTTTCCGCCGACCGCCGGAACGGCACCTGCCCCTAACCCACCCGTGAGTTTAGCCCCGAGCTGAATCTTCACATCAGCCTTGGAGTGTGCCAGTGCCTGAGCGTCAGTATTGGCGGCAATGAACTCAACACCTTGAAGTCCAGACTCGATCATACGGTTAACAGCATTACCCCCGCCGCCGCCGACCCCGATAACCTTGATCTTCGCAAGCTGTTGCACGTCCAACTCCATTTCCAGCATATATGGCCCTCCTTATGCCCTCGAGCATCTTTGTTTATCTTAGCGTGGGAGACTCTGGACTACTGTGCGAGTGAACTGAGCCATCATCGCCCGCGATGATGCTCCGCTACTTCCCAAAGCTGCTCTCCCAAAGCAGGCGAGCTCTGAAGCGTTACTCTAGAAAATCGTCCCACCAAGCTCGCAGCTTCTCCACGAATCCTGTCTTGGTCGGCTTGGTGGCAGCTACCTCGGTCAGAGCCCGTCTGTGCCGAGCCGCATAGACAACAATACCTACAGCACCTGTAAAGATAGGGTTGTCCACACCGATGAAATCGGGAAGCGCAACACGGACGGGCAGATGCACCATCTCTTCTGTCAGCTCGCAGACGCCGCGCGTCAGGGCGAGGCCACCAGTCAAGACAAGGCCAGCGGGCAGCATGTCTTGATAGCCTAGCCGGCGAAGCTCACGCGATGCAATCTCCAGTATCTCCTGAACCCTCGGTTCGATAATGCCCGTGAGAATGCGCTGGGAGATCCTTCGTGTCTCAGTGCCGCTAACATTGGCGACCTCGAAGATCTCATCATCCTGCGCTGTGCGCAGGCTCGCCACCCCGTACTGGCACTTGACCTTCTCTGCCTCACTGAGCGGAGTACGGAGCCCCATGGCAATATCACTGGTGACTAGATCCCCACCCAGGGGCAGTACCGAAACCGCCTGAAGACAACCATCACGGAAGACACTGATCTCGGTAGTCCCACCACCGATATCGAACAACGCTACCCCCAGCTCTTTCTCATCATAGCTCAGCACCACTTCGCTGCTCGCCAAACCAGTCAGGACGATCTCTCCGACGACATAACCAGCTCTTTGGACGCAACGAACCAGATTCTGAATCGAGTTGCTCGACCCGGTGATCAGTAGCGTTTCGACCTCAAGGCGCACCCCCAGCATGCCCACAGGATCATGAATGCCCTCGTAGCCATCCACGATGAACTGCTTGGGGATCGCTTCGATGACCTCTCGCTCCTGCCCCAGTGCCATGACCTGTGATGCCTGCATAACCCGCGCTAGATCCTCGTGGGTGATCTCCTTATCGTCTCGTCCTACGGCGACGACGCCTCGGTTGGTCGACAATGCGATATGGCTGCCGTTGACGCCCAGATAAACTGAGCTGACCTCGACCCCCGCCATCCGTTGAGCCGTGTCGACGGCCTGGCGAATGGAGCGGGCTGCCGCGTCAAGACCAACGATAACCCCCTTCTTGATACCTTCAGACGGGGCGCAGCCGATGCCGATTATGTTAACGCCACCTTTGGCGGTGAGTTCACCGATGATCGCACGGACGTGGGTTGTGCCGACATCTAAGCCAACGATGATCTCCCTTCGTGGCAATCTACCGACCTCCTTGGCAGACGCTTGTCCGATTCCTATACCTTTGCATATTCGCCGGGTGTTTGTCGTTTCCCTTGCTCGGTACGCACTTTTTTACATTTTTGGGGGGAGCACAAGACAAGTGCAAGCTACCGGTCGGGAAGGTTCTAATTACTCACTTGACAATTGGGGACGGTTCTAATTGTTCCTTTTGGCCCATCTGCCTGTCGGCCTGATCTCAATCCGTCTTCGACGTCTTCAGGACAGCGCTAAGCGAGAGACCGGTGATCCTCGCGATCTGAGCACAAGTCACTCCGGGCAGACTTCTGAGCTGACGGACGGTTTCGTCTCGTTCCCTCTTCTTCATGACCTTCAGTGCCCCCGGGACCTGGCCGCCGAGCAACTCACGCAATATCCCACCCACAGTCTCGTCGCTGACAGGATGGCAATCTTCCAGCGCCTGGACTGCGACGACCTCCGCGGCGCTATCCTCGATGAACTGCTGCCGCCCTCCCGCTACCCCCAACACGAGATCGGTGTCCACAAGGCCGCCCGAGCTCTGCTCTGGGAGCGCGTAGGTCTGATAGCTGCTCCACGGGTAGTCAATGGCGAGCCCTGCTTTGACCGGGTTCTGGTGAATATAACGCGCAACGGTTAGCAGATAGGCGTCATCTTCGACAGCTTGGCTCTGGAACCTGTCCTGAAACAGGTGACCGACCCGCTGACGCTTTGTGTTGTACCAGCGCACGTAGGAGGCACCAATCCGTTTCATTACCTGACTAAGCTTCTCCTCGCCTTCCTGTAGCAGCAGATGAACGTGGTTATTCATCAGGCAGTAGCTGTGGATTCGGCAGCCGCTACGTGCCTTTACCACACTGAGAGTGCTCAGATAACGTTCGTAGTCTTCGTGATCCAGAAAGATATCCTGTCTGTTGATCCCTCGCACCATAACGTGATAGATCCCACTGTTGCTCCCCTGGCGGGCTGTCCTTGGCATCCCATCGCTCCCCTGCTGCAGAGTAGTCGAGCATCGTTGAACAACAATCTTGCGTCTCCCTTGCTTCTTTCGTCCCCCAGGCTGGATCTCCTTCGGAAAAGCGAATAATTAGAACCGTCCCCAATATTCTTGGAGGCGGTCTGTAGTATTTGGATACTTATTCCACAAACATTGCCAAACCAACGATCGTTCGTGTATATTTGCAATAGATAAACGAACGTTTGTTATTGGAGGCGCGGTGTTGATAAAAAGAGAGGGAAACACCCGTGACCGGATCCTGGATGCAGCCATTGAGCTATTTGCCGAGAGTGGGGCGGCTGCTGTATCGATCCGCAACATCACGGGTCACGTAGGCATAAACGAGAGCTCGCTCTACAACCACTTTCGTGGCAAAGATGAGTTATTGGATGCAATCATCATCAAGTTCCGCGAGGAGTTCGGCAAAGCGGTCTACGATCTTGCCCGCATTGAACGAGACCTGATCGGGCTGACGCCTGAGCAGTTCTTCACTCAGCAGCTGCTCAACCTACGCAACCATATCACTCCCTCGGTGCAGAAGATGTGGAAGATCGTCTACCTCGAGATGCTCCGCGACAAGCGGGCACGCGACTTCGTTCTCTCCGAGATGATCGGTAGGGCAACCGAATACTATACTGAGGCGTTCCGAGTTATGGTTCAGTGCGGCTTAATCAAGCCACTGGATCCCGCGTTGCTAGCCAATGAGTTGGAGTGTGGCCTATTGGGTGCTTCGTTAGAGCGCATGCTGCTGGCCGTGGACGACAACGATATCATGCCGGCCGTCCAGCATATGTTTGCGCACGTGAAATTTGTGTGTGAGGCAATCAAGCTTGAGAATGGGGTGGGGGCATGAAGCTGCTGGCGATCATTGGCAGCCCTAGAAAGGGCAATACTTACAGGTTGGTTCAGCAGGTAGCGGGGATCATGCAGCAATCTGGCGATAACGTGGAGCTCGAATATCTTTTCCTCAAGGACGGAGGTCTGGAACTCTGTCGGGGCTGCTTCGTCTGCATCTCCCATGGCGAGGAGCGCTGTCCAATCAAGGATAGGGGCGCTGAGCTGGCGGCGAAGATGGTCGCTGCCGATGGCATCATCTTGGCAACACCATCGTATGCACAGAATGTGACTGCCCTGATGAAGAACTTCATCGACCGTTTCTCCTACCTCTGCCACCGCCCCTGCTTCTTCGACAAGCAGTTTCTCTTGGTCACCACCTCGTGTGGCGGCGGTCTCGCTGAGACGCTGGCGTATCTAGAGAAGATAGTTCGCTCCTGGGGTGCGACTTCGGTTAGGACCCTTGCTATGATGCAACACCCGTCGCTTCCACCGACTGCCAAGACGGTGCAGAAGATTGAGAAGATCGCCCACGAGTTCTATGCAGCCATTCAAGCCAAGGAGAACCGCCCACCCCGGCTGATCAATATTATGCAGTTCCGGTTTATGAAGTCGAATGCGCAGGATGCTGGGGAGCATTTCCCGGCTGACAGAAGATTCTACGACGGCAAGAAGGACTACTATCTGCCCATCCGCCTGAACCCCCTACTCAACTCTCTGGCCAAAGTGCTGGAAAAGCTGATCCTGCGGCTGATGGCCATGAACGCCTAATCATGAACCACTAATAAGGAGGAGAAAGATGAAGAACGGTACTCTGAGCTTAGTCTCCTACTGTGTGGCCCTTCTCGCCTTGCTGATCGTCTATTTGGTGATAACTGGACGGAGATTGCCCTTCATCCGCAGTGACCGAGCCGCCTTCTACGTTCTCTGGGCCATCGGCCTCTCGATGTCCATTCTGGCGGGCACCCGTGATATGGTCGATGGCAAGTTCATCATGCCCCAACTTGTCCTCAACATCCTGATGCCGCTCGGCGCCATCTCGTTTCTTCTGCCCGTGATCATGCTCGTGGGGAGATCGCTGCCGCTCTTCTCAAACTACCGCACTGCCTTTTTCCTCCTGGCGGGCATGATCGGAGTGAAGTGGCTGCTGGTGCAGGGCACTCTCTTACTCCGGTTCTTGGCTGGTGGGGGTGGGGTATCCGCCTAATCGCACGGGGTGCTACTGATTACAGCAAAAAGGGGCTGGCTCAAGCAGATTGAGCCAGCCCCTTGGTATGCCAAGGGCGATAGTCAGCCCCGTCTCGCGACGGGGTCTAGGGATGACCTCTCCACCTATCCAACAGATGGTGACGAATAACACCCAGGTTTTGAAAGATGCGAAAGCCGAAGGCGAACAGGGCCGCTGTATAGAGATTGACCCCGAGACGGTCGCCGACAAAGGCCAGACCAGCAGCTAACAAAGCGTTAGTGAAGAAGCCAGTGACATACACGAGGTTGTCAAAGTGGTCTTCCAGCCCGGCGCGAATCCCGCCAAAGACAGTGTCCAGCCCTGCCAGGACCGCGATAGCTGTGTAGTTGGCATAACCTGCCGGGACCTCGATAGCCACCTTGAGGCCAAGGAAAACCCCTAGCGCCAATCCGATGAGAGGCAACCACATCAGCGCCCCACCTCCTTCTGTTGCGGCGATTGCAGTGAGCGGTAAAACGGAGCTCCGTCACCAGTCAGGTCAACGAACCCGCCACTGAGGCCGCTTACCCGGATGCTGTCCAGGATCTCCCGCAGCGCGTCTGCCCGGCGCGATACATTTAGCCCTTGTCCCAGATGAACCGGAATGTTGTCGTAAGTAAAAAGGATAAGACCTCGCGGATCCGAGATATTGAGCTCTGATATCTGTGACCGGACGGCCTCATTCAGCGATTGCAGTACGTGGATGCCTTGGCGAAATCCATCCGAGGTGGGGAAGCGCTCACCGACCCCAGTCACCGGTAGTGGCATGCCAGTCAGGATGGGGAGTTTCAGTGCCGTAAGGTTGTTGACCACCCGCACGACGGCTCCATCTTCGCTAACGGCGGCGAAGTTGTTGAAGTAAGGGATCACGGCAACCGCACTGCGTTCACCGATCTGGATCGTTACGCGATTGGGCAACTGCAGGTGCACGTTGGCCTCGCGTATCTGTGGATGAGACTCCAGTTCGGTCACGATCTCCTTCGTATTGACCTTGAGTATGTGCCGCCCGGGAGCTAAGCCGGAACAGCGGATGACCTCGTCCTCGGGCACCTGACTGTTGCCCACGACAACGATGCTCTCAATCAAGAAGATCGAGGAAGCTTGTACCACTTGCCAGCAGAAAATAAGAGCAACCATGACAAGTCCGATTACCATGGCTACCACCTTGCCGGATTGGCGGGACTGCGGTGCGGGCGGCTGGTCAGCCTGGCCACCATTCACTGTCTCTAGGTTACCCTTGCGTGCCACAGCCGTCAACACCTTCCTTTCGACTTTGCAGCCCCCACCCCGATGCCACACCGGGGTGGGGGCTCTGAACTCTATAGACCGTCTTGCACTCGCTTCAGGCCATCCTATTCGAGCGCGAGCTGAACCAGCTTCTCAACGAGATCCGCATAGCTTATGCCTGCTGCACGAGCTGCATCGGGCACCAGACTAGTCTCAGTCATTCCAGGAAGTGTATTTACCTCGAGCACCCACGGCTGCCCATTGGCGTCAACGATGATATCTGTCCGTGAGATCCCCCGACAACCCAAGGCCTGATGTGACCGTAGGGCCAGGCTCTCTACCTCGGCGATCACGCCTGCTGGCAGTCTGGGCGGGATAATGTGCTCGCTCATACCCATGGTGTATTTCGCTTCGTAGTCATAAAGTCCTTTGGGCACCGCAATCTCAATGCAAGGGAGTATCTGGGGACTATCGTTGCCGATCACCCCCACTGTGAGCTCTACTCCTTTGATGTAGCGTTCCACCAAGATCTGTTGATCGTACTGTACGGCGGTGGTGAGTGCTGGCCAAAGCTCTTCTTCTGACCGAACAACGGTGAGTCCAATGGTTGATCCCTGGTCACTGGGCTTGACGATCATTGGCAGTGGGTTCTCGGCAAGGATTCGTTGCACCAATCCCTTTACCTCGCTCTGCTTCATCTGACGGCCATCAACAACATGATACTCGGGGCTTGGAATCCCCTCAGTCGCGAAGACCTTCTTGGACATTACCTTGTCTAGAGCAAGCGCACTGGCCAGTACACCGGATCCTACATAGGGGATACCGAGGATCTCCAGCAGTCCTTGGATTGTCCCATCCTCCCCATGCTTGCCATGGGAGGCTATAAATGCCACATCAATGCTCTCGGAAAGCAACCGATTCGGAAGACCACGATCGATCTCCATCAAGACGGCGCGGTAGCCGCGCTCCTCCAGAGCCTTGAGAATACCCCGGGATGTCTTCAGCGACACCTCACGTTCGCTTGAATGGCCGACAAGTACAGCCACGGACTGCTTCATGATCGCTCCTCCCGTTCTCTGGACACTAGACACTAGTTCCCCATGCCGTCTTGCAGCGCCACAGAGGATGAAACTGTCTCCCTTCGCCATAGCCCACTAGGAACTAGGGACCAAGGACTGACTAGGGACTCATTTCATGTTAGTGTCTTACTGATTCACCCTCTCGATGCGGGCTCCCAACTGCTGCAGCTGGCTCTCGAACGACTCATAGCCACGATCGATATGGAAGACGTTCTCTACCACGGTGATGCCGTCGGCGATTAGACCGGCTAGCGCCAGACAAGCCCCGGCGCGCAGATCCGTTGCCTGGACGACAGCCCCGGTAAGGCGGGGGACGCCCTTGACCACCGCCGTACGACCTTCGGTCTTGATGTTAGCCCCCATACGCCGCAGCTCATCGACGTGCTTGTAGCGTCCGTCGAAGATCGTCTCGGTGACCATACTGGTCCCCTGGGCCACCGCTAACAGAGCCATCATCGGTGACTGAAGATCGGTCGGAAAGCCGGGATGCGGAAGGGTGCGAATATCAACTG
>CAYOCI010000003.1:0-56344 GCA_964402415.1 uncultured Clostridia bacterium
TTGCCGCACCTGAGGCCAAGGCGGTCATGGCCGTCGAACCGGTCTGGCGCAACCGACAGTTCATCCGCGACAAAGCTGCTGCTCTGGGCTACCAACACGTCTTTCCGATCGATGGTCTGATCGAGAGGATCCCACTGCCCGATGACAGCGTCGATATCGTGATGGCTGGACATGTGCTGGGTGATTATCCCGAACAGGAGATGGCAGAACTGCGGCGGGTAACCAAGCACGGTGGGATGATCATCAGCTACGGTGACCGATATAACCTTGAGAGCGAGTCGCACCAATTCATGCTGAAGAACGGCTTCCAATGGGGGCAATTTGTCGAGCCGGGTTACGGCGAGGTCTTCAAATACTGGATGATCGTCAACAAGGAGGGCTAGATGATGGAGAAACATGCAATCCGCTATGAAGAGATCGATGCCGCAGTGAGAGAGCAGATGAAAAATACGATCAGCAAGGGCGAACTGGCCGCTCTCCATGTCGGCGATGGTGGGTTCTCGCTGGCCGCCCTCGCTGGTGATGAGATAGTCGGCTTCATCTCCGTCTATCCCAAGAACTGGACCAAACCACTCGCGGCAACCGACGCCTATATCGATGTGATCAGTGTCTTCGAACCCTACCGTCGACAGGGGATTGCTACGACGATGATCGCTCGCTGTGAGGAGTGGGCCAAAGCAAATGGCTACACGCAGATCCGAGCCTGGAGCAGCAACGACAAACTGCAGGCGCTCCCCATGTGGCATGCTCTCGGCTATTGTATGTGTCCAGCTAAGATATGGGTAGAGTGGTGCCGGGAGATCGTTGACGGCTACTATGTGGTTAAGAAGCTCAGCTAGCATGAGCGGCTGTGGTCAGGATGGGGCGGTCGACCGCAAGCCCTTCGCCGAAGCAATTCTGGGATAACCCGTATCTCGACACACCAAATCAGATCCAGATAGGAGAGTGACTTATGGCAAACGTCTTGGCGATCAATGGGAGTCCACGCATATCCTGGAACACTGCCACCTTATTGCAGAAGGCCCTTGATGGGGCAAAGTCGCAGGGGGCAGAGACGGAGTTGATCCACCTTTACCAACTGAAGTACACAGGCTGTATCAGCTGCTTTGCCTGCAAGCGCAAGGGATCAGTCCCTGCCGGTCGCTGCGCAGTGAAGGATGATCTCTATCCCGTGATCGACAAGATCATCGCCAGTGATGCGGTGATCTTCGGATCCCCGATCTATTTCGGCAATGTCACCGGTCAAATGCTCTGCCTGCTGGAGAGACTGTTGTTTGCCCCTCTCTCCTACAACAAAGACCGCACGCCGGCGTTCCCCAGCAAGCTTGCCACGGCCTTCGTCTACACGATGAACGTGCCGAAGGAACTGCTAACCAAGATCGGCTACCAGCAGGCATTCGAGCAGATCAAGGGTCGGCTGGAGCGCTTCTTAGGCGGACCGTCGGAGTACCTAACCGCTTGCGACACCTATCAATTCGACGACTACTCCCGATATGAGGCATCGGGGATCGATGCTGAGCATAAGCAGAAGGTGCGCGAGGAGCAGTTCCCCAGCGACTGCGAGAGGGCGTTTGACTTGGGGGCTCGGTTGCTGCGTGGGATGAGCGAGACTGTCTAGAGCGCGTCAGTAGAGAGACAGCGTGATCCCCGCAGAACCACTCCTTATTCTGTCCGATACACGAGGAACTCCATCGAGCTAACACGAAGGATAGGAGCACTTCCGCCTTCTCGCCCACTGCTGTCTGACACTTACCTTTCAAAGGGCACCCTGTAGACCTTGATCTGACCAAGGTTCTACAGGGTGCCCTTGCATGTGTCTCCTGTGAAGAGACCTTATGACATCCCTAGTGTATGACCAATTCGCGCGGCATCCATGCCTGCAAACCGAGCAATTTCCACATAGTGACATTTTTGGAACGTTTGGTAGCTGCTCGCCGTCCAAGTGAAGAGAGAGTCTGACGAATACCAAAGGAGCACGCCGTGCGCGAATTCATGTGAACTCAGGATGTATGGAGGGAGGATCCGGATGTCTAGCCTTATCTTCTGGGCCCCGATCGTCGGGATGCCCTTTTTTGCTTATCAGTTTATGGCCAGCCTTATCATTATCTTGCAGCGCATCAAGACAGAACAGCCCTTGGGATCGGAAGCCATTTGGGCATGCACGTTCTTCGCCTTGATGATGTGGACGATCAGCGGAACGCTGCTGATGGCCTCAGGACAATAGCTACCTGAATAAGTCAAATGAAGGATGACGGCGAAAGGCAGGCGCCGATCGGCGGTGGGAGATGGAACAGGCTGGGGTCGTACAGCGACCGTCAGCGCATAGGATGCTATAGGTGCCAGCCCCACGATTGCTGGACATACGTCGGTGGAGGTGAAAGCGATGCCTTGGTACTGTAGAAAGTGCGGCGCGGTCAACGACGAGGGCAATCGGTACTGCGGCAGCTGTGGTGCGGCCCGGACCGAACCAGGCAGCAACTCCAATCACATGCCCCCTAGTATGGATGGCGGCGAAAAGGTCGCGATCTTCCTTGGGAATCTGTGTTTCTCTCCATTGCTTGGGATCATTCTCTACTTCGTGTGGAAGGATGATAAGCCGCATAAAGCCGAGGAAGCCTGCCAGCTCACCATATACTCCTTTGTGGCCTGGATCGTCCTATCGCTACTGTTTGCGGTGGCCTCCTGATGACAGGTATCAAAGATACGTTAAGCAGCGTGCCAGCGCTCAAACCATGGGGCCCGTTCTACTGCCATCGGCGACCGGAGCGGTCCTTCTTCTTCCGGGGAAGGCAGTTCCCCGTTTGCGCACGCTGCACTGGCATGCTGTTCGGCTACTGCACGATCCCGCTGTTCTTACTGCACATCCTCAAGCTAAACCTGCTTTGGTCGATGCTGTTCCTGCTGCCCATGGTGCTCGACGGCTACACACAGTCCATGGGGTACCGCGCGAGCAACAACATCTTGCGTTTCGTCACTGGGCTCTTGTTCGGCATTGGCCAAGTGGGCCTCGCCAAGGCGGCAGGGAGCCTAATCCGGTCGTTTGTGGTGTTGTCGGGTAGCCTGTTCTAGCTCCCTGACGTGGTCTCGCATACTTATACTTAAGCGAATAGGTAGGAGGCTGGGATAGCATGGACGGTTTGATATGGATCTTCTTCATCTTCGGAGCCTGCATGGTTGGCTATGGGATGCTCTCGACTCTCAACACCCATCTTGAGAACCAGAGCAGCCCGATCCAGAGCGAGCTGGTGAGGGTTGTGGCCAAGCGCACGGAGGTCTCAGGAGGTGGGGGCGATTTCAGTGCCAGAACGTCCTATTACCTAACCTTCGAGTTCGAGAGCGGCGACAGGATTGAGTTTGGCGTCAAGGGCCAGGACTTCGGGATGATTGCCGAAGGAGATGTCGGCGTGCTCAACTATCAGGGAACGCAGTTCAACTCGTTCACGAGGAATACACAGAGCTCGACTGAATGAGTAAAGACGAAGACGAGACAGGTGGTCATTGCTTATCTCCTGATAGTCACAAGAACGGATAAGCGCACCACCTAGATATGAAACAACTGAGTGCCGGGCACTCAGTTGTTTCTCCGAGAGGAGAATGCCACTGGCATGATGAAGAAGAGAGCTATCATAGAGCAGTGAGGTGTTGCAGTACGCAGCTGATCAGCCCATCCATTGATATGGCCGAGGCGTTTATCACCGCAGCCCAAGACTATCGCGCCCACGGCGAACGCTGCTACCAGAGGGAGCTGGAAGAGCGGGGCCTAGACCTGGACCGCCATTTCGATTTTGGAGAGTACATCAGAGCGGTAAAAGCGGATGCAGACGGCGACAGTCTGGCACCAGATAGGGCGCCACAATCCTCGTTTTGGCTGATAGATGACAGCCGGAGAGTGATCTTCGGGACCAGCCGCCTCCGCCATTATCTCACTGCAGAGAATGAGATCGTGGGCGGGCATATCGGCTATGATGTTCCGCCGTCACAGAGGAGAAATGGGTACGGTACCGTGCTGCTGAAGATGACACTTCAGAAAGCCCGGGAGATGGGCCTGAACAGGGTGCTTGTCACCTGTGACGCTGACAACGTCGGATCGCAGAAGGTCATACTACACAACGGTGGCGTCCTAGAGAATGAGGTCTATTCCGACGAAGACCGGAAGATGGTCATGCGCTACTGGATTGAGCCATAGCGGCCGACTATGGGGGTCTGCAGTTGTAGTCATCCTCCGCGGTTAATGGTGAGCGCCTCGCACCCACTGGCATGGGTGCAGAAGTAGAGAGCCAAAGGAGGGCTGAGCTGACCATGACCACCATACGAGTTAGGTTTGCAGCGGTTAGCGACGAGGACGTTTGCAGGCGTTTTGACAAGTACCTGCCACCAGCGTCACTGTCTTATAAGCTGCGCGAACAGGAGATCCTGCTAGCGGAAGAAGCAGATAAGCCGATCGGTTATCTACGACTCGACTACCTGTGGGGAAAGATACCTTTTATTGGGCTGATTCTTGTTCGACAGGGGCACAGAGAGCACGGAGTTGGCCGAGCGCTCCTGCCCGCCCTTGAGCGATACCTTTCTGAGGCTGGGCACAGTTGTCTCTACTCTTCATCACAAGCGGATGAACCAGCGCCACAGTCCTGGCACCGCCGGGTTGGCTTCATCGAGTGTGGCATTATTGCAGGCATGAACGAAGGTGGCGTGGGAGAGGTGTTCTTCCGTAAGAACCTATAGACGCGGGAAAAAGGGGGTTAGCCATCAGGGGCCAACCCTAAAGAGGCGCTGACCAAGGCTTACACCTTGATCAGCGCCTCTTTGCGCAAAATGGATGATTCAACGCGCGCTGCTACAACAGTTCATGCGCCTTCCGCATATGTGAAGCGGCTTGCTGGTCCAGCTCTTTGGCCTGCCGGATCAGCTTGACCAACTCCTCACGCACCTCGCGCTTACCGAGGTTCACCGCCTGCTTCTCGCCCATGGCGAAGCCGCCAATGGCTTGCGCCATCTGCATCGATAGCCCATGGGCTTGGCGGAAAGCTAAGGCGGCTTGCTCCAGCTCATCCTTGGCCCCGGGGAAGCGCTCGGCCTGTTCGCGCAGGTAGAGGTAGGCTCGCCAGCGCTCGCCAACCATGGTTACCCCGTCGACCTGGCACATCAGCCGCTCCATTAGCATCGGCAGTGGTGCTGCCTTGGGGAACTCAGGCTCATTGAGCAGGGCTTTGATCCAGGCATCGAAGGCAGCAGGGCCCGCGGCGCGGTCCCCGATCTGCGGTCCGGTCATGACCTCGAGAGCGTACTGCAGTGTGTCGATCAGCAGTTCGCGCTCAGTGGGGGTGTTCATCTGTCCACCCAGCGCCATGACGGCGATGGTCTCGGAATACTCGTACCAGCCCTGGCGGATGAAGTAGCCGCAAGGGTCCTTCTTGATATCGGCGGCGAACTCTAGCATGTCCTGAAAGAAGTTCCAGCCGAGCAGCGTCTCGCCGCCATCGCGATAGCCGGTGATGATGCAGGCTTCTGGTGGACCGACGATGCCAAAGCCGATCACTGGCCGACCGGCGTCAAGTTCATACTTGATCAGACCCAGGAACTCTTGCTTGCCTCCCGTCTTGACGGAGGGGATATCGCTCGGCAACGCTTGCGCCAGCCCGGTCGTCTCCTTGACCAGGAGCGTGTAGTCGCGGCCCACAGCCGCCATGGCCCGGCGCAGCGGCTCAGTGGGATCGGGGCGGATGCCCATGATATCGACATTGCCACCGTCCCAGTAGTTGGTGTTCCAGAGCAGACGGAAGGCCGCCCCTGTCACCGCCATCAGCTGATGGTAGCTCACCGGTTGACCGAGGAAGCTCAAGCAGGACTTTAGCGCAGAGGGAAAGGGCGTTACCTCAGTATCTTTGTTGAAGTAGCTAACCTGTGCAATACCGTAGAGAACGGACGAGTTGCCAGTACGTTCGTGTGTCTTATCCATCAAGATCACCTTCTCTTCCATCGTTTGCACGGCCGGGCCGTAGACACCAGGGGTGATCAGCGTGCCATTGACCGGGCGATGCTGTTCACGAAAGCGTAGTGGAGGGTCGCCAAAAGCGCGCCTGAAGGCGCGGGTAAAGGCATCGTGGGAGCCAAATCCATAGTCCATGGCGATCTCCGCAACCGGTTTATCCGTATGGGCGAGAGCAAAGGCGGCGTGGCTGAGCCGGCGATTGGCGATATAACGGGCGATACTACGGCCTGTGGCACGGGCGAAAACTGCCCGGAAGTGCGGCAGCGAGAAACCCGTGATCCCGGCCACCTGCTCCAGTGATGGGTGATCAAGAACACGGCTCTCGATGAAGTCGAGGACCGACCGGATCGCCAGGGAATAGTCCACCCTACCACCGCCTTTGGCTGAGATCTCTGCTGGTCGCGCGACCGAGTCCATTATATAACAGGGGCAATGACCAGGCTCGACATTTTTGATGATCCTGTGTAGGCTGCGGGACGAACTATGAGCGCGTATGACAGAACAGGACCACCCGAGAGGCCGAGCCCTCGGGTGGTCTTGATATGTGGCTATCTGATATAGGTCACCGTATCGGCGCGGCGCGGTGCGCGTTCGCCTAGCGGCTGATCGGCATAGCCGATCGAGAGTGCGAAGTGGGGCTCATAGCCCTCGGGGATTTTCAGCTCCTGGAGCAGATGGGCACCCTCAGGCGTGGACATGGCGACCTTATGGGATGCTAGGTAGCAGCTGCCTAAGCCCAGGGAGTGGGCAGCGATCGCCATGTTTTCCACGGCGTTGGCACAGTCGGCTACGGCTAGGCCTGCCTTCTTCTCGCCAGAGACAAGGATCGCCACCGGGGCACCACGGAAGCTGTCGAAGCCGGGTTCCTCGGCCGCGCGTCTCATGCGCTCATTGGGTGAGTTGAGCAGCACTTTCTTGTTTTCTGCCGAGATCATGTCCAGAACCTTCCTGTCCGTGATCACCGTGAAATGCCACGGCTGCAGGCCCATTCCGGTCGCAGCATATAGCCCACACTCCACGATCAGCGCCAGGTCTTCATCCTTCACCGGGGTCGCTGCGTAGCTGCGCACGGATCTTCTTCCCAAGATATTCTTGATGGTCTCGTTCATCACCGATGCACCGCCTCTCTGATCTTTACACGTCAGTCTGAGCCCGCATTCCTGCGCGGCGCGCTCACCATACTTTCGCTACCGGGCGTGTGGTATCCTTCGGGCACGGAGCCGACGATATCAGTTCTCTCACGTGACAGTTGGGGACGGTTCTAATTATTCGATTTGCTGGGCTGCGCGAATGGCTGCTACCTAGATGAACTACCATGATCACTCCGCGATGTGGTCTTCAGGCGAAAAGCGAATAAATAGAACCGTCCCCAATATTCCTCTCCAGCCTCTGTCGTCTGGACTCGGAAGACTGTTGAGCTGCATCACGATGCCACAGTCGTCGTTGGCGAGCAGCCGCCAGGGAGATACAGAGCGGGGGCTGGAAAGGGATTGTATGGAACAAGGGGAAACGTCTAGCAAAAGAGAATGGACGTGCCAGAAGGCGACGCTCAGATCGGCACTGTAGCTTATCTATTGTTAGTCCAGGAACTGAACGCAGTCAGGAAGAGGTGTAAGGCGGTGCGTGAATGGATTGTGGACTGGGGGCAGCCATGGTTCCATGGCTCAAACCTAGAGCTGGAGGTACTTCGTCCTGGAAGCACGATCACCCAGTGGGCGGAACTCGCCAGAGCGTTTTCTCATCGACCAAGTAGCCTCTGGATTGATGATCAGAATGAGATCGGACATAACGGCTTAGCAGCTGGGTTTCTGTATATTGTGACGGAGTCCCTCACGCCGGGTGATCTGGAGCCTGTCCCAAACTCGACCATGGCCAAGGGCCTTGAATGGCACACGCGACGCCCCCTTAGGGTGAGGTGCGTGGCTGTTCTTCCAGTGGGGGATTCCTAGTTTGACAGTTGGGGACGGTTCGAATTATTCGGTTTGCGGGGCTCTGCGCGTGGCTCCTCGCTTAGGTGCACCACCGGATCACTCCAGCGGTAACCGCCAGGCGAAAAGCGAATAAATAGAACCGTCCCCAATATTCGCTTTGGGCTGGTCTGTTGGGCTGGGTCGGTGCGTACATATAAGAGAACGACCGGCATGGAGGTGAGGCTCAGGTGGAGCTCCTGATCATCGGGATCTTCTTTATGGCTGTGGTCGCCTTACTTGGCTACACCGTGATTGCGATGGTTCAGGATGACGGGCCAGAAGGCCGTGTCAGGGCCCGACGAGCCATGGTAGTCGCCAAGCGAACCCAGCTAACCATCGTCTCCAAGGACCTGCCTAGCACGACGACCTACCTGGTCACTTTCCAGTTCGCGAACCTGCGCCGGGTGCTCGAGTTCGTCGTATCGCGGCGTGAGTATGAAGCCTTGACTGAAGGGGAGATTGGATCTCTACAGTACAGGGGCTGGGAGTTTGTCTCCTTTGAGCCTGCTGCACAGCCCTCGAAGACATAGCTCTAGCTAAAGTGTCAACAGCGTCATCTCTCGCCTGAGATGACGCTGTTGTGGTGTAATCAGGTCCTCGCTCGCCTGCCATGGTTAAGTTGTGCAATAGGTGGGGCATATTTATTAGTAACGATGACAGTTAGAGGGAATTGTCGGTCGGTGTAGAACAAGATACTCATCAAGTAATCTGAGTACAAGGAGGATGAGCATGGACCTGAAGACACTCTTCAATATCAGCTACGGGATGTACATCATCGGCGCCCGTCAAGGGGACAAGCTTAACGCCCAGATCGCCAACACCGTTTTCCAGGTGACTGCCGAGCCGCCAACCATCGGGGTCAGCATCAACCGCGACAATCTGACCCACGAGTATATCCGTTCCAGCGGGGCCTTTTCCATCTCCATTCTGCGCCAAGAGACCCCGATGGCCGTGATTGGCAAGTTCGGCTTCAACTCCGGGCGCGATATGGACAAGTTCGCTGGTACCAACTACCGTATCGGCAGCACCGGGGCACCGATCGTTGAAGATGAGGCGTTGGGCTTCGTCGAGGCGAAGGTGATCGGGCAGCTGGACGTCGGCACCCATACCGTCTTTGTTGGTGAGATCGTTGCGGCAGAGACCCTGGCGCAGGGCGACGTGATGACCTATGCCTACTATCACCAGGTCAAACGCGGCGCATCGCCCAAGAATGCGCCCACTTTTGCCCAACAGGCTGCTTCCCAGCCAGCACCGATCAGCTCTGGAGGCGAGCCCTACCGCTGCAGCGTCTGCGGCTATATCTACGAGCCATCGGCTGGCGACCCCGAGGGCGGGGTGAAGCCCGGTACCCCATTTGCTGAGCTACCTGAGAGCTGGGGCTGCCCAATCTGCGGGGCAGGAAAGAGCATGTTTGTCAAGGCGTAGGGACAGATCGGATGAGCAGCAGTGTCATCGCCTTCTGGGAGATGGCACTGCTGCTTATGTACCGGCCTTCTATGGCGTGCATGGGACAGCTGGACCGAGAACTGCGCGCTGGCTGCAGGCCTGGGCGCCGAGACCCCAGTTCTAGCACTTTTCATGGTGGATGGGCTATTAGCATCCAATACCTGGTATAGTAGAAGAGAAGGGAGGGGGACCATGCGACGTTCGACCGCGCTCTTACTGTTTTTCTTGATCATGGTGGGAATCTCCACCTGGTATTTCATAGAACACTGGCGTTCCAGCCAGGAGATCGAGACCACACTTCAGGCCCTGCAGCAGCGTTTGGCCGCAGGTGATCTAGCCGCCGCCCAGCAGTATCTGGTTAATCACAAGGAACCTACCCATCCGACGTTCTCATCTCTGTCAGTACTGGCTGAGGCTGGGGCCATCCGTTGGCAGCCAACGGTGCAGACTGGGTGGCTGGCGCCCTTCGGCCGGACACGGGCGACCATGCCACTGACGCTTCCCGGCAATCAGACCGAGAGCTTGAGCTTCCGCCTGAGTAAGACCGCCCAGGGTTGGAAGGTCAGTGGGCTGCCCAAAGTTCTTGCCCATCCCGCTGCTCTACTTACCAGGATCAGCGATCGCGAGGGCAGGCTGCTGATCGATGGGCAAGAGATGATGGTCGGGCTGATCCCGCAAGACCGCCCTCAGGTTGGCTTTGCCGTGGTCCTCAATGATCGGCTGCGGCACTTTGAGCCCGCGGTCGTCACACCCTTAGCCAAACTGCTGCGCGTGGTGCCAGGCAAGGTTCTTGAGACCGAAGGTGAGGCCCTGCGCCCGCTCGCATCCAATGCTGCACTCTATAACCTCGCCAATCCGGCACGGCCCCCGATGCTGAGCAGGCTAATCCCGGGCAGTGAAGGGCTGGCCGCCGTCATCTGGCAGAGCAAGGTCTATGGGGTGGTGCAACTGCAGCCGTGGTCCCCAGAGAAGGTCCGTGTGGTGCTGGGCACCACCGACTTTCGAGGTCTGGAGCATCAGGAGGTCAAGGCAAGCTCCGCTCTGGGTCTCGATATTGTCGACCCCCTCGGCAAGACTTCTGGCCGACTGCCCAGCGGTGCCGTAGCCACGTTCCGCCGCCAGGGCGAGGGGATAGCGGCCTTCGACGCCTCGGGCAAGGAGTTGGTGCGCAGTAGTACCCGCCTAATCGTCCGACCCACTGGAACGGCATCCAGCGTCCTGGTGCCAAGGGTCACGATCGCCAGTATCAGCCGAGGTACTGGTGCGGGCTTTGCGCCCAGCTATCGCGGGCAGCTCGAGGTCGCTCCGACCTCCGCAGGTGCCGGGCTGAACCTGATCAATGAGCTGCCGCTCAACGAGTATCTCTACTCGGTGGTGCCCAGTGAGATGCCGATCAGCTTTGGTCTCGAGGCGCTCAAGGTGCAGGCGCTGGCTGCCCGGGCGTACGCCGTCTCGGGTATCCTGGGCAGCGGCTATGCCGCTTACGGGGCTCATGTGGATGACAGCGTCAGCAGCCAGGTCTACAATAACGTTCCCGAGCAAGCGATCAGCACCCAGGCGGTGAACGATACAGGCGCCTTGATACCGACCTATCAGGGGCAGGTGGTAGATGCACGTTTCTTCTCTACCTCCAGCGGCTATACCGCCAGCGCCCATGAAGTCTGGTCCGCCGGTGATCAGTTCCCGGGTCCCGTAGTCCCCTATCTCGTCGCCAAGCCGCAGGCACCCGCCATCGGTATCCTTGCCAACGATGCGGCCATGGCAAACTTCCTCAGCAGCCGTGATATCAGCGCCCCGGATGCCGATTCTCCCTTCTTCCGCTGGGCTATAGCGATGACTCGGGAAGAGCTGGAGGCCAGCATCCGCGCCAATCTCGTGGACAGACAGAAGGCTCAGCCGATGTTCGTGCTGACCAGAGACGCCCAAGGAGCGTTCGTCTCCCAGACCATTACTGGGGCGGATCCCATTGGCACCCTGCAGGATATCAAGGTGGCGCAGCGGGCTGAGGGCGGTAATATCATGGCCCTAGATCTTATCGGCAGCAAAGGAACCTATCGGATTATTAAGGAATATAACATACGCTTCACCGTGCGGCCCGTGCAATACCTCAGCGGGCGTTCTGGAGTTGCCCTGAAGCTCCAAGACGGTTCTGTTCGCGAGAACTACAGCATCCTGCCCAGCGCCTTCGCGGTCTTTGACCTAGAGCGTGATGGCACCGGTGCTATCCAAAGAGTGACCATACGCGGCGGGGGCAACGGGCATGGCGCAGGCATGAGCCAATACGGTGCGGCAGGCCTAGCCAAGCGCGGGATGAGCTTCGAGCAGATTATCCAACACTACTACCCCGGCTCAAAGGTGGAAGAGCTTAGTGCTGTGTTCAAATAACAGCTAGAGGGCCCCTTGCTCCTCGTGTGAGGCGGCGCAGCGGGCAGGGTGCACCCAACAAACCACGCATGGGAGGGATGAACCATGTCTATCACCATCGTCACACAACCGTACAACACCGCCGGTAAGGGCCGGGGTGGGGCATCAGGCCCGGCAACCATCGTCAAGGTGGGCTTGACTGAGAAACTTGCCGCCCAGGGACACCAAGTGGCCGGAGTCCATGAGGTTACGCTGAGCGCCGAGGAAGATGCCCGTTATGGTGGTTGGAATCGTGTCGCCCTGGCTGGGAGTCGGCTGAGCGACCTGGTGGCCAGCGCCCGCCGGGACGACTCCTTCGTCCTCGGGCTCTTGGCCGACTGCAATGGGGTCCTGGGGATGTTGGGCGGGCTACAACGGCCTGCTTCTAATGAATGGCCGAGTCTGCCGCGCCGGGTAGGTCTTGTCTATATCGATGCCCACGGAGATTACAACACCCCGGAGACCAGCCCCAGCGGGATGCTCGGTGGCATGCCGGTGGCGGTAGCGGCGGGCAAGGCGCTGCACCGCTTTCGCAAGGAGAATGGGCTAGCGCTCCCTCTGCAGTCCCCCGATATCGTCATGGCGGGGCTCCGGGATCTGGACGGCCTCGAGCGGGAGATGGTGCTGGAAGACGGTCTGATCACACTGACCGAGCAGGATCTGATCGAGCGCAGCGAGCGGATGCACGCCGCCCTGCGCGCCCTCTGCGCCCGTGAAGAGTTGGTCTACGTCCATGTTGATCTCGATATTCTCGACCCCAGCTGCGCCCCGGCGGCCGGTCTGCCCTCACCTGGGGGGCTGACTGGCGAACAGCTGGGCGCGGCCCTGGTTGAGATGACCGCCTACCCGCAGGTAAAGGCGCTGGTCTTTGTCTCCTACCGCGCCGACGACGATCGCGACGGCGGGACGCTCCGCGAAGTGGAGCGCGCCATCTTAGGCGCCACCGTAGGAATAGCGTGATAGGATCGCTACAGAAGAGATAGAGGTGGGATGCCGTCAGGCATCCCACCTCTATCACTTCTCTGTGCGGCTAGAAAGGAAGCCCAGTAGTTGGCATTTCGGTGATCATCTCAGGGGTGATCACTGGCATCTTCACCTCGGTGTTGTACTGATAAGTGGCATCCATCGTCATCTCCATGGGCATGGAGATGCCCTCAGCCTCAATCGTCATGGACATGTTCATGGTCACCCTGTCAGTCTCGCTGGTCGTGGCGTTGATCCAGCAAGAGTACTCCGCACGCAGGGTCTTCATCATCTGCTCAACCATCTGATCCATCTCGGCCTTCTCCTCGGCGCCGAGTTGATCGGTGATGCCGAACTGATCAAGCATTGGCCTGACGGCGTCGTACAGTTTGGCACCTTCCAACCGAGCTGTGACGACATGATACTCCTTGCCGTTCTCGGTGAGATCCTTCTTGGTTAGGATGACATCGGCGTCTTGCATCATCTTGATCGACACTGCGGGGTCGATCTGCGTTAGGGCACCGATGTCGGTCGAGGGGCCGAGATCCATCTTCATCCACTGTCCGGTGGGCAGCTTGGTGTAAACGATACTGCCCTTCATGTACATCTCGGTTTCTGGCAGGGAAGGCATAACCACGCCATCGACTTCGGGCAACCCAGCGATGGTCATGGCTACCTTATAGTGCATCTGATCCGGCTTAACGAAGGCACCGTTCATATCCATGGCGACATCCATGGCGGTGGGGGCAGCGCCCTCCGTGAGCGGCAGTGCCATCTTCATCTGCGCCTTACCAGTGAAGCCGTAGCTAGTGGCGGCCGACTGTTTCGTGGTGGTCTTCAGGAGCAGATCCATGATCGGATCGTTGGCGACGACCGGCGGGTTGGCGGGGGTTGGAGTAGTGATCTTGACCTGGTTAGTGGTCTCGTCCCAGTCCACGCCAGCACCCAGATGTTCGCCAATCATGCGCAGAGGCAGGTACGTGCGGCCTTCGATGGTGACGATGGGAGCCTTGTCGATCAGTTGACCGTTGATCTCGAGGCGAGTTCCCTCGCCCCGGGTTGTGTTGACCGGGGTATCGATGGGGAGACCGGTCGCAAAGGCTGGCGTGCGGATAATCACTGTGGAATACTCGCCGCTCCAGCCGACTTGGGCTCCCACTGCCTGGCTGACAAGGCGAGCCGGGACCATGGTAGTACTGTTGATGAGACGAGCAGGGAACTCCTGTGCGATCGGCTGTCCATTGACCAAGATCCCGATGGCGTTGTCATCGGCCATAGCGGTGCCAAGAGACAAGCTGAGTACGAGTGTGAGTAAGACAATGAGAGCATTCTTCCGTTTCACTATGTAGATCATCCTTTCCACACTTTTTATTGGCAACGGATGCCAACATCACCATTATATACGGTTGTCAGAGCCAATTGTTTCCCTTCTATCACTATCGTATCTCACAAGCCTAGGCTTTAGGGGAGGGATTGCCCGACGGTTCCACGAATCTAGTCATGGTACGCTAGCTTCGGCAGTGTCTGAGGCATGAAAGCAAGGAGATGGTCGACTTGAAGCACTTACGAGCGGTTCGCATGGATAGTGAACGCATCAGAGCCGCCAGTGGCTATCCGTTTGAGTTGCCGCTCTTAAGGGGGCTCAGCGAACTGAGCCTAGAGGCGGACGTCACCATCTTCGTCGGCGAAAATGGCACCGGCAAGTCCACCCTCCTAGAAGGGATCGCCGCGGCCGTGGGCGCGATCACCGTCGGCGCGGAGAGTATCCTCACCGACCCGACGCTAGCCTCGGCGCGGGCGCTGGCCAAATGTCTGCACCTGACCTGGCAGAAGAAGACCGCGCGCGGCTTCTTCCTGCGCTCGGAAGATTTCTTCAGCTATGCCAAGCGGCTCTCTGAGATGCGCAGTGAGATGGAAGAACGCTTAGAGGAGCTGGAAGAGGAGTATCGCGATCGCTCGATCCTCGCCCAGAACCTCGTCAAGATGCCGTATCGCAGCTCACTAAACGCCATGGAGCAGCGCTACGGGCGCGATCTCGATGCCCGCTCCCATGGCGAGAGCTATCTGAAGCTGTTTGAGGCGCGCTTGGTGCCCAATGGCCTGTATCTGATGGACGAGCCTGAGGCGGCGCTCTCGCCCACACGCCAGCTGGCTTTTATCGCCATGATCAAGGACGCCGTGGCTGATGGCGGGCAGTTCATCATCGCCACCCATTCGCCGATCCTGATGGCCTATCCCGGGGCGACGATCTATAGCTTCGACCGGTTGCCACCGGTGCCGGTGGCCTACGACGATATAGAGCATGTGCAGCTGATGAAGGCGTTCCTGAACTGTCCGGATCAGTTCTTGAGGAGGCTGTAACGTGATACTAGGCACTAGTTCCTCGTACGGTCGACATAGGGGATGAAAAGCCGGAACGCTATGCGTTTCACCACGGGCGGCAGACCATCGCAGCATGGCTGCAAGGCTATACCCTCCCCTACAACCAGCATATCTGGATTGCGATGATGCACTGTAAAAAGCCGGTGTGTCTGTAGGGGAGGGTCTGAGACCCTCCCGCGGGTCGCCAGGTAGGCGGCCCATATCGGCCTTTTCGTGTTAACTTAGGGGTCTGACCCCTAAGTTAACACGCTCGCTCTACCCGCATCCATCCAATTTCACTTCGCACTTCCCACTCCCCCTCTCTAGGGGGTATTATTATGTATACACGTGCAACTGACCCTAGAAGGAGTAATTCGGTGACAATACCTGCCTACCTACAACAGATCCTCGCCCCCGGGGTCGAGCTCAATCCTGAGCAGCTGGCCGCGGTCACCCACCAGGACGGGCCGCTGATGGTGATCGCGGGACCCGGGAGCGGCAAGACGCGTGTGATCACCACTCGCACCGCTGGGCTGATCGCCCGGGGGATCGACCCGCGCCGTATCCTGGTGCTGACCTTTACCCGCGCGGCGGCTCGCGAGATGAAGGATCGGCTCGCTGCCATCCCCGCTCTTCAGCATCGTCCCCTGCAGGGGCTGATGGTCTCGACCTTCCACTCGCTCTTCTACCGCCTACTAGCCAACTTCCAGACTGAACCGCGTACCTGCTCGGAGCCTCAGCGGCGGCGCTGGGTGGAGCAGGCGCTGAAAGCCCTCGGTGAAGAGGTCAAGGAAGATCTAGTCTTGGAGTTGCTCAGTGCTATCGGCTATGCCAAGAACAACCTGCAGAGTATCTTCGATTTGCCTAAAAGCCAGACGCTGCTGATTGACGTCTGGCGTGCCTATGAGCAGCAGAAAAGCGCCAGCGGCCTGGTCGATTTCGATGACCTGCTGGTGATGGCTTACGAGATGCTGCGCGACAACCCTGAGATTAGGGAGACCGTCCAGGGACGTTGGACTCATGTCCTCGTCGACGAGTTCCAGGATACCAGCAAGGTGCAGTTCGAGGCGCTGCGTCTGCTGGCTGCCCCCCACAACAACCTTTGCGTGGTTGGCGACATGGACCAGGCGATCTATGCCTGGCGGGCTGCCAACCCAGAGTTTCTACTCCGCTTTGCGGATCTCTACCCCAGTACCACGAAGGTGGTGCTGTCGGCCAACTACCGTACGCTTCCACCCATCATCGAAGCAGCCAACCGCCTCATCGCCCACAACCGCGCTCGTCACCCGGTGGTGATCAGACCGACACGAAATGGGGGAGTCGCCCCGCAGCACTTGACCCCGGCCAATGACACCACCGAGGCCAGGTCGGTCCTGACGATGATCAAGCGGCTACAGTCGGAAGGCGTTCCCTACGAGGAGATGGCGGTCCTCTATCGTACTAACAATCAGTCGCAGCCGCTGGTTGACTTGCTGGTGGAAGAGCAGATCCCGTTTGTTATCCGCGATCAGGCAGCATCGCTCTACGATCATTGGGTGGCCCGTGAACTGCTGGCCTTCTTTCGCCTGATGCTCGATCCCACTGACCCAGAGAGCCTGGCGCTCGTGGCCCGCCGCCGACTGATGCTGAGCGAAGAAGAGGCTGGTGCGCTCCAGCAGCTAGTGGCAGCCAAACGCGCTGACTTTTGGCCAAACCTACATGTGACCGGAGTTCTCCAGTCCAAACTTGAAGAGCTTCAACAGGAGCTAACCGGTGCCAACGGCCTGTCCCCGCAGCGTGCTGCAGTTCATTATCTGAAGCGCATGGGGTTTGCGGATTACCTGCGACGCTACGCCAAACGCAGAGGATATGAAGAGAACAGCTTCATGGATGTGGCTGAGGAGATACAGGCTCGGGCGGAAGAGTATGCGGATCTTCCAAGTTTCCTGCAGCACGTGGATCGCGTGCGCTCCGTCGTCCGCCAATCCGCTACCGATCAGGAGCGACCGGGAGCGGTCAACCTCATGACCCTACACGGCGCCAAAGGGCTGGAGTTTCAGGCGGTCTGGATCATCGGTGTCATCAAGGGGCTGCTCCCACATATCCAATCACAGAGCCCCCCGCAGATCGAAGAGGAACGGCGACTGTTCTACGTCGGCTGTACTCGAGCGAAAGATCAGCTCTTTATCCTCTCACCGCAGAACTATCGATTCATGTCAGCTGAGATCTCGCCGTTTGTGCATGAGGCTCTCGGTCGGGCTGCGGTTAAGGAGGCCGTGCCGAGGCCGTTCGATAGCATCAAACCAGTACCTAAGCCGCGCGCTGGATCCAAGGCCTCGAAGCGGGCTCAACTTCGCCAGGTCGAGCCACCCGAAGAGGGGGCAACGATCAGACATAAAGGTTTTGGGACGGGGCTGGTGCTAACCTGCGCGAAGGTCGATGATGGTGCCAATGATCCCTATCACCGTATCGAGGTGCAGTTTGCCTCACGTCGGGCGGTTCTGAACTGGGAGCAGAGCTGCGAGATGGGGGTTGTTTCCCTCAAATGGCCTGCTGCGCGCGTCATCGAAGAGTAACAGTAAGCTCCTAGCCTGTTCACGCTTTATTCGCAATCGCACGGCGCTGCAATGGTTGACCATAGTCCGACTAGGGCCTAGAATAGTCTAAACGCTTTAGCGACCTACCCCCGAGCCATCCTTGACAGTAGATGGCTCGGGGGTAGGTCGAATACTTGTTGCAAGAAACACATACGCTTAGGGAACCACAACGGTATGAGCTACGCTGCCACCTATCGTAGCACCTAACACGAAGGAGACTTGACATTGCTCGAACTAAGAAACATCACCAAGAGCTACACCACAGGCGGCTTCACTCAAGTTGCGCTAAAGAACGTCAGCTTGAGCTTCAGAAAGAATGAGTTCGTCGCGATTTTGGGGCCGAGTGGCTCGGGTAAAACGACCTGCCTAAATGTCATCGGCGGCTTGGATCAGTACGACAGTGGGGATCTCGTAATCAACGCCAAGTCAACCAAGCATTTCCGGGATGCCGAATGGGACGCCTACCGCAACAACAGCGTGGGTTTCGTCTTCCAAAGCTACAATCTGATCAGTCACCTGAGCGTGATTGATAACGTCGAAATGGGGATGACCCTCAGTGGTATCTCTTCTGATGTCAGACGCCAGAAAGCCATCGAGGTCTTGGAGAGGGTGGGTCTGAGCGATCATATCCATAAGAGGCCGAATCAGCTCTCTGGCGGTCAGATGCAGCGCGTGGCCATCGCTCGCGCCCTTGCCAATGACCCGGATATCATCCTCGCTGATGAACCCACTGGTGCACTGGACACGACCACCAGCGCGCAGATCCTTGATCTAATCAAAGAGATCGCCAAGGATAAGTTGGTCATTATGGTCACGCACAACCCGGAACTAGCCGAGAGGTACGCAGATCGTATTGTTAGGTTCAGAGATGGCGAAGTGGTCGATGACAGCAACCCCTATCAGACCACCGACGAAGAGACCGGTTACCAACTAAAAAAGACCAGCATGAGCTTCGCCACCGCCCTGAAGCTGTCAGGCAAGAATATCGCCACCAAGAAGTGGCGGACGGCCCTGACCGCTTTCGCATCCAGCATTGGCATCATCGGCATCGCCCTGATCTTAAGCCTCTCATCCGGCTTCCAGCTGCAGATCAATAAGTTCCAGACCGATGCTCTCTCCGAGTTCCCCATCATGATCTCGCAGACGGCGATGAACATGGATATGGAGAGTATGCGCAAGATCCGCGGCGAGGTGCGGTCGAGGGTCACTGGGGAGAAGGACTATGCTGCATCAGACGACGTTCGTCTCTATGACCCGTCGAAAGAGCGGTTGGCCCACACCAATATCATTACGGAAGAGTACCTTGATTACATTGACAAGGTCGACCCGAGCCTGCTCAGCAGTATCGGCTACACACGGATGACCGGTATGAACCTGCTTCGCCGTATGGAAGGTAAGACACTGCCAGTATCCATGGCCATCGGCGTCAACAGAGGTGACAACGGCAGCGATGTAGCCGGTGCGACCAGTATGAGATCAGTCGGTCTGTCATCCTACCCTGAACCGATAGATAGCTCGAAGGTCTCTTATCTCGAGGAAAACTACGACTTGCTCGCCGGCCACTATCCCGCGGATGAGACAGATTTGGTCTTGGTTCTTGATAACCAGAATCGTGTTGACTATACAGTGCTGCAGAAGCTTGGTTTCGAGACCGAGGGTGTCAAGAGCATCGCCTTTGAGGACCTGATCGGAACCGAGCTGAGGCTGATCAGCAATGATGACTACTATGTCAGAACCCCCATCAAGACCTACCGTCCAGGGACTGACTACGCTGCTATGTATGACTCGGAGGACAGCATCAGCCTAACGATCGCAGGGATTGTCCGACTGAAGCAGGACGTTTCTTTCGGCATTGTGGGCGAAGGGATAGCCTATAGCGATAGGCTGGTGCAGCGGGTGATCGATCGTGCCAATGATTCGGAGATCGTCAAAGCGCAAAGGGAAGCGGACTACAATGTCATCACCATGGAGAAGCTGAGTGAGCCGAAAAAGAGATCATTCCTCTCCTATCTTGGTGGTGAGTCGACACCCTATGTTATCTACCTCTATCCATCCAATTTCGAAGCCAAGGATGCCATCTTGCAGTACCTTGATCGGTACAACGTAGGCAAGCCCGAGGCTGATACCATCGTCTACTCTGATCTGGCCAGTTCCATTACCGAGATGACCAATGGGATCATGAACGGCATCACCCTCGTGCTGATTGGTTTTGCAGCCATCTCCCTGGTGGTCTCGTTGATCATGATCGGGATCATCACCTACATCTCCGTGTTGGAGCGTACCAAGGAGATCGGGGTGCTGCGCGCGCTGGGCGCACGCAGGAAGGATATCACCCGCGTTTTCAATGCCGAGACCTTTCTGATCGGCGTCTTCTCGGGCACCCTGGGGATCGGCTTGGCCTATCTGCTCGATATTCCCCTCAATAGGCTGATCGAACGGCAGACGCAGCTGGTCAATGTCGCGCAGCTCAACCCGCTCCACGCCGCCCTACTGCTAGCGATCAGTGTTGCACTCACCCTACTAGGCGGCCTTATTCCTGCCAGAATGGCAGCGAAGAAGGATCCGGTTGAAGCGCTGAGGACGGAGTAGAAGGCGGGGAGAGACGGATGGGTATCAGTTATAAGAGATGACGTTTTCGGAGCGGACAAGACATGGGGGGCTGGTGCGGTCCGCCTCCACCAATCAAACCCACACCACCCACCTTGAACGCGATGTTCGAGGTGGGTGGTTTCGTTATTGGCACAGTTCAACGTCGTATGTAGTGTGGAAAAATAACCCACACTAGATAGGATTCTCGATGCACAGTGGTGAATATCTGTGTCAATCGGTCGCGAACGCGCTCGAAAAGTCTGTTCATCACTGGAAAGAGGGGACCGCATGCTCTACCTGTCCGCAGATCAGTGCTTTGCTCTTGACAGAATCCTCAAGGGGTTTGAAGTCGCATTCAGATCCTACGTGGCTACACGAATGGTGGGTAAGTTTCGAACTTCTAGCCAGTTCCATGCTGGACTCACGGCATTACGTGGGGCATTTGGAGCAACTACAGTAGTGAATTCCGGAAAGCTCAACGCCAAGCTTGGTGCGATTATCGGGGAGTATCAAGAGATTTACAGCGCCTTGGACTACTGTTCCAAGTGTACCATCATACAGGACTACGAAGCAAGCAATGTGATCTACCTAAGCAAAGTGATCGACCTTGCATTCCTCTTCCATGACCCCGACTTTCGTGAACTCAGCTCGGGTTTCTCAAGCGTCGAGCAGTTGGTCTATCTCTCGGTCTGCTACCAGAAACTCAGAAACGCGCTCTCGCATCCAGCCTCATCGAAAGTCGTGTATGACGAAGCGAAAGACGTCCTTGCATATGTCAATAAGCTGACCCATACCCTAGATGATTCCTTCTTCTGGTACGTCTCAAAACCAGATATCACGTCTCGAGTTAGCGCTTTTTTGTCAGGTCAAGACGGCAGTCTCGTAAGAGTACATAATCTGAACGAGATGAGCTTTCAACACAAGAGAGTTCTCTTTAGGGATCAGCAACTGAGATTCTTAAAGGACACGATCGTTGGAGCATCAGATGACTATCGACGATGCGGGTCGCTTGTCATTTACGGGTATGGTGGCGTCGGAAAAACTGCTGTAGTAGTAGAGTTCCTGCACGCACTCCTCAAGGACATTGCTGACAAGAATGCACCCTCGTATGAGTTCATTTTGTTTTTCTCGAGCAAAGAAGAACAGCTTCGATATTCTGCTGCTACTGGTGAACTGTACATCAGTGAGATACGCAAGCAGGTAGCATCGTTTGATGACCTGAAGCGCAATCTCTTCAGTTATCTGTCAGTTCCCGACTGGAGTCACCCCTCATATCGCAGAGATGGTCGCGGGATTGTGGTTATTGACAACTTCGAAAACTTTCCTGAGGATGACAAACCGAAGGTACTGGAGTTCATTAAGCGGAGCCCCCGAAACGTGAGCTTCATCCTGACATCTCGTGAGGAAGAGCGCTGCGAAGAGCAGCTGTACTTGGACGTGTTTAGTCAAGAGAACAATGGTCTGGGATTCCTAGACCAATACATCGATGAAAACTCACTCTCTATCTCGCTGACAGTCCAACAGAAGCTCAGGCTGATCGAGGGGGCCAGGGGAAACACTCTGATTCTCGTCCTGGCTCTGGAGCGGTTAAGCACTGGAAGGACGACGATCATATCAATACTGTCCGAGCTGGACAATGTATCCTCACAGAACATACAAACGATTGCCGACTTTATGTATAAGAACACATTCGACCAGACAATCAAAGAGCTCACGGACAAAGGACGCCAGCCTATCGAGATGATGAAGGTCATATCGTTGTACAACGAACCAGTTGATCTGTACTCTGTAAGTGAACTCTCCAAACTGCCAATTGCGCAAGTCGAATCCATGTGCAATTTTCTCGCATCCAAACTCGTATTAGTGAAGTCGAAGGAACTGTTTAGCCTAAGCGAATTTGCTAACAAGTTTGTGTTCATCAAGTTCCTTCCTAACAGAGTTGAACTAGCGGAGCTCGTGGATAGAATTCGCGCTCACAAGCACACGATCAAGGCAAATCTGAGTAGGCTTGAGCAGATCAAATCCCGGGAACCACTGCTCGATCGAATTATCGAGGACTGGAAACCTCTTAACTACGTCGACGAGATTGCTATTTCGGAGGCATTCAACCTATACAAGTTCACGAAGGACCGCATCCAATCAAAGGATACCACTGCCATCAAACTACTCTTGAGTGAAGTGGATAGGAGGTTTCGGGCCCTCGAACAGAAGACGTCCCATCCCTATATTCGTTATCAGAAGTCAAGGGTCTACCAGATGATCTTCGACGCGGGCATTGATAGAGACGCCGCTCTTGCTACTATCAATGACTACTTTGAGCGCACTGTGTTATCAGTTCAGTTTGACTACAGCTATATTAGCCGAACGCGATCATACGCCTCTGTGCTTTGGATATACGGCATCTTCTTATCGAATATCCCTGATTTACCCAATGCAGTGAAATACCTAGAGGAATCTAAGCGGATCTTTGAGGATATTGCCTGTCTTGATGAGAATTACTTCAAGGCACTGTTCAAGCTTGCTCGGTGCTATGTCCGTTTGTACGAGACTACTAAGATCAAACCTTATCTTAACCAAGCACTATCCATCTATCGGGATACTAAGGGGAAACAAGTGGCTTCGCGACCAATTGAGCACTTAAGGATGGGTCTTGCGAGAGATATAGAGGATGTTATCGCGGACGAGTACAATAGAGAGAGTAGCAGACCCCAATTACCGGTGTGAGACCATTAGCCTCAGGCAAAGTGACTATGCTTGTGACCTTGACCGTCTACGCATTGTCCAATGGGTGTTCGCCTAGATCTCCAGATGCTCAGCTCTATGCGGGCACTGTAGGCATAAGAGCAGCTGGATCCGATTGTGGATTTTCCTGTCATGCCTCGCCTCCACTATGCAAATCTAGTACCACTCACCTTGACTGAAGCTCGGGGTGGGGGGGTGTTGGTTTTGGACTGTGCTAGATAGCTTTGTCCAGACCTCGGAAAACCCACAAGGGATCCGCCCTCTTCTTAGGGGGTACTGGGGGGATCAGGGCCTTAGTTGTTCAGTCACTAGCTTTATGGAAGTAATTGGACGGTTTTCAGGTGTATTAGTGCTATTGAAGTTCCGCCATGCCCAGAACGCTACCACTTTCCCGACGATCTCTACCATGTCATGTCTCATGGCAACCATCGAGACATTGTCTTCAGGACTGATGATATCTTAGGAATTACCTTCACTTATCCGGTGATGAGTAATGTGATACAAAGTATGTGTTCACGCCTATGCGCTCATGAGCAACCACGTGCATTTGATGGTTCAGGAAGGCGAGTGTCCCATTAGGGTGTTTCATGTAGAGCTGCAACATAGGTACAACCTGTATTTCAAAACCCGGTATGAGCATACCGGCTTACCCCTATGGGAATGTTGTAGTGCTCTTCGTGTGCCAAAGGCGCCCCAGCGGGGCGCCTTTGCGGTTTCATTCTAAATGTCTTCGTCCTCGTCCCGTGATCTGGTGAGGCAAGGACCGCTTTTCCTACCGTTCACCATAGTACGCTTGAATCCCGCGCAGCAGCGCTTCAGCAGCCATGCGCTGGCCATCAGCTGAGGCGAGTAACCTCTCCTCGTAGGTGTTGGTCATGAAGCCCAACTCTACTAGAACAGCGGGCGCCTCGCTGTAGCGAATGACATTGAAAGCCCGTTGCTTTACTCCGCGATTGGTCAGACCGAGCGCCTCGACCAACTCCGACTGTATCTTTTCAGCCAGGAACAGGCTGCGGGATGCATTCAGATTTGAGAGGGCCCAGTATGTCTCTGCCCCGCCGTCGCTGGGCGGTCCGCCGTTGGCGTGAATCGAGAGATAGAGATCTGCCTTTTCCCGGTTGGCCAGTGTCGAACGGGCAGCTAAGTCCGCCGAGGTGCGCTCGCTCTCGCTCTTGAGCGAGTCTGCAACACTGGATGGGATGACTCGGGTATCCCCGGTGCGGGTCATGATCACTCGTGAACCTTGCTGCTCCAGCATTGGTTTAATGAGCAGTGCTAACGCTAGGTTGATATCCTTCTCAATGGTTCCATTTGGCCCCACAGCCCCAGTCTCCCCGCCACCGTGACCTGGATCCAGTATGATGGTCTTTCCAGACAAGCCGGGGTGGAGCTCTCGAAGTTCTAGAATCCCTGGCCCCGTGCGATACAAGGCGTAGGGGGCACTAGGCGCCGGTAGGCGCAATCTCAGCCCGCCAGCGGTCATCCTTGTAGGAACCGTCGCGGTCAGGGAAGATGGCTGTGGAGCGCCAGCTGGACTCGGCTCGGGTTCCACCTCCGCCAGGTTGACGCCCTCGGGTAACCCAGGGAAGTCATCAGCCAAGTTGGCACCGGGGAGATCCATAACCAGGTCGTTCCCTTCTTGGCGGATGGTAGGGCGGAGATCGCCCCGGGTATAGAAGCTCCAACCCGATGTGGTACGCTGCAGCCGCTCCAGGCCGGGGCGGAACTCTAGCACAACTCGCTGCTCGTCGATCTGCACGACTCGGTTGATAGGCCTGTCCGCAAGCTCGACCATAATCCCCTTTTCGCTCACAGATAGCCGCTCCATCTTGCTGTCGCCGATATCGATGGCGGCTTTGAGATCTCCAATATTGGCGCCAGTCAAGAGGACGCTCCCATCCTGTAGTTGTTGTAGCTTCGGAACGGCGTTCAGTCCAGTGAGCGTCATCTGCATCACGCCTGTACTCAGCCGAGCCACGACGATCTTCAGACTAGACTCTGCCTCCAGCTCCCATTTACCGGGGCTGACCCGATAACGTACAGCCTGGTTTCGGCCATCGTTGATCGTTACGCCGGTGGAGGATAGCCAGCCCACCTCACCTGCAGGGGTGCGGATCAACAGCCAACCCTCTCGGCTGCCCATATATTCCAGCTCAGCTCCTGGCTTGATCTCTGCCACTCGCATATACCACGACGCTGGGCTGGTGTGAATCCAGGCTGAGCTCTCCATCCGTAGAGAGAGTACCGGATCGACCCGGAACTCATCGGGGGCTGGGGCTGATGTAAGCGCTAGTCCCGGGGCTTGAGATGTTGCACCAGGCGTTGGCTTAGTGGGTGGTTGCACCGAACAGGCGGTCAGCAAGAGCGCCATGAAGAGCACTGCAATGAACTGTCGATCGGCAGATATCACTATCTAGACACCCCCATTCGGTGAGGTCTCATAACAATACATCGTATCTGAGGTAACGTGTCATTCTACGTCGCCCCTTGAGGTGCCTGTCTCAAGCCGCGACTGCTGCAAAAAGAACTTGTGGACACGGGGTGGCAGGTTGAAAAGGACAACCCCGAATAGGTTACTAACTGAACACCACTAGATATTGCGGGCGCAGCATGGCTGTGCCCCTACGGGTTTTGGAACTTTTCAGTTGTAGGGGCACAGCCATGCTGCGCCCGACGTTCCTGACGGTTCTCTTGTCCATTGGTCGTGACGCATGGGGTAGCTTAGCCCCATAGACGCTCCAACATTTACGGCACAGCCTACCTCAGATCAACGACCACCCTGCAATGAGCAGGGTGGTCGTTGATTTGAGCTCGCTTGGGGGTTTGCCTGTTAGGGAGGTCAGCGGTGGCCAAGCGCGGGGCGTACAGGTTTTCCTGCTTGGGGGATCGTCACCAGCTGTTGGACTGCTTTGAACTCACATTTCCGACGCCATAAGCCTTTTGGGAGAGGCCTTTTGATAGTGACAGCACTATTCCGGAGATCACCAGCAAGAACCCAGTCAGATGATAAAAAGCGAGAGTCTCTTTGAGAATGAGAACACTGAAGATAATCCCGAATACTGGGCTTAAGTTGCTGAAGATCGAAGCTGGCCCGCTCCCGATTTTGTCAACTCCATAGAGATTGAAGAAATAAGCGATACCTGCCGCCAAACAACCCATATACAAGACGACGAGCCATCCTGACCACGATAAGTGCCAGCTGACCAACTGGTTTTGCCAAATACCCAAGGGGATTAATACAATGGACGCAAACAGCATTGTGTAAACGCTGGTGACCACTGAAGGGAACTTTTTCATAGTCCTTTGTCCCAATGTGTTGAAGAGGCAGACGGAAAGGATATTGATACAGATGAAGAACTCACCCATACCTAATTGGTAGGAGAAAAGTTGCGAAATGCGCCCTTGGGTGAAGATGACCGCCAGGCCAAAGAACGCAGCGACCATCCCCAGGACCTGACGCCTCGAAGGCCTGACTTTGTGAATTAAGAACGCCATAAAATTCGTTACGGCTGGGGTGGTTGCGAAGATTACAGACGCGTTGGTCCCAGTGGTGTGCTGCAGTCCCAGTAGCAACGAGTTGTAGGGTATGGTAACGCCGAGAAGGCTGAGCAAGAATAGGTTCATGAGCTCTCTGTGATTAGGCTTTGGAGTGCTCGCCAGCATGGGCCAAGCGACAGGGAAGAGAACAACCAAGGCCAAAACAACTCGGATAGCCGAGACCGTCAACGGGGGAATGCTCCCAGTGATTAGCCGACCCGCCACTGTGTTACCGCCATAAATCACTGACGCGAGAAACAGGGCGAAATAAGCTCGGGAATGATTGCTTCTGGTTTTATCGTCTTCTAAGCGTGGCATATCAAGCTCCTTCTGTCTCGAGTCGCATTGTACATGTAGAGAGAATTCTATGCTCTATGAACCAAACTGTCAAACCCCAAGCAATCGCCAGAGATTGGATGATTGTGGGTTCAGCGGGTCACGGGCCGCCTCAACCCAAAACGAACTATGTATAGAACAAAGCAAGCCCCTTGCCTTCAAGGGTCTTGCTTTGTCTTAGGAGTGACGAACGGGGTTCTTGATCTGGCATCTCAACAGTTGATACTGCACCTATCCCGAGCTTCTCCCAGGAGAGGAGCTGGTCACTTACAGCCGTTTAGGCCAACAACACTGCTTTGCCTTGCGGCCACTGCCACAGGGGCATGGGTCGTTCCGTCCGATACCTTGCCACCGTACCTGTGACTCCGCACGCAGTTCGGCCATAATGGCGTCGGGAGTTAACCCGCGTTTCCTTAGTTGCATGACTTGCCTTAGTGGTTGTTCAGCATGAGCAAAGAATTGCCGAAGACCGGCACAAAGATAATTGAGTCCAGGCTCACCGCTCTCAGCTAAAGCGAAACGCTCCTTGAGGCATCCTCCATTGCATATCGCAAGCCATGAACAAGAGCGACATTGCAGAGGAAGGCGGGCTTGCTTGTCATTGCCGAAGCAGCGCTGTACCGGCAGGTCTACCAGTTCACCTAAGAGTGAGGACTCAATGTCACCAATGCGGTAGTCAGGAGCCACAAAATGATCGCACGAGTAGACACTGCCGTCCTGCTCAACGACGAGCACCCGACCGCATGTCGGTGCCATCCAGCAGACGCTGGCAGCCCCCCCTGACAACACCAACGCTGTCTCGGCGAAAAACTGTACATCGAGACGCCCGAGGTCGTGGCGGATCCATTCGTCGAAAACCTTACACAGGAAGTTCCCATATCCCTCGCCTGTTACGGAATCAGGTGTTACCTGTCCATCTGCTGTTCGCCGTACGATGGGTATGAACTGGATCCATCCCGTGTTAAGGTCTCTAAGAGCCCGGTAAATTGCGACAGGATCTTCTACGGCTGTGGATGTTACTGTACACAGCAGATCGGGCTGAATACCATGGGCTTGCAGCCGATGGACGGCTGCGACTGCACGATCATAAGTACCGCAGGCACTGTGGTCTTTTCGATATTCGTCATGCAGCCACGATGTGCCATCTATACTTAGTCCCACATCAAAACGGTTATCTGCCAGAAATGAGCACCACTCATCGTCAAGAAGAATGCCATTGGTTTGGAGATTGTTCCAGCAACTCCATCCTTCTGGGATGTACCGCTTCTGCAGTTCCACTGCAAGTCGGTAGAAATCAAGTCCAGCCAGTGTTGGCTCACCGCCATGCCATGTAAACTGCACGATAGGTCCAGGACTCGCTGCTATGTACTGACGGATAAACGTCTCAAGTAGGCTGTCCGACATACGGAACTGATCTGAACCTTTGTGAAAGCTCTTCGTCTCTAGGTAATAACAATAGCTACACTCCAGGTTACAGAGCGGACCGACTGGCTTGGCCATGACAACAAATGGCTCTGAAGTGATAGGCTCGATTTTGAGGGTTTCTTCGTGCATCTTACTCCTCGTGGCCAGATGGTCTAAAGATCATCAGCATTACTAAATGATAACCTTTGCTCCGGATATCCTTTACGGTTGACTCAGATGTTCACCGAAGAACTCAAAGACCTTCTGCCATGCATCCATCGCCTGTTGAGGCCGGTACCGGTCGGTATGATAATACCAAAATCCATGTCCCGCACCGTCATAGCGATAGAACTGATAGTCCTTCCCATGTTTTTTCAGCTCTTCTTCGTGCAAGTTTACCTCTTCCGGTGATGGGGATTGATCATCATTTCCAAACACCCCTAACAGAGGGCAGCTCAGTTGCTGTGTATAGTCAATGGGAGCAACAGGTTGTGCAGCTGTTAGTTTTTCTTTAGACGCGACCACGCGGCCACCCCATAAGTCAACAGCCGCATCAAGACCATTGATCTTACAAGCCGCCAGAAAGGCATGGCGCCCACCGGAGCATGTACCTATTACGCCAACTTTACCGTTAGAATAAGGCAAAGAAGCCAGCTGTCTTAAGGCCCCCTCACAGTCTCCCATCACGCTGTCATCAGAGGCGCCACCCTCGGCACGGGCTTTAGCCGCTATCTCATCCGGGTATCCGTGTCCAAACCGGCTAAAAATATCTGGACAGATAGCAAGATATCCATGCTGGGAGAATCGACGCGTTGTCTCACGGTAGAATTCATCCCACCCAGGCATATGAGGAATCAATATGATCCCAGGAAACGGCCCCTTTCCAAGTGGTCTTGAAAAGTAGGCATGTATATGATCGCCGTTATGCCCAGCCATTGTGATTGTCTCAGCCAGCATCCCCTCGTACTCGTTGGTTTTTATCTTATTCCACATACTAATCCTCCTTTGAATAGGCTTTCGATTATTATACCACCAATTCTTGGATTACGTCATTTCCTAAACCGCCCCCCCATTGAAAGATTGAAATCTCTCATCTTCAGTGGCTTCCGGGTCATATAAGCCAACGACCACCCTGCAATGTAGCAGGGTGGTCGTTTTCAAGAGGTGCAGTCAATCCTTATCACGCGTAAAGTAAACCAGGCCACCGGGCAGGCGGGTGGATAGATACCACATGCGCAGGTCGAAGCGCCTGTGCAAGCCCTCGTCTGACGCGTCGGCGATGAGGCTGTTACCTTCTATTTGTGCTTCGGTAATGGTTATCCAGTGCCAGCTCTGCAGATTTTTGACCCTGCCCTTTGTTAGGTTCAGAAAACCCAAGGGGCAGTCAGCAGTAAGCCCCTCTTTGACAAACTCCGCTAGTGCAGTTGCAGGTGCGCGGCCCCGCACCATATTACTGGTAACGCCAAAAACATGTGGGGTTAGCGAGATTCCCCGGCTGTGGGCAAATCCGAGGACACCTTCTGTAAACATCTCCGTACGGTTGAGCCCCATGTTTCCTGGCGTGACAAAGCTATAGACTTCTTCCATGTGCGCTGCAAAGGAGCTGAGGCTCATGTTTTCATAGCCGTACAGAACTCTGAGCGTAGGGCGGGTTAAGGCGAGATACGCCAGAATATTGGCGGCGCAGGTCGGCCCGCAGCCAGCTCTGCGACTCCATTCCGCCGTGTACCATTCTTGGTTACCACCAAAGAATGTGTTCAGTGTCTTTTCATCTATGATATCAAATAGCTCGGGGCGGAAGATCGAGATATCCATGTCATTCTCCTTTTGTGGCGTTAGTCAAAAGTATAACGCATCATGAAAGAGCAGTATATACGAAAGGTTCACGGGGGCAGTCCTCAGCAACTATCAGAAGATGGGAGGACTTTGTTGGTAATCTGGCGTATGCAGTGCGTAGATTCTTTCTAGTCTGGGGATGTGCGCTGTTTTTGAGATCATCGCTCCATGTTCAGGACGCGGCAACCATCGAGATATTGTTTTTGGGATATATCCAGACCGCCCCTTGTGCATCACGCCATAACGCTGTAGGCAGAAGAAGCTGCTCATGAGTAAGCGCCATATGGCGTCTGAAAGCACGCTCCTCGAATCAGAGAACAACCTGTAGCCTGACCCAGGGGGGAAGTCGATGAACGAGCACGGCAGTCTATACACTGAAGCCTCTTCTCACGAGCCAATATGCGATCAGTCGCTCTTGTTTCAAGTGATGGAGCTTTTCCCAATACCGATCGAGATCTTTGCTCCAGATGGCACCAGCGTATTTGTCAACCAGGCGTTCTTGGGCTGCTTTGGCCTCGCTGAATCAGAGATCGTAGGCAAGCTGAATCTTCTCCAAGACCCCTACCTTAACGGCAAGCTCGGCTTATCCGCATATCTACAGCGTGTGTTGGCGGGTGAAGTTCTCACCCTCCATGACATACGAGTCCCCTTTGAAGAGTTTGACGTTCGCTATCCGTCCAGACGAACCAAACTCACGGACAGCGACTTATATCAGGATATTACCTGCTTCCCTATATGGCATAAGGACGGGGTGCTCGCCTCTGTCGTCGCTTTATTTGTGACCAAGCGCGCCTATGAGGGGCGCTTGGAGGCGGTCAAAGCGAAGGCGTATATCGACACCAACTGGCGCGATGAATTTGATCTCGATAAGCTTAGCGATGCCGTCGGCCTCAGTCGCTACCACCTTACTCACCTCTTTAGGCAATATACTGGCATGACCCCTTACAGTTACTATCAAGAGATCAAGATCGAAAAAGTCAAGGACGCTTTGTGTGACACAAGCCTGACGATCAGCGAGGCGTTCTCATCCTGCGGTGCAGATTACAGCAGTGGCCTAGCAAGAGCGTTTAGAAGCAGGGTCGGGATGACGCCGTCCCAGTACAGACAGACTGTGACGGATAACCTAGGCGTTGACCGCGACCACAGGGCCAGCGCGAATATAGGCAGTAAGGCGAGATCTCAGGATGGGGCTACCAGTTTCTCTGGACCGTCATTTGGCGCCACTATGGAGCGTCTGTACCAGATCTTGGAGCGGTTCCCTCTGCCGATTAAGGTCTTTACCCCTGATGGAGAGGTTGCTTTCGCTAACCGCACGACTTTAGAGATGTGGAATATCTCCGAACCAGCTCAGATCGTGGGCAGATATAACCTGATTAAAGATCCGGTGGTGAATGAACGGCTGGGGCTCGATGATTATGTGCGCCGTACCATCAGAGGTGAGACCGTACTCGTGCCAGAGGTCAGAGTCCCGTTGGAGGATTTCTCGGTCTGGTATGAGGCGAGGGATCCTGGCTATGATATCGAGTCCATGTATACCGATATCCTGAACTTCCCCATTCGCGACAGAGGTGGGCGTTTTGCTCACTTTATGAGTGTCTTCCTTACCACCCGTGTCTATCAGGGGAGGTCGGACCTCGCAAAGGCCAAGGAGTATATCGAGAACCACTGGCTGGAGGAGTTCGATATTGACAAGGTGGCCGGCATCGTCCATCTCAGCCGCTCGCACCTGGCCCGTCTTTTCAAGCGGCATACCGGCATGACCCCCTACAGCTATTATCACGAGTTGAAGATCCACCATCTCAAGGAGGCGCTGCGCGACAGGAACTTGAGCGTGGCCGGGGCGTTTGCTGCCTGCGGTATTGAGTATCACGGAAACTTCGCTAAGCTGTTCAAAGAGAAGGTTGGAATGACCCCGTCCGAGTATAAAAAGTCCATTGGAAAATAACACACTGCGAATGGACTAATCCCTCGCTGTTCGATAGAACGGCGAGGGATTTCTTATGCTCATTTTTGGACTAAACTCAGCTTTCAGTCACTATCCTGATAATCCCACTTTTTGTATGTTAGGGATAGTCGCCAGTAATCACAGACAAAGAAAGGGGGGGTTACCCTGAGGCCGCCAAAGCCAAGAGAGCAGCTCTTAGCTGAGCTAATGCGGATGCAAAGGGATATGGAAAAGACGCTTGGGGCGCAGGAACGCTTTATTATCAGCTTTCAGTTGCTCGCGCGGGAAGATGGCGGTATCGTCGCGCTGATCGACGGCTTGCCCTGTCCGTTAGCTGTGTTCGAGCGGGATGGCGTCTTGTGTATGGCCAATCAAGCGCTCTTGAAGGAAACCGACCTGCAGCTCGATGAGATCGCCGCGGGGAAGATCAGTCTGCTTGACCGGGTGACCAATGAGAATGTCGGCATTCTCGAAGCTGTCGAGCATGTCTTTTCCGGCAGGACGACGTACCTAAAGCAGCTCTCTCATCCCCTGGAGTTGTTCTGCCGCAAGGAGAGTCATGCCGTTACTAGTATCCTGCGTAACGCCCTACTCTTTCCCCTGCCGGACAGTGAAGGGCGTATCGAGCTCGGCGTGATCATGTTGATGAGATGAGTGGAAGAAAGGAGGACACCATGCGAAAGTGGATTGCTTTTCTTTGCTGTCTGATGCTTGCCCAATCTCTCCTGACCGGCTGCGCGGGGCAAAGCCCCAGCGCGGTTGGACAGACGCCTGACCCTAAAGGGGCTGTTACAGTAGCGCCATCCGACAAATCTACCAGCGGGGTGACCCTTGCCGCGATACGTAAGGCCGCCGAGGACTCAGGCTACAAGGTCACCGATGGGCATAAGCTCGCTGGCATGAAGGAGGTCAAGGACGGTTTTTCCGTGCAGATCAAAGCTGATGGCCAAGATACGATCTACTCCATCATCGAGTGCAAGACCGAAGAGGCCGCTGTCAAGAACGCGCAGGATATCGACGCCGCAGGCTACAATATCGCCATCCGCAACGGGAAGTTCCTGACCTGCTATGCGAAGGACAAGAAAGACGGGACAATCAAGGATATCCTGGCTACCCTTTTGAGCGGTAAGGCGAAACAGCCATAGAGGATCGAGGAGACCAACGCTAGGAGGTACAATCCCTTGTCCGGCACCATGTGAAAAAGGAGGTATGACATGAAGTCGAGGAAACGATGGTGGTACACTTGTCTACACGCGCTACTCATATTGAGCCTAGTGCTTACTTTGAGTGTCCCGGTGATGGCTAGTCCCGAAACCGTTGCGCCGCCCACCTCTCCCAGCGGTGATGAGGGCCAGCCGCAGGGACCCGCGCAGCCACCCGTGGACGAACAGACCCCTCCCAGCGGTGACGAAGGCCAGCCGCAGGGACCAGCGCAGCCACCCGCGGACGAACAGACCCCTCCCGGCGGTAACGAAGGTCAGCCGCAGGGACCAGCGCAGCCACCCACGGACGAACAGACCCCTCCCAGCGGTAACGAAGGTCAGCCGCAGGGACCAGGGCAGCCACCTGTGAACGAGCAGACCCCGCCTAGCGGCAATGAAAGTCAACCACAAAGTCCAACTCAGCCCCCGCTCGAAGGGCAGACACCGCCGAACGGCAATCCTGCCCTACCACTGGTGCCCGCACAGACAGTCGCAGAGCCTTTCGACCCCATGGCCAATGGAAGCTACATCCCAGGACAGATCTTGGTCAGATATCGCTCTGACGCTGCCAAGCTGGGTGCCAAGGGCGCCATGATGCTCGCGACTGCTGAGAACTCCGCAGTGGGATCTCAGGTGCAGGGTCTCGAGCCCGGTGCAGACGTCGATGCGGTACTGGAGCAGTTGCGTCAGGATCCGACTGTTGAGTTTGCCGAGCCAAACTACATCGCTAAGATCATGAACGTCAGCGAGCCCAATGATCCGGAGTTCACGGAACAGTGGGGCTTGGCGAAGATTGGTGCGCCTCTAGTCTGGCCGATGGTAGAGAGCGCTCCCGGTCCGGTGGTCGTCGCCGTGGTTGATACTGGGGTGAAGGTCGGCCATGAGGATCTAGTCGGGCGCGTTCTTCCCGGGCGCAACTTCGCCGACTTCATGGATGATGGCAACCCGTACCCATCGCAAGATAACACCAATGATGACTACGGATGGAATGGACATGGCACCCAAGTGGCTGGCATCATTGCTGCCACGCACAACAATGGGCTGGGTATCTCCGGCGTGGCTGGGCCAGCCAATGTCAAGGTTCTCCCCGTCAAGGTTCTCAATGACGACGGCTGGGGTACCGTCTTTGATATCGCGGAGGGCATCCGTTGGGCTGCTGATCAGCCAGGCGTAGCGGTCATTAACCTCAGTCTAGGCGTCGAGAACTACTCGCATACCCTCGCCGATGCGGTCAAGTACGCGCAGGAGAAGGGAATTCTGGTCGTCGCCTCCGCTGGCAACATCAACGACTACGATGTGACCATTTACCCTGGAGCATATCCCGGTGTTCTGACAGTCGGTTCCATCACCGAAGAAGGGGAGGATGCTTGGTACTCTCACGGCGGTGAGGCACTGGATATTATGGCCCCTGGTCAAGATATCTGGAGCACTACGACCGATAGCGTAAAGTACTATCAGGACAGTGGCACATCGTTCGCTGCGCCACACGTCTCAGCGGTGGCAGCCTTGTACAGACTGCTGCATCCTGACGCCACTGGCGCGGAGATCGCTGACCGTCTCACACAGACCGCCGAAGACATGGGTGAAGACGGATGGGATCGCGAGACCGGCTTCGGCGTGCTCGATGCTGCTGCGGCCCTGGGCGTGCCGATTCCTGCCACTACGGCGATTGCGTTTGCCTCTCCCGTCCCCGAGGCTCGGATCACCGGTCAGGCACGTGTGGCCGTCCAGGCCGTCGATCCTGAGCGAGTCGATCGGGTCAGTTTCTACCTCGACAACGAGGCTCTCCCTGCTAACCTATTAGAACAGGTCGATAGGACCGATGGCGCCCAGGCGCAGACTAACTACTCCTTCGTATGGGACACTATCGGCACCCTAGTCACAGACGGCTCTCATACTCTCAAGGCGCAAGCCTACAAAGCTGGAAGTCTCGTCGGAGGGGTGATCTCACTTCCGGTCTCGGTCAATAACGCCATCGCCAACGGCCTCCTGCTGCAGATCCTCGATCCGGCGGGCGCGCCTGCCATGAATGCGGATGTAATGATCTACCAGAAACACATCGGCTCCGAGGATGAGATCGAGTATAGGGAGGTCTTCGACCTTAGGGCTGGCCAGGATGGTAAGGTGCGCATACCCGCCGCCGATATGCCCGATCTCCGTCAGTATGAGGTGATCGTCGTCGGCGAATACGATGTCGCCGGCCACTGGGAGCAGTATGTCTACCATCGCTCCTATGAGAGCCCCCAATCGGATACCATTGACGGCTCGCGGTGCGCCACCGTCGACTTCTCAATGAAGGACCTCGACAATCATGTCCTACCCCATGCGGGTTATATCCTCAGGCCGATCGATACAGATGGGCTGAGATTACCCCCGCTTGAGACGTTCGTTGCCTCTCCGGAGGGCACCTTCGTCCTTCACCTCGATCGCGGTCTCTACGACGCCTTTGCCTTCTGGAGCCCCACTTGGGCGAACCAACAGATTGAAGGTGACGTTTATGACCTCGAAACCGATACGACTTATTTCCTTGCCAAGCCCGGCTTGACGATTGCTAGCAGTACCAACCTCTGCTTTGATACCATCGGGACTGGACAGGTGAAGCCAATCGCAGCCAGTGGTCAAAGCGACTTGCACGTGAACATCTGGAACGACGACTACGACGATGTTATTAACTGGCCAGTAGAACTCAGTACCTACAGTGGTTTGGTCGTCACTCCAGGTGACTATGAGCTTGGCTTCAGCGTAGGCATCGCCAGCTCCAGCAGCAGACGGTGGACCTATTCTTTCAAGTGGGACACCCTGGCTTCAGTAACTCCAGGTAGTGTGACTTCAGTGCAGTGTGCTGGACCATTAGCGGTTGAGTTCGAGCCGCTGGACGCGGAGATAAGCCGTGGAGAGGCTTTCTATGCCGACATCAACATTCATGACGCCCGTGGCAATCGTCTTACTGGCATTAGTTATTACGACAGTGGATCCTGGTGGAGCACGACAGTACTCCCTATCTTCCAGGTCGACAATAGCGCTGGTCAGTACACCTTCTCAAACAACCCAAGCTATACCCAAGCCTACTGGCATAATGCGCAGCCAGCAGGTGACTACATCGCCAAGTTCCGTGTCAACGAAACGGGGCCGCTCAATAACAATCAATTGCTTGATGCATCCTTTGCATTTAGGATCCTAGGGGCGACCGAACCCGAGCCTGTCACCATACCCATCCGCGTAACGGGCAGGGATGGCAACCCCGTTCCGCAGTACTCTGAGCTGCGGATTTACTGCTGGGAGAGTTATGGGGAAGATGGGCAGGAGTACGGTTACTGGTGGTATCGCGGCTTCAACGCAGATGACACTGGGACCTTCCACCTTCCCGCGAATCTGACACTTGATCCTGATCAGAATCGGAATGTTGTGGTTGTCCAAGCGAATGCATCGGGCGGCAAAGCCACCGGGTGGAAGCGGTTCACGAGCTTACAAGAGATTGATGGCATGACCCTCGCGGGAACGGTGCCGGTGACCGTCACCGTCTCGGACAATACCGGGGCGGTGGTGGTCGACAATGTTGGCGTTGGCCTCGATCTTTGCATCGAAGCAGACGGCAACCCAGAGACCAAGGAATACCTGGGCCACCTGTCAGGCAGTGATACCTTCTTCCTCATGCCCGGTGACTACCGCTTTGTCTCCAGTTTCTCGGCATCGAGTCAGGGCATTGGTGACCATTACGTGCTGATCAGTGATCTGACCAGCGTCACCAATCAACCGGCCAGCGTGCAACTCAAAGGCGAACTGGCGGCCCATGTCACTTTCGAGACTGGCGAAGACTACCAGCTTGGTTGGGTCTCCCTATGGCTAGAGGGGGCCAACTACTACGACTACTTCTACAACCAGCGGGAGACACATCTCTATCTCTCGGCTGGGACATACATCCCGACCGCATCTATCGCTCGTCTCGACCCTGAGCCGGCGAATGAATGGCAGAAGAACGCGTGGGTGCACCTGCTGCAGCATGGCGAGGAGGGTGTTCTCACCGTCGAGGATGGCCAACCGTATCGCTGGCAGCTTGGTGGCCCATTCACCATCGATCTCGACCTCGATCAGAACGCGTTGACTCTCGAGGACACGCTGTCAGGCAGATCGATTGTACGCGACAGTTTTGGCAACCGGCAGATCGACCTAACCACGGAGCTAATCGGCGCTGCGCCTTCTGCAGTTGATCCTGATGCGCCGATACGCAGTGAAAACCCTCTGAATCGGTATGGTCGCAGGTTGCCAGATGGGAGCTACCACCGCCTCCGCCTGTCCCTCACTCAAGACTGGGGAGATTACGAGTATGCATCCCCCTTCCTGCGCATCTACCGTCAAGAGGCTCAGAGCGAGACACGGGTCTTCAATCGGGAGGATGATGACTATTACTGGGGCTTCGACGAAGACCTAGGCGAGTGGGGAACCTCTGGGCGCTATCGTGCCGAGTTGGCAATTGGTATCGGACCAGAAGGGCCAATCAAGACGGGCACCACTGAGAAGTACTACTTCACCATTGGTAATGCCCAGGAGCGCCCGATCATCACCGTACCTGCCAACGGGAGATATCTCAATACTCGGGCGGTCGTGGTATCTGGCTCCAGCGCCCCCGGGGCCTCAGTTCAGATCTATCTGTACCAGACCCAACCAGGAGAGCTCCCAAGCGCGACAGTAGTCGCCGACAGCAATGGCGAGTTCAGCGGTGAGGTCGTCGCCAGCGGCGATGGCGGTTGGAAGCTGATGGCCAAATTGGCGCAATCGGATCCATCCGAGGAAGTCTCTGTGACCATTGACACTCTGCCACCTAATCCGCCGACGCTGAACGCCGCTCTCGGCTCCGACCTGCGCAGCGTGGTCCTGACGCTCAGCGGTGAACCCGGCGAGGATGTCACCTTCTTCGTCGAGCGTGATGGCAGGACCTTGGTTGATCAGCAGAGCGGAACGACCTACACCGACAGCACTACCCAGCGTGGCACAACCTACTCCTATACCGCGGGGTGGGTGGATAAGGCTGGCAACCGCTCAGCGCTCAGCGCCCCAGTCAGTATCACGATTCCGGCGGGACTGCAGACGGCATCCGTCTCCTACCGTCCCAGCCCATCGGGCTGGGCCCGGATCGGGCAGACGATCACAGTAGCCGGGCGGGGGACTGCAGGGATGCGCGGAAAGGCCACAGCGCTGCTACAACCAGGTGGGCGAACCATAGAGTTTGACCTCGCTGAGCCATCCAGCGGTTTCTACCAGGGGACAGTGCTGATCGAGGATGGGACGACATCGATCGACCGTATCGACATCCATCTCGAGGATGACACCGGAGCAACGCCAGCGCTCGATGCCCTCAATGGGCATCCGGTCGCAGTGGGCGCCACACTCAGCGGAACCATTGTGCGGACCAACCGCGGGCCAGTAGCTAATCTCTCCGTCAAGATCACACCGGTATCTGGCCATCCCGACGACCGCTTCACCGTCTTCACCGATTCCGACGGGGCCTACCGAGTGGATGGCTTGACACCAGGCGGCTACACCGTCCAGTGCAACGATCCAGTCCTTAGCGATGAGCACAAGATAGACGTCCAGCTCCTGGCAGGCACTCTTCAGACCAGTAGCATCAATCTGTTCGAACTGTATCAGCTGACTGTGCTAGTCGTTGACAAGGATGACAGCAGCAAACCGATCGCTGGGCTCCCCATCGATCTTTCTCTGGGAGCTCGCCAATACCGGCAGAAGACCGCTACCAGCGGTAGTGCTCTCTTCACTGATCTGCCGGCTGGTGACTACCAATGGTCGACCGATGGCGCCTACAACCTGCCCGTCCCCTACCTTGATCAGAGTGGTGTGTTGACCGTCCCCGCGAGCGGTGGCGCCCATACCATCGAGCTGGCCTCACGTGCGAGCCTAACCGAAGGAATCTATGGCCTCGTGACCGACCTGGATGGAATCCCACTGCCTGGTGCGACCGTCTCGGCCTGGAGTTGGAGCAACTATAATGCCTACAAGACGGGCCATACTGGCTTTGCGGTCAGCGATGACCTAGGTGAGTTCCGCATCGAGGGGCTCTTGCCTGGATTGGACTATCAGGTCACCTACGATCATCCTGGCTATCGGGAAGAGGCCCTGACTGGCCAAGTCGTCGAGCAGGGTCGCAGTACTAAGCTCGCCGACATGAAGTTGGATAAGATGACGGTGCTTACCGGCGTAATCAAAGGCAAGGCTATAGCAGGGACAGATCCTCTGGGCGAAATACCCCTCACCGTGATCGACTCTCGCGGAGCCCGCTATTACGTCAGGACCGATCTAACTGGCAGGTATACCGTCAAGAATCTCAACCCTGGTCGGACGACGATCTCAGCCTCTGGGGCTCAGATCGGCTATGGTAACTTCGCGACTGCCGATTACACCGTCACGGTTGATCAGATCAATGAGTTGGACATCGAACTACTCCAGTTGGGCGTGATCGAGGGGACCGTCACGGACTCCCAAGGTCATCCGAAGCAGTTTGTCTATGTATCAGCCTCTGGGCCCAAGAGCGCGGGCACTAGGACCGATACACAGGGGAAGTATTATCTGCGCGGTCTCACCGCAGGCGCGTACCAGGTGACCCTGTCTGTTTCCAGCGACATTTATGACCCCAAGACCGTCGAGATCTCTGAGGGCGCTCGCGAAACTGCCAACTTCCAGCTGAGATCTGGGAATCAGTTGCTCGGGCCTTTCTCGGGGCCGAGCAGCTACTTCTCGGTCAGCACCGATCAGACCGCTCCTGGGCAGACACTCAGTTATGTTGCCGCCTACCGGAATTACTCAGCAGAAGCGCTGACGCACGTCAATGTTACACTGAAGCTGCCAGACCGCGGAACGCTGGTCGTCGGGTCGGTCACACTTGACGGAGTGTCACTGCAGCCTCAGCCGGTTGTAGCTAACGGCGCGATCGTCGTCCCCATCGGTGACCTGGCCCCTGGTGCCAGCGGTAGGATCTCGTACCGGGTGCAGGTCGACAGCGTGCTCACCGACGATGCGATCTTGACCGCCTCAAGCATGATCGAATGGGTCAGCGTCAACGGTGCTCAGAGTGCGGTACTGGGAGTTGCCCAAACCACCGTCATGTATACGAGCATAGTCGCTCCCAGCGTGACCGCTGATGGCCGGATCAAGATCTACGGGCAGACTGTGCCGGGCGCCCTAGTCAGGGTTTACGATGGCGAGCAGCTTCTGGGGCTGGCCACCGTCAATGGGCGCTGGTGGTATCTGGACTGCCGGCTCACTGCTCCAGCAAGCGATGTTAACGAGGAGATCCACACCCTGGTGGCCTCGGCGAGCAAGGGGGATGTGCTCCTGAACGCATCCAAACCGGTCGAGGTTGTTTATCGACCCTCTGCTCCGATCATCCGCGATGTCCAGATTGAGGCGGGCTGGAACCGCACCGTCCGCTTCAACCCCTATCTCGGCATTGCCACCATGGGGATTACCGAGAGAACGCCGTTCACTGTTAGGGTCAGATATGAGAGCGAGACGCCGATCACCAATGCAACAGTGACGTGGCTCGGTCAGGAATACCCCCTAACCCCCATCGGAGACTGGCCGGACGAAGATCTCACGCTCGGCAACGTCTCATATGGAATGGTTCCAATGCCTCCAGGCTGGCAGGTATATGGCGATCAGAGTATCTCAGTCAATGTCTCCAACTCCGATTCACCGCATCCCGCATCCTACTGCGTGGCCAAGATCATCGTGCTGATCGATCCCAGCGGATTCGTCTACGAAGGTGTCGAATCCAATCGAGTTCCTGGCGTCACCGCCACCCTCGAGCAGGAGGTCGATGGCCGATGGGTAGCTTGGGATGCAGCACTATTCGGTCAGGTCAACCCGCAGGTTACCGACTCTGAGGGACGCTACGGTTGGGATGTTCCCGCTGGGAAGTGGCGAGTGATCTTCACGAAACCCGGCTATGAGTCCTTCAACAGTACCGCGGTATGGGACGGGACGGTTCCACCGCCCAAGTTTGACCTCAATGTCGGCCTGACCAGTACTGCTCTGCCTCAACTGATCTCCCGCACGCCTGCCGTCAACGCGAGCAGTGTTCCGACTGGCGCAGCGATCGAGGTGGAGTATGGCAAGTACATGCAGGTCAGTTCCTTTGGTGCGGGCCTTACCCTTACCAAGAAGGACACCGGTGAAGTGGTTCCAGGAACCATCACAGGCATTGCTAAGGAGAACGGCCTGGCCAAGAAGGTCAAGTTCGTCCCGGCATCCCTTCTTGATCCCGAGACCAGGTACGAAGTCAGGATCGACGGTGTGCGTGACTACACCAATCGCACCCCTGCTGTAGCGACATGGACCTTCATCACGGGAACGTCCGCTGTGCCGCAACCCGGGCAGTTCCAGATCGGCAGCGCTGCCTATAGCGTCCGGGAGGACGACGGTAGCGTTACCGTCAAGGTGATGCGGAGCGGCGGAAGTGACGGAGCGGTCACAGTGGATTACGCTACGGCTGACGGTACCGCGCGTGCTGGTAGTGACTACACCACGGACAGCGGCACTCTCACCTTCGCCGCTGGAGAGGTCGAGAAGACTACCACCGTCACCATCCAGAACGACAGCAGCTATGAGGGCAACGAGACATTCACCGTTACCTTGAGCAACCCCACCGGTGGAGCGACCCTTGGAAGTCCGGCGACGACGGTGGTGACGATCGTCGAGGATGATCATGCACCCAATCCGGGTGGCAGCGGTGGCGACCCTACCCCCTCAACCCCACCCGCTAACCAGATCTACATCATCGCCCGCACCGGCGGCAAGTTGACCTATGCTGGCCTGACCATGACCGTCCCGGCCAACGCTCTGCCCGCCAACGCGACCCTCACCATTCTAAAGCTCGCAGCTAATAATCTCGGCACCCTCGTCCCGGCGGCCATGGCGCCTCGCTTGGCCAGTGAGCTCTACGAGATTAGGACCACGGGCAGCGGGGACCTTGGCGAGCAGACCATCACCGTTAAGCTGCCCTACGATCCCGCCAAGATCGCTCAGGGTGAGCAGCCGGTCATCCACTATTATGATGATCTGAGCGGAGAGTGGGTGGCGCTGGCGACCGAGACCGTCCAGGAGAACGGCAAGTGGGTTGCGGTGGCCCGAACGAGCCGCTTAGGCAAGTTCGCGGTCTTCAGCACCCCGATCCCTGAGGAGCCGACCGAGGAACCTGGCGAAGACCCCGGTGAAGAACCGGATGAAGAGCCGACCGAAGAGCCGCGCGTCATCCAGTTGATCATTGGGCAGTCAACGGTCCATCTCGGTGATGAGCTGCTTGAGCTCGATGTCCAACCGTATGTGAAGGCAGGCCGTACCCTGGTGCCGCTGCGCTTCATCAGCGAAGCGCTGGGTGCCCAGGTCGAGTGGTATGAGGCCAATCAGCAGGTGATCGTCCGGCGCGGCGATCAGTGGATACTGCTCACCGTTGGCTCCACCCGGGCGTTGGTCAGTGGGAAACCGTACGACCTTGACTGTGCACCTGAGGTGATCGAGCCAGGTAGGACCATGGTACCCTTGCGCTTCATCAGCGAGGTGCTCGGAGCGCAAGTGGACTACGACGATCAGACAGGGGAGATCCGGATCACCGTGCCGAACGGAGATTAGGCCCCCAGCCCCTCGTCCCTAGTGCGACTGTCGAAGCACTGCGGGCGCAGCATGGCGGCGCCCCTACGCCGGAGATAGAACCGCAACACGCAGGGGCGCTGCCGTACGGCAGCAGGGGGAATAACATCAAAGCTTCAGCAATAGGACAACGAGCGGCGCTCATTATGAGCGCCGCTCGTTGTCTTATGGTTCGGTCCGGGCTAGCGGATGGGACTCTCCCGTCCATCCCTGGGTCAGTTCACTGATTTCCACTTCGGGGTAGAGTCCCTCCAGTTCACCAATCGACTCGCTCGGGACCCCGGCTTGCTGGAGCGAGCGACGAAAGGCACGCAACGCAGCATCGCGCTCCAACTTCAGGGAGACGACTGTGTAGCCGAGGTTGATCAGCAGGCGCCCCACAGCCACGGCGCCACGGGCGACGCTCATGGCCTAGCCCTCTTTGCGCGGGCTACTGAAGTTCAGCCCCTTCAGAGCGCCGTTAAGAGTGCCCAGATAGTCCTTGGTCATGGCCAGAGCGGTGTCGGGGTCGATGCCGTTCTCGACCAGCTCCTTGTAGAAGCCACCCACGGCTTTGCCGAGATCGCGGCCAGCTTCGGCGGAGAAGAGGGTGTTCTTGAGACCGTTGATCAGCTCGGGGATCTTCCTGCTGACCACATCGAGGATCTCGGTGACCTCTTGGGCATCGGAATGGGGTTTGCGTTCTTCAGTCATGGTTGGTTCTCCTTTCAAGCTCTCATAGTGGTGGTTGTCGCCCTAGTCCACGAGGGGCGGGGGACTCTTTCAATCGCTTCCGGCTAGACGGAGACGTGAGAGATCAGGGATACGTGCTGTGAGCAGCTCGTCGCGTACCTCGGTAGCCAGGCTGATCGAACGGGCAACCGGCTGCGTAGCCCACTGGGGGATGCCCACGGCGGTCAAGAGGCCGAGGCACGAGCTCAAGAGCGCCAGAGGCTCTGATCTCGGCTCTGTTGCGGACTCGGACTCCGGCCCGGTGGCTAACTGTAGCTTGCTCCAGAGGCGATCGGGTGCCGGGGGCAGCTGGTCAGCCAACGTAGTCATCTGCCTCTTCAGGCCCTGCAGCTCGTCGAACTCCTGTTGACAGGTAGGGCAGTTCTTCAGGTGGTCGTGGATTCGATCATTGAGAGTTGGGGTGAGCTGGCCATGGATCATGGGCAGCAGCATGACCGAAATGGCGGCACAGTCTAGATCGCGTGGCATGGATGGCCTCCTTTCGTAGCCTTACTGCTGAGTGACAAGTGACGCTTGCAGGCGTCGACGGGCGGCAAAGACGCGGCTCTTGACGGTTCCGACGGGGATGGAGAGAGTTCTAGCAATCTCCTCGTAGCTGAGCCCGACATAGAAGGCGAGGATTAGAACGCTCCTCATCTCTTCGGGCAGGGATTGGAGTGCGTCGACCGCGGCCAGGCGGTCTTCGGGATTGGGCTGGGCTGCGGCAGTCTCGGGCAGAACCTCGAAGGGCTGTTCCTTACTCCGCCTGCGCATCAGATCGACTACTTTGTGATGACAGATACCAAACAGGAAGCTCGATAGGCTGGAAGCCGCCCGAAAACGCGTTGGTTGGCGCCAGACCGCCAGGAGTGTCTCCTGGACTGCATCTTCGGCGGCATCGGGTGATCTAAGGTGGAGTAGGGCGTAGCGATACAGCCGGTCGGCATAACGCTCATAGAGATCGCGAAAGGCCGCTTGATCACCTGCGGCAACCTGCTGCATCAGCAGTGCATCGTCCACCTTCAGATCACCACCTCTCAAGCAATTCCACCAGTAAGTCGCGCCACTGGTTCGAAAGGTTCACTTTTGGTCATAGTTTTTCTATAAGCAGGCAACAAGTCCCTTTGGGCCTTTGTCACCAAGCCCCCATGCCACCAAGGCGCCAGTGGTGGTAGAACACCAGAAAGAGCGGCCTGTAGGCTCCAAGAAGGAACAGACTAGGGCTCAGCGAATCCTTACTTAAGAGTTCGCTGGGGGCATGGTGGCTTGGTGCCTTGGTGACCTAGCTAGAAACAGGGAGGTATCGGGATGCTGAATCTGACCTTTTGGGGAGCGTGTGACACGGTAACTGGTTCGTCTTATCTCCTGACCACTGACCGCCTGCGGATCCTGATCGACTGCGGGCTGTTTCAGGGGGGAGGCGAGCAACGCGACCGCAACCAGCGTCCCTTTCCCTTTGCGCCGAACAGCATTGATTACGTTGTGCTCACCCATGCCCATATCGACCATAGCGGTCTGATCCCGAAGCTGGTCAAGGATGGCTTCCGTGGGCATGTCATGGCCACCTCCGCCACCGCCGATCTCTGCCAGATCATGCTGCTGGACTCCGCTCACCTGCAGGAGATGGAGGCCGAGTGGAGCAACCGCAAGCGTCGTCGTGCCGGCGAGGGTGAGATGGCGCCTCTTTACACCGTCGACGACGCCAGACGTAGTCTGGAGCAGTTCCAGGGGATCCGTTACGGCCAACGGTTTCAGCTTAGTGAGGCGGTTAGCCTCCGCTTTCATGACGCTGGCCACATTCTCGGCTCGGCCATCGCCGAGCTGACTGTACGGGAAGCGGGCAAGGAGACGGTGATCGTCTTCTCCGGCGACCTGGGCGCGCGCAACCACCCCATCGTCCGCGATCCCAGCCTGATCGCCGCTGCAGACTATGTAGTGATGGAGTCCACCTACGGCAACCGCATCCATGAGAATAAGGCAGAGCGGTCCGAGGTCCTCAAGACGATTCTAATGAAGGCCGTGAAGGATCAGGAACGAGTGGTGATCCCCGCCTTCGCCGTCGGTCGGACGCAGGATATCCTCCATGAGATCGCTCAGCTCCATGAGGCAGGCGAGATCCCGCTCATCCCGGTCTATGTGGATAGCCCCTTGGCCATCTCCGCCACGGAGATCTTTGCCCGCCATCCCGAGGTCTTTGATGAGGAGACGCGGGCGATGCTCCAGAGCGGCAAGTCTCCCTTTGACTACCCTGGGCTTCGCTTTACCCGCGAGGTGGAGGAGAGCCGCGCGCTCAACGAACTGCAGGGCGCGGCGGTGATCATCTCTGCCAGTGGGATGTGCGAGGCGGGACGGATCAAGCACCATCTGAAGCACAACCTCTGGCGTCCGGGCGCGCAGGTCCTATTTGTCGGTTACCAGGCCGAAGGCACCCTGGGTCGTCGGATCAAGGATGGCGCACCCGAGGTGACCATCTTCGGCGAGGAGATCGCTGTCAATGCCCAGATCAGCGCCATCGAGGGTTTCTCGGCTCATGGCGACCAGGAAGACCTGAGCCATTGGATTAGCGGCTTCACGAAGAAACCGCGCAAGGTGTTTGTCACCCACGGTGAGCCATCCAGCCGTCACGCCTGGGCCGAGCGCCTGACCAGCGAGTTTGGTCTGGTCCCTATCGTCCCTGAGCTCGGGCAGGAGTTTGATCTAGAGAACGAAGCGTCCCCGATCACCACCGTCCAGGCCGCCCCCAGCCCGGAGGAAGCCGATCTCGCCATCGTCGATGCGCTCTGGCGCCAGGCGAGGCCCGCGCTCCTGCGTAGCTTGACTGCCAAGGGTAGGAAGCTCCCTCGTCAGGGAGAGCGACTGCTACACAAGCTGGCTGAGGTGCTACAAGAGATCATTGTCAAGCTGGGTAGGTAGGCAGGATAGGCTCCACTGGAATCCTCTTTCAGTGGAGTCTATTTTTTCGCCATGGCGTCATGGCGTCCACCATGAAAATTTATCCAAAAAAAGACCCAAAGATGGAAAACTGTGAAAGGAATTCTAACGAATTTAGCGAATAGAGTCGCATGAAGGGATGTGAACCGAGATATGCAGCTCCATGAGGAGATCAAGTACCTGCGTGAACAGCAGGGTCTGACCCAGGGAGAACTGGCTGAGGGGTACGCCACGGCATCCTATATCAGCATCATTGAAAAGGGCAAAGCCGTCCCCTCCAGAAAGGTGCTCCGCAAGATCGCCGAAAAGCTTGGCAAGCCTCCGTATTACTTTGAGGCTCATGTCAACCAGAGTGACGATGCGCTGGAGCTGCGTACGAAGGTTGAGCAGCTGAGAGCGTATGCCAGCGCAGGGAAGATTGATGAAGCGCGTGCCATTGCGGAACAACTGCGTGCCGACATGCCCGCTAGCACCGACAACGATCTTCGGGGCAGATATCTGATGGCCATGTCGTACTATTCGTGGGCCAACGATGATCTTGATGCCGCGATCTCATACTATCGACAAGCGCTGGAGCACTTCGAGGCGTTGCGATGGGATCACCGTCGCATTGACGCTCTCTATGGGTTAGGTAACATCAATGCGCGCAGGGACAACATACGCCAAGCTATAGAGTACTTGAAGGAAGCCATCGCCATTGATGATAATACCCACGCTGGGAATCCTCAAACCATGTACCGATTGCGCATTGACTATGCGAACTGCCTAATGCGCATTGGCAAGACGAAGGAGGCTCATCGCCTTCTCAGCGCTCTTGCATTGTCCACCGACAGGTATCAAGAGCGGATCGTTCTGATGCTGAATCTCTCCCGGGCTAGCCAGGAGGCTGGCGACTACCAGCAGGCATTCGAATGCGCCAGTGAAGCCGGTCGCTTGGCTCGTGAACGGGATGACCTAACCAACCAGGCACTCGCCCAAGAGATGGTAGCCGAGACGCTGACCGAGCTGGCCGAATATGAGACTGCAGCTAAGTTCCTTGATGAAGCGGAGCTAATTCACCATCGTCAGGGAAGCTCATACAACGAGGATCGCGTCGTGATCCTCAGAGCTCGGTTGGCAGTGCGCTCTGGAGAGCTTGATGGTGTCGAGCGCATACTGGGCGGGCTTCATCAGGATACGGACAGGGTTATCCTGGCCCAAGCATCTCAGGTCCAGGCGGACAAGCAACGTCGATTAGGCAAGATGGACCTCGCCATCGAGTACCTGACCTCGGCAGCAGAGGACTACTTGGCCGGAGATCGCTTTGCGCAAGCGATCGAGTGCTGGCATCAGGCAGCCGAGATTGCTCAGGGAGGTGGAAATGCACCGCTGGCTGCCAACTTGCTATTTCGAGCCATTGGGGCCTATAGTCAATCGAGAAAGGAGGTGTTGGTGAATGACGAAGTATCTTCGTAAGGTGATGGTCGCTACTTTAGTGGTGCTGCTTGCTGTTACTGTTGGGACCATGGGACTAGGACAGCTCCCAGTACAGGCTGTCAAGACGAATCCGGGTAACTCTTACCTAGTCGATGGAGCCGGAGACGCGCCCTTCTTCCCGCCGCCGTCTAGCAATGTAGTCAAGCCGCAGATTGTGGCCGATGGAGCTGGAGACGCGCCCTTCTTCCCGCCGCCGTCTAACAATGTAGTCAAGCCGCAAATCGTGGCCGACGGAGCCGGAGACGCGCCTTTCTTCCCGCCGCCATCTAGCAACTCGATCCATATCGGACTATAGTTACCCGTCAGAACTCTGAACTTGCTTATCAGGTGATATAACGGGCAAACCATCCGAAAGGGTGGGACGCAAAGCCATGGGTCTAAAGCGCCAAGCGCTATGATTGCCAGGTTGCCAGTACCACGTGTTTGGAGTGGCAGCCATCTATCTGGCTGCCACTTTTTGCTCCACCTGGTTTTCTGGAGTCTCGCCCAGTATGAAAACGAAGCCCTTCTCATCGCGAGAAGGGCTTCGTTTTCGTAGCCGCAGCTTGTCAGTCCTGATCTACCCAGAGATACTTCAGCGGCACTTCACCACCTGAACCAGCGCGCAGACCTTTCACTTCAGGCTGTCGCGCCATATGGTTGGTCGGGTGGTACAGGAACATGAATGGGGCATCGTCACTGATCAGCGTATGTGCTTGGATATAGGCCTCTTTACGGCGGATCGGATTGGCGATGGTCTCCGCCTGGTCAAGGAGTTGGTCGACAGTGGGGTTGTGGTAGGAGACCCGGTTCCCCTTGCCGATGCTGTGCGAGTGGAAGTACGGCCCAAGATAGGGGGCCCCTTCGGCGTGCCCACCCGTGGCCGCCATCAAGAACATGTGGCACTTGGCCATGTTCTCGGGCTTGACTAGCTCGGTCCAAGGCAGTGTTACTACGCGTACCTTCAGCCCAATCCGGCTGAGATCGGAAGCGATCGCCTCGGCACGGGCGGCCTGCTCCGTGTGATTGGCGCGCACATGCAGGATGACCTCGCCCGGATACCCATTGCCGCAGCCCGCCTGCCGCATCAGCGCCTTGGCCTTCTCTGGGTCGTAGGAGTAGCCACCAGAGCTGATCCCTGTGAAGGAGGGAGGCAGCGGTCCATTGCTGAGCACCGCTTGCCCCTTGAGACCCTCACGCAGATACTTCGGACGGTCAAAGGCGTAACAAGCAGCCTGTCGCACCAGCTTGTTGTCGAAGGGCGGTTTATTGCACATCAGAGCGCAGTATTGGACATCCACCGGGGTTAGTTCCATGGCGGAGGCTTTGTAACGGTCGTGCTCCTGCAGCATGGCGTAGCCTGTGGAGTCGATACGCAGGTGCCCGACCTCGCCGGCGAAGAAGCCCTGAAGGAGTGCGTCATTGCCGGGAAAGATACGAACGGTCACTCGATCTAAGTAGGGACGCCCTTCAAAGTGCTTCTGGTTGGCAGTAAGCACTATCTGTTGTCCAGCGGTCCAGCTCTCAAAGACGAACGCACCGCAGCCGACCGGCTGCCGGGCAAACTGTTCGTCTCCCAGCTTCTCGACGATCTCCTTAGGAACCACCGATGCGGCAACATTGGCCAGCGTGCTGAGGAAGACGAGGTTGGGGCTCGTCAGTTCGATGGCAAGCTTGAACCGTCCGTGCAAGCGGATCCCCTTCACCTCTGACGCTCTGCCTTGAGTGAATTCGTCAGCCCCCACCACCGCTGCAAAGAGGCCGCCGTGGGGAGATTTGCTTCCGGGCTTCAGCAGGCGTTCGATACTGTATTTGACGTCTTGAGCTTCCACCTGCCGCCCATGGTGGAAATACACATCCTCACGCAGGAGGAAGGTGTAGGTGTGTCCATCCTGCTCCAGGTGCCAGGTACTGGCCAGGGCCGGGACGGGCTTGCCGTCCTCGCCTGCCTGAAGCAGGCCAACAAACAGCTCACGAATGATATTGTTGGAGTTGGTGTCACGGGACATGCCGGGATCCAGGGTCACAGGATCGGCGGGCAGCCCCATGGTGTACGGCTTAGAGGCTACCGCATCGGCGAGGCCCTGGGGGAAGAGCGCTTCCCGCAGGCTTCCTTCCATCTGACCCAGATCCTTGGTTGATCCCAGCAGCGTCTGCAGAGACGCTTTCTGCTGTTCGGCATCAAAGATCGCCGTCTCTACAAAGACCGCCGCCTGCTCCAGCCCTAGCTTCATCGCATCGATAACCTGCAGCAGCTTATCCGTATTGGTAGCCTGCTGACCAACCGCCTCATTGATATCACCCACCAGATGATTGGTCTCTTCCACTGAACTGATGATCCGATCCAGCGACTGCCCGGCTTTAAGGATGACGCGACTGCCTTCATCCACCGTCTTCATCCCATCGCCTAGCGCTGTCACGGTGCGACTAGCGTTGGACTTGATCGTCTCAATCAGCTTGCTGATCTGAGCCGCAGCCTGGGCACTGCTTTCGGCCAGCTTCTTGACCTCATCGGCAACTACCGCGAACCCCCGCCCCTCATTCCCCGCGCGAGCGGCCTCGATGGCGGCGTTTAAGGCCAGGAGATTGGTCTGACTGGCGATCTCGCGAATAGTGGTCACGATCTTGCCGATCTCTTGCGTCTTTTCGCCCAGCTCGCGCACCGCCTCGGCGTTGCCGCCGACCACCTGCTGGATCTGCCGGATCTGTTCGACCGATTGGTGCACAGCGTCCTTCCCCTCGCCCAGGGCGGAGGTCGTCTGTTCTGAGCTGGTGGATACGTGGCTAACGGAGGCCGAGATCTCCTGGGCAAAGGCTCCCAGCTCACTGACAATCTCCATGGTCTTGGTGAGGCTTCGCTTCTGTTCATCCATCTGACTGCCGATGGCGCTAATAGCTGACAGGATCTGCCGGGTGGTTGCCTCCATCTGGCTGGTCCCAAAGTTCAGTTTGCTGACCGCCACCGATAGACGTTTAGCACGAAGCGCGGCCTTGCGATCGGAGGAGATGGCGGGAGTGGTGGCGCCGTTATTGGCAGAGATCACCTCACGCGCTGGCTTCGCCTCGACTGTGGCTGTGGGCTGTCGCTTGCGAAAGAGGTTCATTGGCCTACACATCCTTTCTGCTGATTCTAGGCCTAAAAGCAAAAGCCACACCTGCCTCGCTGGCGGTGTGGCGCTACACATCCCTGCAAAGGCAACCCGGCTGCCATGGCTCGTCGGAGCGTTAGGCCCGTGGCTTTGCGTCCCCGCCTTTCGACGGGTTTGCCTTTTTTACAGCTGACATTGTTCGACGCTGTATGGCAGGATCTCCTGCTGCCGTAGCCTGTTATGCGGAAAAAGGCGATCGAATCTTCCGCTTGGGTTCTGGACAGGCACCAGATGCGCACGTAAACTGGAGTATACTGGCAAGAGATCACCGGCCTAGGAGGTACACATGCCAATTCGCAGCTATTCGCCAGGCATCATGCGGGCGCTCGCCACGTTGCTGGTCCTAGTCACGGTCGGTGGCCTGATCGTGTTGACGGCTCCCCCGGTTCAGGCTGCGCCGATCAGCCGTTTCTCCATCGAGATCCGTCCGGAGATGGAGCTGCTGGCCGGGGTCTTAGCGCAGACTTCGTGGATCGAGACCCGGGGACCGAGAAGTGGAGAGGGCAACCTTTACTATCGCGCTCTACGAGCCTATCTTGCGCCGTACAAAGATCATCGGGCAGTCCAGATTGCTCAGCAGTTAACCAAGCGCGGGTTCATCTACGACGCTCCCCCGGCGACTGTCTGCCATTTCGGACCTCTCCCGGAGTTGGAGTTGAAGTACGAGTACAGTGACTACCTGATCAAAAGAGCGGGTGGACGTGAGCGCCTCGAGGAGTTCCGCCTGGCACTTAAGGACCTGGCCGCCGAATCCAAGTTCAGTGAGTTTGTGACCAAATGGCAGGGCGATACCGATGCTTGGTCCAAGGCCGGTCAGGTGGACGGCGATCAGGTAATCCAGTGGTTGGAGGACTTTTTCGGCACCCAGATGCAGGAGTCCTATATCATCTTGGCACCGGCCATGTTCCCTGGCGGGGGCTATGGGGCAACGGTAACAGGAAAGGCTGGAGAACAGATCGCTTTCCAGATTGTGCGCGAGGACGGCACCAGCAGCACGCAGCCGCAGTTTCAGGGAGGGGGGTCACTGAACGGACTGACGCTCCATGAATGGGGGCACTCGTTCGTCAATCCAACCCTGGCGAGGTATAGTCACGAGATTGCCCAGCTCAACTATCTCTTCATCCCGGTGGCCATCCCCATGTTTCGGCAGGCCTACACCTCCGTGGAGACCTTCATGAACGAGCAGGTGCTGCGGGCGGTTACCAGTCTCGCCGCTGAGGAGATGGGGGACAGCCAGGATCTGGAGAGGGAGATGGTCTATAACGAACAGCGTTCTTTCTATCTAACCCGTGATCTGGTGACCATCCTGCGCGAGTACCAGGGCTCCCGTGACCGCTATCCATCCTTCGAGGCGTTCACCCCTGTGATGATCCAACGCCTGGTGGAGATACATCCACCACATATCTGGCAGCGATGGTTGACCGAGCGCAACCTGATCGTCGTAGCGGCATTGGTCGCATCACTCTTCCTGTATGCCTCAATGCGAGGGATCTGGATGCTGGTGAGGCGACTGCTGACCAACAGGACGATCCATCGCTAAGTCACGTAGAAAGATCGAAGCCGCCCGCAAGGGCGGTTTTTTTTGCAGGTATTGGTAGATCGCTGCCGAATACAGACCCATCCTGTAAGTGGAGTTGAATGTAATGATCGCCAATTTGAGGATTCGCGCAAAGCTGGTTGCTCTCATCGCTATCGGCCTATTGTCGACCATGGCCATTGGCATTGTCTCAGCGAGCTCAATGCAGACGCTGCAGGCCAATCTAAAGCTTATTCAAGATCAGCGCATCGCACAGATCATGGCGATCAATGAGGCGCAGGTCTCCTTGGAGCGTATGCGTCAGGGGGTCTATCGCTATCTGATCTCATCGAACGAGGGCCGTTCAGCGGTCTGGAAGACGCTCGGTGATGAGCAGCAGATTATCGGGATGGCTCTATCAGCCTATGTTGGCCTCTCAGATGATGAACAGGAGACAAAAGCGATCTCCGAACTCCTCACCACTCTGCAAGCCTACTATGCAGAGCGCGACCAAGTGCTGCTTCTGATCGGACCCGGCGAGAACGAGGCTGCCGTGTCTCGCATTGGTGGCGAGCTTGCTGAGAAAGAGCGCGCCATTTCTGATGCCATGCAGGCTCGGGTCAAGGCAAATAAGCAGATGATCGCAGACGCAGTTGCCCAATCCGAGCAGGCTGCAGGTCAAGCGAGAACGACCATCTTCACTAGCCTGGTCGGATGCATGCTGCTGGCCGGAACTTTCGGCTGGCTGGTGCAGCAGGATATCGTCAGCCGCTTGCGGCGTCTCCAGGTGATGGCCGAACGCTTGGCCGCGGGTGACCTTACCGTTGACGATGCGGCCGTCGGTCGCGATGAGATCCATGGGGTGACCGTGGCGCTGAATGCAGCCATTGAGAATATCCATCAGATGACCAAGTCCATCTCCCATGCGGTGGTAGCGCTAAACCGTTTCACCAGCGGTCTGGTTGCCACTGCCAATGAGACCGGCGAAGGCGCTACTCAGGTGGCGGCGACCATTGAACATCTGGCGGAGGGTGCCCAAGACCAGAGCGGTGCTGTCGGTGAGATGGTCGCGTCGATTGATCAGGTAGGGCAGCTGGCAGCGGACACTGATCGATCGCTCTCTCAGGCGGTCGGCATGAGCCGCGATATGATCAAGATCGCAAGCGTTGGTCAATCCGCTAGCCAGGAAGCAGTCGACCAGATGTCACGGATCATGACCGCTTCCCAAGGGGTGACGGAGTCGGTCAACTCGCTGGCTCAGGTCTCGGCCGAGATCGGCGATGTGGTAGAGATGATCAGCAATATCTCCGGTCAGATCACCTTCTTGGCTCTTAACGCTGCGATCGAGGCGGCTCGGGCTGGGCAATATGGTCGCGGGTTCGCAGTGGTGGCCGACGAGGTGAGCAAGCTCGCCGATCAGACGCAAGCCTCCACCGACCGCATCGGAGCCTTGGTGGCAGATATCGGTCAACACATGAGCGAGGCCGCAGCCAAAGCGGAGATGGCTCACCGTGAGACTGAAGTAGGCGTCAGCACCATCGAGAAGACGGGCCAAGCCTTTGGCGGCATCAATGCCGCTGTGGAACAGCTCGCCCAAGCGCTAACCAGCGTGGCGGAGAACAGCAGCCGAGTGGCGCAGAATGCGGTTCAGTTGGAGGGCTTGGCCGATCGTGTCAACGAGGCGGTGGAGGAGAGCTCCGCTGCCACCGAGCAGGTCTCAGCCACCGCACAGCAGCAGGCAGCCGCCACGCAGCAGCTGGTCGCAGCCGCCTCTGAACTAAGCGGTGTTGCCGGAGAGTTGGAGCAGTTGGTCGGGCAGTTCCGGCTCACCGATAGCCCACTGGTTGCGGCGCGCAAGCGGCCCGAGACCGGCGGCAAGGGCAACGGCCTGGACGACCTGATCGACGCCAGCGCGGCCGTGATGGTGGAGTAGACGAAAAGCGAATTGATCGATGATCAATTCGCTTTTCTCAATGATGTGTGCCCACTTCGGCAAGTGATATGTCCTCGGTCGCACGCCTCTGGCGGCGATCCGCCTGTTTGATTTCTGCGGCTACGCCGCATCAATCAGACATGATGTTGCCTTCGGACACCAAAAAACGCAAGATCTATCCAGCAACGATCTCCTTGACAGCGATTGCGTCTTCTGCTAGAGTTATCGCAATACGAGCGAAGTTGATGATCCCGTGAGGTCATCGAGCTCAAGATCCGTTCGCAGATTAGTTCCCTTTAAGCTGATCCCGAGAGGTTAGCAAGGGCAGATAAAGTAGATGGCATGCAGATATGCAGATGCCTCTTTGTCTACCTACTCGGGAGACAAGGAGGCATTTTTATATGCAGATTTTTATTGGCTCGGGATCAACGCAGTCGATGAAAGATCGATTGATCGTGGCTCTCGACACATCGACACTGACGCAGGCGGAAGCTATGGTCAGGCAACTGGCACCGCACGTGGGCTGCTTCAAAGTGGGCAGCGAGCTCTTCCTTGCGGCCGGCGTTCCCGCTATCGAGATGGTCAAAAGGGCTGGGGCCAAGGTCTTTCTTGATCTCAAGTTCCACGATATCCCCAATACCGTCGCCAAGGCGGTGGAACAAGCGGTAAGCTATGGGGTCGACATGCTGACCATTCACACCTCAGGGGGCGTCGCCATGATGCGCGCCGCCAGCGAGATAGCCGCCCAGCGTGCTCTGACGCTTGGTCTAGCCAAGCCACTGGTGCTGGGGGTGACCGTGCTGACCAGCATGACCGACGAGGATCTGCGTGCTGAGGGCTACCAGCAGAGCGTCAGCGAACTGGTTGGTATCCGCGCTAGGCTGGCCGAACAGGCCGGGCTCGATGGTCTGGTCTGCTCGCCCCAGGAACTGGCGATGGTCAAGGCGGCGAGCAAGCTGCTGACCGTGGTCCCGGGGATCAGGCCGTCGGACCGCGGCGACGACCAACGCCGCACCAGCACTCCCAATCTCGCCATTGGCGCAGGTGCAGACTTCCTGGTGGTGGGACGACCGATCACAGCGGCGTCCGATCCGAGTGTGGCTGCACAGGATATACTCAAGCAGATGAATGATGCGGCAGCGCCGCACGAACCAGGGAAGCAGATCGCCGCTTGCGCGTGCGACTGCGATAAGGGGGAGATGGCATGAGAACGCAGGAGCAATGGTTGGACCGGTTGGTAGAACTGGCGGTTTTGCGCCAAGGGCACTTCCTACTCACATCAGGGCGGCACAGCGACCGCTTCATGCTCCTCAGCCAGCTCTTCCAGCACCCCGATGCCTGCCAGGAGTTCGCGCAGGCTCTGGCTGCTAAGTTCCCTTGGCCCGAGATCGACGTCGTTATCGGCCCAGCCATGGGCGGCGTGATCCTGGCCTACGAGGTGGCACGAGCCCTAAAGGCGCCGCGCGCGATCTACGCCGAGAAGAGTGATGGAGGCGAGATGGCGCTCAAGCGCGGCTTCACGCTCCAGCCCGGCGAGCGGGTCGTGGTAGTCGAGGATGCCATCTCGACCGGCGGCTCGATCAATAAGGTAATTCAGCTGGTACGCCAGTCCGGTGCCGAGCTAGTCGGTGCCGCCGCCCTGGTCGACCGCACCGGTGGGCAGATCGATCTCGGCATCCCCTTCGTCTCGCTG
>CAYOCI010000003.1:56444-88312 GCA_964402415.1 uncultured Clostridia bacterium
TAAATATAGCGGATGACCTAGAGTAACAGAATTGAAGCCGCAGGAACGGTCGAGGTGTCTGTAGGGGCGCCGCTCAGCTGCGCCCGCGTCACCCTCGTACTCACAAACCATGCGGACGAGGCGGTTCAACCAGATTGACAAAGCCAAGTCGCAGACGGATGCCTCGCTCATTGGACTGTGTACTCATACTACAGCAATCCCCTTTAAGTCAGTCCCGTGCGGCTGGTAAGGGAGCCAAAGTGTCTAACCCAAGGCACTCCCACCAGCGGAGTGTCCTTTTTGTTCCTCCCCAATATCGGTCAGGAGGCGAGATTACGATGCTAAAGCTGCAGAGAAAAGACATCCTGGGGCTCGAAGAGATGAGCGCGGAAGAGATGCTGGCGATCATCGACCATGCCCGCACCATGAAGAAGCTGATCAAGCAGCCGATCAAGAAGGCGGCCAACCTGCGCGGTAAAGTGGTGGTTAATCTCTTCTACGAACCCAGCACCCGCACCCGTTCGTCCTTCGAACTGGCTGGCAAATACCTCGGTGCCGATGTGATCAATATCACCACCAGCCAGAGCAGCGTAGTCAAAGGCGAGACGCTGCTCGACACTGCCAAGACCATCGAGGCGATGGGGACGGATATCCTGGTGATGCGCCACTCTGCCTCGGGCGCACCGCATCTCCTAGCTAAGCAGTTGAAGGCCTCGGTGATCAACGCCGGGGACGGGATGCATGAGCACCCGACCCAAGGGCTGCTCGACCTCTTCACCATGCTCGAGCACAAGGGCAGTCTCGCTGGCCGCCGCGTGGTGATCCTCGGCGATATCTCCCATAGCCGCGTGGCGCGCTCGAATATCTGGGCGCTGACCAAGCTCGGTGCCCACGTGATGGTCGCCGGTCCCAAGACGCTGATGCCACCAGAGATCGCGGCTTTGGGGGTCGGGGTGACCAACAATGTCGACTGCGCCCTGCGCGATGCCGATATCATCAATGTGCTTAGGCTACAATTGGAGCGGCAGAAGAAAGGCCTCTTTCCCAGCATTCGCGAGTATCATGCGCTCTTCGGTCTTGATCGGCGGCGCCTGAGCTTAGCCAAGCCCGACGCACTTGTCATGCACCCGGGACCGATGAACCGTGGGGTCGAGATCAGCTCTGAGATTGCCGACGATCCGCAATCGGCGATCAACGAACAGGTGGAGAACGGCGTTGCCATTCGCATGGCGCTGCTAGACACTCTGGCGGGAGGGAACGATCATGAATAGAACGTTGCTCAAAGGTGCCCGTGTGCTCGATCCTTCCCAGCACCTCGATGCCATCATGGACATCCTGATCGTCGACGGCAGGATCTCGGCCGTCGCCCCTGATCTGGTCGACGAGAGCGCCGAACTGATTGACCTCAGCGGTCGAGTGGTTGCTCCCGGCTTCATTGATATGCACGTCCATCTGCGCGAACCAGGACTGGAGTACAAAGAGGATATCGCCAGCGGTAGCCGCGCTGCCGTTCGCGGGGGCTTCACCGCCATCGCCTGTATGCCCAATACCAGCCCAGTGATCGATAATCGCAGCCAAGTGGAGTTTATACTCGCCCGTGCCCGCGAGGCAGGGTTGGCGCGCATCCATCCGATCGCGTCTTTGACCAAAGGACAGCTCGGGCAAGAGCTGACTGAGATGGGCGAGTTGCAACGCAGCGGCGCCGTGGCGCTCTCTGATGATGGCAGGAACGTCAACAGCGCCGAAGTGATGCGCAATGCCATGGAGTATGCCTCCATGTTCGATCTGGCTGTGATCAGCCACTGTGAAGAGCCGACGTTGGCCGAAGGACGAGTGATGCACCTCGGTCCGATCTCCACCCGTCTCGGGTTACGCGGGATCCCGGCGGCCGCTGAGGAGATCATCGTCGCTCGCGATATCCTGCTCGCTGAGCTGACGGGAGTACGCTTGCACCTTGCCCACCTCTCCAGCGCCGGCTCGGTCCGTCTGCTGCGCGAGGCAAAAGCCCGCGGAGTGCAGGTAACTGCCGAAGTGACGCCTCACCACCTCACGCTGACCGATGAACAGGTGGCGATCAGCGGCTATGATACCAATACCAAGGTGAACCCGCCCCTGCGCAGCGAGGATGACCGCCAAGCGTTGATCGCAGGCCTACTCGACGGGACCGTCGATGCCATCGCCACCGATCATGCCCCTCACCACCGCGATGACAAACTGGTGGAGTATGACCTAGCGGCCTTCGGTATCTCCGGCCTGGAGACGGCGGTTCCGCTCTTACTGGATCGCCTCGTCCGCCCAGGACTGGTACCCTTGGCGACTTTGGTTGAACGGTTGACGAACGGCCCAGCCAAGATCCTCGGCCTCAGCACCGGTATTCAGATCGGTGCGCCAGCTGACCTAACTGTGCTCGACCTCGAAGCCAAGAAAGTCATCAATCCCGGCGACTTCGCCTCCAAAGGCAAGAACACGCCCTTCTCTGGTTGGGAACTGATCGGATGGCCGACCATGACCATGGTCGGCGGTCAAGTGGTGATGAGAGACGGAGTTACTGCCTGCAGCCCGCGGCCAGCAGCCAGCAGCCAGCGGTAGCTGATCAGCGGGCAGATAGATCGGCGATCCCAAAGAATGAACGAGGAAGCGGGTGATCTCTGTGACCAAAGGTAAACTAGTGCTTGCTGATGGCAGTGTCTTCGATGGTGAGATCTTCGGCTATGAAGGGGTAGCGCGTGGTGAAGTGGTCTTCACCACCGCCATGACCGGCTATCTCGAGACCCTGACCGACCCATCTTACGCTGGACAGATGGTTACCATGACCTATCCGCTGATGGGCAACTACGGCATCACCCGTGGCGACGAAGAGTCAGGCAAGGCGTACGCCCAAGCTTTCTTGGTCAGGGAGTGGAGCCCCACTCCGAGCCATTACAGCGCCGGCCCCAACCTGGATGCTTATCTTAAGGAGCAACAGGTGGTTGGACTGGCGGGTCTCGATACTCGTGCTCTGGTGCGGCGGCTGCGGTCGGCGGGCACCATGCCTGGGGTGATCGTCCCAGCCACGATGAATGATGCGCAAGCGCAGGCGTTGTGCATGCCTGAGAACGTAGACTGGGTCAGTGAGGTCGCCGTACACGAGCCTTACCATATCGCTGGTGAAGGGGTCCATGTGGTCGTGATGGACTTCGGCATGAAGCGCAATATTCTTCGCAACCTGCAACGCTTAGGCTTACGGATCACGGTGGTCCCACCCCATGCGAGCGTCGGCGAGATACTCGCCCTTAACCCCGCTGGCTTAATGCTGACCAATGGGCCGGGTGACCCAGCTACCCAGGTGCGGGCGATCAATACGGTCAAAGAACTAGCGGGGAAGCTCCCTATCACAGGGATCTGCCTCGGACATCAGATCATTGGTCTGGCCATGGGGGCCACGACCTATAAGCTCCCGTTCGGTCACCGCGGGGCTAATCACCCCGTCAAAGATCTACGAACCGGCCGGGTCTGCATGACCTCACAAAATCACGGCTACGCCATCGACGAAGCCAGCCTGACGAAGACTGACCTAGTGGTCACTCATAGAGAGATCAACGACCAGACGGTGGAAGGGATCATGCATCGCCACCTGCCTATCTGGTCTGTGCAATATCACCCCGAGGGCGCTCCTGGCCCACGCGACTCCAGCGATCTATTCGATCGGATCTATGCGAGCTTTACGGGCTGGTCGCGGGCGTAGCCGGCTGGTCGTTCACTTCGTGAACTGCTCGCCTGTGCGTCCGAGCTACTCGCCTATGCAACCGAGAAAGGAGCCCCACCATGCCTAAGAATGAGCAGTTGCGCAAAATCCTGGTCATTGGCTCTGGTCCGATCGTCATCGGTCAGGCGGCCGAGTTTGACTATGCTGGTACGCAAGCATGCCAAGTTCTCAAAGAGCAGGGCCTAGAGGTGGTCCTGATCAACAGTAATCCAGCTACGATCATGACTGACCCTGGTGTAGCCGACCGGACTTATCTGGAGCCTGTCACACCTGAGATCGTCACTCGTATCATCGAGCGCGAGCGCCCCGATGGCATCTTAGCAACGCTGGGCGGGCAGGTAGGTCTAAATATGGCTCTGACCTTAGGTGAGGGCGGAGTTCTGGAACGGTATGGAGTGCGGCTGCTCGGCACCCCTCTGGATGCGATCCAACGCTCCGAAGATCGTCAGTTGTTCAAGGATACCATGGAAGCGATCAATCAGCCTGTCCTCGAGAGCTACACGGTGACCGGCCTCGAACAGGCACTGCCTCTGGCGGCGAAGATCGGCTACCCACTGGTGGTCCGTCCGGCCTTTACCCTAGGCGGCACCGGCGGTGGCATGGTCACCAATGAGGAGGAACTCACGCACCTGCTGCCCGTCGGACTGGAAGCCAGCCCGATCCATCAAGTCCTGCTGGAGCGCTCGCTCAAAGGGTGGAAAGAGATTGAGTTCGAGGTCCTGCGTGATGCCATGGACAATTGTATCACCATCTGCAGCATGGAAAATATTGACCCGCTGGGTATCCACACCGGTGACAGCGTCGTCGTTGCTCCTACTCAGACCCTCTCCGACAAGGACTACCAGATGATGCGCAGTGCTGCGCTCAGCATCATCCGCGGCCTGGGGATCGAAGGCGGCTGCAATGTCCAGTTCGCACTCGACCCGCTCAGCCAGCAGTATTACGTCATCGAGGTCAACCCGCGAGTCAGCCGCTCCAGCGCGCTGGCATCCAAGGCGACCGGCTACCCCATCGCCCGCATCTCAACGCTGATTGCACTGGGCTACCATCTCGACGAGATCCCCAACCCTGTGACACAACAGACCTCGGCCTGCTTCGAACCGGCCATCGACTACGTGGTGGTTAAGATGCCCCGCTGGCCCTTTGACAAGTTCCGCGTTGCCGACAGGGGCCTTGGCACGCAGATGAAGTCCACTGGTGAAGTCATGGCGATCGGGCGCACCATGGCCGAAGCACTGCAGAAGGCGGCGCGGTCGCTGGAGCAGGGGTTCAATGGTCTCTGGCATGATGACTTCCGCCGCATGACCGAAACTGAGCTGATGCACTGCATCCTCAAGGAGGATGATCGCAGGTTATTCGCCGTGGTTGAGGCGCTACGCCGCGGAACCACCGTCCATGAGCTGCACGCTGCCACCAAGATCGATCACTTCTTCCTCCACGAGCTCGAACGGATTACCCTGATGGAGAAGAAGGTGTACGAAGAACCTCTGACCGCAGAACTGCTGATCCAGGCGAAGCGCATGGGTTTCGCCAACGGTGAGATTGCCCGCCTGACCGGCCGTACCGAGGGGGAGATCCGAACCCTCGGCACTTCGATTGGGCTTAAGCGTGTGTACAAGACCGTGGACACCTGCGCCGGTGAGTTCGATGCCAGCACCCCCTACTTCTACGGAACCATGGAGCAGGAGGACGAGGCCACGCCGATCACTGAGACCAAGGCAGTGGTAATCGGTTCGGGGCCGATCCGCATCGGTCAAGGGATCGAGTTCGACTACTGCTCGGTGCAGGCCCTAGAAGCGCTCAAAGAAGAAGGCATCCGCTCGATCATGATCAACAACAACCCTGAGACCGTCAGTACCGACTTTAACCGCTCCGATCGCCTCTACTTCGAGCCGTTAGCCCAAGAAGAGGTGCTGGAGATCATGGCCAAGGAACAGCCTCTCGGAGCTCTAGTCCAGTTCGGTGGCCAGACCGCCATCAACCTGGCCGGGGCGCTGCACGAGAATGGCTTCCCGATCCTGGGCAGTTCGGTGGATAGCATCGATCTGGCCGAGGATCGGCAGCGCTTCGATCAACTTCTTGAGACGCTGCAACTGAAGCGCCCAGCAGGAAGATCGGTCTGGTCACTGGATGAAGCATACTCTGCAGTCACTGAGCTTGGCTTCCCAGTCCTGGTGCGGCCATCCTACGTGTTGGGCGGCCGAGGCATGGAGATCTGCTACAGCCGCGACGAACTGGCCGGCTACCTCACCGAGGCGGTGCGCATCAGTCCCGATCACCCTGTCCTGATCGACCGCTACATCTCTGGTCAAGAGCTGGAAGTGGACGCCATCGCTGACGGCGAGCGGGTCCTAGTCGCGGGGATCATGGAGCATATCGAACGCGCCGGTGTCCACTCTGGAGACAGCATCGCCGTCTACCCTTGGTTCCACCTGGAGCCATGGCTGGTGGAAGAACTGGTCGAGGCGACACACAAGCTGGCGCTGGGACTGAAGGTCAAAGGCCTGGTCAATATCCAGTTCGTTCGCAGCGGGCACGAACTCTACGTGATCGAGGTTAACCCGCGCTCCAGCCGCACGGTCCCCTTCCTGAGCAAGGTAGCAGGTCTGCCCATGGTCAAGGTCGCCACCAAGGTGGCCTTGGGGCAGAGCCTCGAGCAGCAGGGCTATCCCGACGGCCTCTGGCCAGCCAAGGGCTTCTACGCGGTCAAGGCGCCGGTCTTCTCCTGGAGCAAGCTGCGTGGGGTCGAGATCGGCTTGGGACCGGAGATGAAGTCCACCGGCGAAGTGATCGGTATGGGCCAGAACCGCGAGGAAGCCATGGCCAAGGCCTTCTGGGCTGCGGGCTGGCAGCCCGGAAAGAGGACGCTGCTAGCCACCGTAGCTGACCGCGACAAGGCCGAGGCGGTGCCACTGATCAAACAGTTCTGGCGCGCTGGCTTCACCATCTACGCCACCGAAAAGACCGGTGCTGCCTTGCAGGCGGCCGGCGTCAACGTCACTTTGGTGGGCAAGATCGGCGGGACAAAACCCACGGTCATTGACGTGATCAAGAACCACGAAGTGGAGATGGTGATCAACACTGTCACCAAAGGCAAGCTGCCCGAACGCGACGGCTTCGCCATTCGCCGGGCCGCCGTGGAGCACTCCTGCCGTTACTTCACCTCACTCGATACCTTCCTCGCCTACTGGCGCTGCCTGCGCTACCTCGAGCACACCAGCAGTCTCGAGCCGCGTACGCTGCAGGAATACTTGGGGGAGGGGAATGAATGAGACGGGCGGATGAGTCCACAAGTCCACAAGTCCACGAGTCCACAGTAGGGAATGCCGGGGGGAGTCCCTCGTCCCTCGCCCCTCGCCCCTCGTGTGGGGAGGCAAGTGGGGATACGACAGAGACTGCAACGACGGGTGCCTCGCTGTGTAGGGGCGGGTTTCAAACCCGCCCGCGGGCACCGCTTGGCGGTGCCGACGTCTCCGGTGTAACCCCTACGCCTGCCTTGGTTTCCGCGCTCATCACCGATCATACCGATCTCGGCAACGGCTTTCACCGCCTCACGCTGCATGCTCCGGAACTAGCGGCCATGGCTGTGCCCGGTCAGTTCGTCCACCTGCGCGTGGCCGAAACTCAGGCCCCCCTGCTGCGGCGGCCAATGAGCATTCATCAGATCGATCACCAGAGCGGTACCATCCGCCTGCTCTACCGCGTGGTTGGTGCCGGAACCGAGATCCTGGCCCAGAAGCGGGTAGGCGAGTCACTAGATCTGCTCGGCCCTTTGGGCAAAGGCTTCCCCCTACCGGCACAGCCACAGACCATTGGTCTTGTGGCCGGTGGCATGGGGGTCGCCCCGTTGCTAGCTCTGGCTGAGGAACTCAGCACCAATGGGCACAAGCTCCATCTCTTCTTGGGTGCCCGTGACGCCCAAGGTCTGCTGCTGACCGGTGAGTTCACCACTCTCGGAGCACAGATCCATCCGGTCACCGAGGACGGCAGCGTCGGCCAGCGTGGGCGGGTGACCGACCATCTGCCCGAGGGCATTACTGAATATGGAATCAGCCAGCTCTATGCCTGCGGCCCGACGCCCATGTTGAGAGCAGTACAGGCCGTAGCGCGCCAGTGCAGCATCCCGGCGTGGCTCTCTCTGGAAGCCCACATGGCCTGTGGCCTTGGCGCCTGCCTCGGCTGCACCGTCAAGGTGCGAGAAGGTGATGGTTGGGCATATCGGCTGCTCTGTCAAGACGGACCGGTCCTCGATGCGGAGGAGGTGATCTTCAGTGCCTGAAGAGTCCCTAGTCCCTAGTCCCCAGTCCCTAGAAGGCGTAGCGGAGGTTAGTGCCCCTCGCCCCTCGCCCCTCGCCCCTCGTGGGATGCCAGACCTCTCCATTACCATCGCCGGCATCCACTTCAAAACCCCCGTAACCACCGCATCAGGGACCTTTGGCTACGGGCGCGAATACGCCCCCTTCGTCGACCTAAACCGTCTTGGCGCCATTACTGTCAAAGGCATCACCCTCGAGCCGCGCCAGGGCAACTCAGGTCAACGCTTGATCGAGACACCAGCGGGGATGATCAACTCCGTGGGGCTGATGAACCCCGGTGTCGAGCATTTCCTCGCCCATGAGCTTCCTTGGCTGGCGACGCTCGAGAGCCCGGTGATCGTCAATATCAATGGCAAGACCGTGGATGAGTATGGCGTCCTCGCCCAGCGTCTCAACAACGTTGCCGGGATCGCAGCCCTCGAGGTGAATATCTCCTGCCCCAATGTCAAGGAGGGCGGGATGGCTTTCGGTAGCCGCCCCGAGACCGCCCAGGCGGTGGTGCGCACCGTGCGCCAAGCCACGAACCTACCTCTAATCGTTAAGCTCTCGCCCAATGTGACTGATATCGGCGCGATCGCTCAGGCGGTGGCCGAGGTTGGTGCCGATGCTCTGTCATTGATCAACACAGTCTTGGGTATGGGCATTGATCTCAAAACACGTCGACCGATCTTGGCCAACACCTTTGGCGGTCTCTCCGGTCCAGCGATCAAGCCCATCGCGCTGCGTGCGGTCTGGCAGGTCTACCAGGCCACGAAGCTTCCCATCATCGGCATGGGCGGCATCTCCACCTGGCAGGACGCTCTCGAGTTTATCCTCGCTGGCGCCTCTGCAGTAGCTGTTGGCACCGCCAACTTCGTCAATCCCCGCGCGACCATGGAGATCATCGATGGGCTCGAGCAGTACTGTCTGAGCGAGGGGTCTGCGGGTATTGATGAGTTGGTAGGTGCTGCACATTGGTAAGGATTCTGTCCCAATTCATTGCTATGCACAAGAACCCTTTGGGCGCGGTCAGCCCAAAGGGTTCTTGTGTTGTACGGGTGGACCTTAGCGATGGTATATTGAGCGTTGCATTCCAGTCAATACCGTTCACGCAGGTTTTGCATATCACGTTCGAGACGGGCTATCGAACTAGACACCACCTGGTCGTAAGCTCGCCTAATGTGATCCTCGTCCCATACCTGCAAATCAAGTTCCATGTCTCTCAGGAATTTCTCCTTGTCCCCTAAAGTACAGCCATCAAAGCTGACAATGTAGTTTGTGTTAGTCAGGTTACCGACGATTTCCCAGTGAGCCCTGACAAACCGCTTAATCATCTTGTCCCTAAGTCGATCCACGAGCTTGTACCTATGTATCAGCCGCTGAACCATCCAGTCTAGATGATACAACACCCTGAGATCATCAATCTGGGAGAAGAAAAAAAGCCAGCCGTACTTCTTTCTCCTATGGACACAGCCTGTTATCCGTAGGTTCAGCTTCCATACAAAGAAGTTGGTATGCTTCATACCTGAATGCTTATACTCAGCAAAGAGACCTTCGAGCGCAAGTTCCATTTTGCGAAGGCTAGAGGGTCGGACGGAGATGGTGCCATTCTTGAAACAATAGCCCAAGTAGGTGAACTCATTCATGAGTGGTTGAGAACACATCTTCTCCTTGTTAATTGTGAGGTGTAGGGGGTCTCCCTCTAGGTCAGAAGTGATCACATCCGAAATTGCATCCTTTGTGCTCTCGTTGCAGAGGATAAGTATGTCGTCGACATATCTATAGTACTTGACTCCGCTAATGTTGCGGTACTTTGCATCAATGCCTAACAAGTAGACGCTCGATAGTATATTTGATATTGGTAGGCCCTGCGGTATGCCAATCTCATTAGGCATCCGGCCCTGTCTGTTGCTGGCCTCAGAAACAGTTGGGGTCCTAATTGCCTTCTCTATCAAGGCGATAACTTTGGGGCTCCTTATTCCATCCCTTAACTGGGCCAGCAAGGTGCTATGTTTCACCGATGGGTAGAAATCCTGAATATCTATCTTTATGACCCAATCGTAAACAGCTAATGAGTTCTTCAGGTCCTCAATTATCTGCTGAGGCAACTTATAATCCAGCCTATCCAAGAAGCGGTCGTTTAGCAGTTCCTTCGCGAGAGCAAGTGTTACTCTGTCCCGAATCGTTGGCATCGATATGAGTCTGGGTTTCTTCTCTCGGGACTTAAGAACGAGCAGTTCCTTATAAGGAGTGAACTCGTAAGTACCGCACAGCACCTTCTTGCTGATTGTTTTGACGTGGGTAGTCAGGTTCTGCTCAAATAACCTACGATTTATCTTGTCAATCCCAGGAGCTGAGCGGTCAGATATATATGCCTGGTAGAGTTCTTTCACGTTCTTCTGGGTGAACATGCTTCTCCACGAGGTCATTGTGGTCACCTCCGCCATAGCGCGTAGTATATGACTGCTCCTACTGGCCCCACTAGGAGTAACCAATACAATAGACATGTTCTAGCCTGTAAGAGAAAAAGATGCACTTTCTTCCATCCATTCAATGGTTCTTGCATACTGGATCGCGCCATAAGGTAGTCTTCGGTTGAGTGGTTTTCTATCGCCCCAAGAATCGCAGTATATTCATCCGAGATCTTGTGCACATTATCTGTGAATTCTTGGGTGGTGAGACTGCTATTCTTCGCCAACTCGCTATCTCGGTTTAGCCTGGATATTAGTTTGTCAATCTCAATGTAGTTGTGTCTCATATTTATTGATCTCTCTCTGTACGCCTTTGATAGGATGAAGGTTGACAAAATCGTTGACGCTATTGAGACAATTAGGAGAATAACAGAAGCACTACCTTGGGAATGAGTGGTTGAGCCACCTCTTTCTAAACCGAAGTTCCAGACTGAAGCTGCGGTAATACCAATGGAATACCAGAGCTGCAGAAATTGGCATCTCGAATCATACGTCTCGAGACGAGTGGCTGCTTCCATTCTGGCCTTCTTAGTAATCCACATTCTCCTACCCAAATCTTCTGCATAGCTCATTTCTGTCCCTCCAAAGTAGACTGGGGGTCTCATCCTGATGACGACTTCGCATTCGGCCGAAACCGGATCAGCAGCTCAGCATAAGATAACTGTTAAGCAAAAACCCGTTGGATTAGATTACCACTCTTCCTCGGAAGAATCATCCCTCATGGGATAGGAATCAACCCCCAGGAACATTCTACCTATCCACTATCAATGAATCAACACAATCTTCCATTCTTCTTTCTCTAGTGACAACAAATGACCCGGGCTGTCAATCTGACCTTCCCGTGTGCTCAGGATATTGTCTTGACCTATGACATTTCAGGATGAGATTTCGCACATCACCTAGATAGGGCTCCAGCATCTGTAGAACATCGACCTACTACCGCGGAGAGCACTGGTAACCCACATTCCGTCTTCAGGACCATCAGGTGGGCATAGTTCCCAATACTACCCTTATGTGGGCTGAGTATCTCACCAATCTCAAATGCTCTCATGATCCAGCCCTTCGTAGGAGAACCTAACTGCAGTTCTCTATCGCATAACGGAAGGAGCATGGATCATGGCACGAGTGCTGTATATCACTGCCAACCCCAAACCCGTTCAGGAATCGATCAGCCTCACTGTCGGCCGAGAGTTTCTCAAGGCATATAAGGTAGCCAAGCCTGACGATCAGGTCACCGAGCTCGACGTCTATCGCACCAATATCCCGATCATAGACGCGGATGTCTTCACCGGCTGGGGGAAGTTGGCGCAGGGAAAGCAGTTTGATGACCTAATCTCCGAGGAGCAGGCCAAGGTCGGCAGGATCAGTGAACTCACCGATCAGTTCATGGCCGCGGATAAGTACATCTTTGTGACACCGCTCTGGAACCTCAGCGTCCCGCCCCGCATGAAGGCTTATATCGACTGCATCTGCATTGCCGGCAAGACCTTCAAGTACACCGCCGAGGGGCCGGTTGGCCTGATGAAGGGCAAGAAGGCCGTCCACATTCAGGCCAGAGGGGGCTTCTACACCGAGGGCCCTGCCAAGGATCTGGAGTTTGGCGACCGCTACCTACGAGCCCTACTGAGCTTCCTCGGTGTCGGGCCCATCGAGACCGTGGTGGCTGAAGGCCAGGATTATGCCCACGATCAACGTGAGGCCATTATTGCCAAAGCGATCGAAGATGCTAAGCAAGCTGCCAAGCGCTTTGCCGAATAGGAGCGAGACCGGAACCCGCCCTCGTGTTGGTTCCGGTCTTCTTTTGTCTGTTGGACATGCTCAAGGCGCAAAAACCAGGGTCGTGATATGATAGCGGGAGATTGATATCGAGGAGCATCACTACCCATGAACGGATTACTCTGCTACTTCAGCGGAACTGGCAACACCAAGTGGATTGCCGACCATCTCGCCCAAGAACTGGAGATGAACGGCTACCATGCCAATCTAGTCAACATAGAGCGGATCCAAAGTGTCGACCTTAACGGCTACGATTTCCTAATCATAGGTACCCCAGTCTACGCTGAAGCGCCGCCACCCTTAGTGGAAGAGTTCGTGCGCCGACTACCGAGGAACGAGGGCGGGATCGTCCGTTGCATGGTTTATTCCAACCAAGGGGCGGTCACCACGTGCTCGGCCAAGCGGCTGAGCCGCATCTTAACGTCCAAAGGCTACCCGGTTTCGGTCGAAGCTCTGTTTCGTATGCCCAATAACTATTATTTCGGAGCCGGCATCAAGCCCACCGCCGCGAAGATAGACCGCTACCTGCAGGCAGCTGACAGACAGATCCACGACACAGTCACCGCGTTTGTGGACGGCATTAAGAAGCTGAGTTATGCCTCACCGCTGCAGCTGGGATATGGCACGATCGTTGCCAGGCTTTTCGCGGGGATGGTACCGCGCCTAGGAAGGAAGTTCCGGGCTAGTTCCGACTGCAACGGTTGCGGGCTGTGCGCTTGTCGCTGCCCACGCCGTAACATCAGCATGGAGAACAACCGGGCGGTCTTTGATGGCAGGTGTATGCTTTGCACCCGCTGCATCCATCTCTGCCCCACTAATGCCATCTGCTATGACGGGAAGAGGATCGAGCAGACACAGAAGGCGCTCATCAAAACGCTGGAGCACGCTGGACGATAGCGGCTGTCTGATCCAATATCGTCCATTTCGATAGAGGAAACCCCTAACGGATGTCCAAATGACTCCGGTAGGGGTTTCATTGATATTCTAGCCATCGGCTGCTGAGGATGGAGGAACAGGGATTGACAAATGTCAGGCTTTACGGAGAAAGGCCCTATGGTGTAGCGGTCGTCCACGGCGGTCCTGGCGCACCAGGAAGCGTAGCTGCTGTGGCCCGTGAACTCTCGAAGACGGTGGGTGTCCTGGAACCACTGCAGACGGCGACCACGCTGGATGGTCAGATCGAAGAACTGCATCAGGTGCTGGTGCAATACGGTGATCTACCAGTCACTTTGATCGGGCACTCGTGGGGGGCGTGGCTCGTCTATCTCATGGCAGCACGCTATCCACAAGCAGTCGACAAGCTGATCATGGTCAGCAGCGGCGCGTTTCGATCGGAGTATGTGAAGCAGCTGAGCCAGACGCGCCTGGGCCGCCTATCTCCTGAGGAGAGAGCGGAGTTCAACCAGCTGATCGCTTACCTGCATGACGCAGAGTCCGAGTGTAAAGACGAAAAGATCGCCCGTCTAGGCGAACTGGCCGAAAAGGCCGATAGCTACGCGCCGATCGTCATCGAGACGGACAAGCAGGACGTGATCAAGGCCGATGGTAATCAATACTCCGCGGTCTGGAACGAGGCGGCAGCCTTGCGCAGCTCGGGAGAGTTGCTCCAGTATGCGAAGCAGCTGACCTGCCCAGTGGTGGCGATCCACGGCGACTATGACCCCTCGCCAGCCGCCGGAGTAAAGGAACCGTTGAGTGGTCTGATCAAGGACTTCCGCTTCATCGTCCTCGAGCGGTGTGGGCATTCGCCGTGGAAAGAGACCTATGCCCATGAACGGTTCTACGAGCTCCTGCGTGAGGAGATCATTACCAGCCCGCAGCCGTCAGCCCACAGCCCGCAGTAGGGCTACCGATTGATTCAGACCAGCTTTTGCCCGCCCTGCTGTGGAGTTGTTCATTGATCACTTATAGTCGCATATGCTCAGAGTAGTTCCTTGTGTTAAGATCTGGCGGCGCCACAGAGGATGGAATTACCCTATCGCGTTAGTCCACGAGGGGCGGGGGACGAGGGGATGGGGGCCGAAAATCATAGTAGCTGAGCCAAAGGAGGAGACAAAGATGCGTGTTCTAGTCATTGGCGGCAACCGCTTCGTCGGTCGGCACCTGGTCAACAAGCTCCTTGAAGGTGGGCACGAGGTGGTCTTGTTCAATCGCGGACAGCACCCAGCCCCTGTGGCCTCTGAGGTGCGGGTTATTCATGGCGACCGCAAGCAGCATGATATGCTGCAGGAGAAGCTCGCGGGGGAGAGCTTTGATGCTGTGGTTGATATGGTCGCCTACGACGCGGCTGACGTTGAAGGTGCAGTCAAGGCGTTGAGCGGTCGGACTGGTCGCTACCTATTGGTCAGCACCGCCTCGGCCTATCCCATCGGTGCCTGCCCGGTGCCCATCCGTGAGACCGACCCGCTGGTCGATGATCCCAAGAATGCCTACGGCTACCACAAGGTGATGGCTGAGAAGACCGCCATAGAGGCACACGCATCCTCTGGCTTCCCCGCCACCATCATCCGCTTCCCTGCGGTCTATGGTCCCTATGATCCGCAAGCACGCGAGTGGTACTTCATCCGCCGCCTGTTCGACGGTAGGAGGCAGATCGTACTACCCGATGGTGGCTTGAGCCTCCAGCACCGCGACCATGCGGCCAACCTCGCCGACCAGATGCTCTTGTTGCTGACGACACCGCAGGCGCTGGGGCAGATCTACAACTCTGGCCACCGTCAGGTGATCTCGTACCGGAGCTTAGTCACGATGGCGGCTGAGATTGTTGGTCAGGAGCTGGAGCTGTATTCCGTGCCAGCACCCAAACTGCCCTGGAGTATCCCCCTCGCCGAGCCGATCCACTTCATCCAGTCCACTGAACGCATGGACGCGCTGGGGTATCAAGAGCACTACGACCTCCGTGAGGGCCTGCGCAATACCATCGAGCACTTCCGTGCCAACCCAATCGAAAACTGGCTGTTTGAGGAACGTCTGCAGAAGAAGCTATTTGACTATGAACAGGAGGACAAAATCATTGCCGAACAAGCGGTCCGCCTATCGTAGACAACAGCCGCACTCGTCTCGTACCACCATCCAGACCGGACCGTGGTGGTGGGCAGGGGTCTTGTTCACCGCTGCAGCGATCGCGCTGCCGGTGATCGCCAGTTGGCTGAGCCCAGTTCCGCAGGGCAACGCCTACTTCAGCGCCTCGGCTATGCAGTTGGGTAAGAGCTTCAGCCGCGAGAGCCTGAGCCTAGGTGTCGTCATCCGGGTGCTCGAGCTGGGTCTGTTGGCCGTCTTGGTCCTCACCCCTCTGGGTGCCCGGTGGGTAGGGAGCTGGGAACAAGGCCGCAGCGAGGCCCGCGCCATCGTCCGCTTGACCACCATGGTCATGGTTCTCAGCGAACTCCTGTCCCTACCAGCCAACTATTATCTAGGCTTTGTTCGCGAGCACCGCTGGGGCCTGTCGGTCCAGCCCCTAGGGGGGTGGATCAAGGATTACATGCTCAGCTTTCTGATTGGCTGGGCCACCAATCTGTTGATCATCCTGATCGTCGCTTGGCTGATCCGCCGTTCACCGCGGCGCTGGTGGTTGGCGACGGGCATGGCCCTAACCATCCTCGGTGCGGTCTTTACTCTGCTCTATCCGGTGCTGATCGACCCGCTGTTTGTCGAGCGTGAGCCGATGCAGGACCCACAGGTCCTGACCATGGCGCAGAGACTGGCTGACAGCGCCGGAGCGAAGTTGGACGGAGTCTTCTTGGAGAAGGCCAGCCTGAAGACCAACCGCGCCAATGCCATGGTCACCGGGCTTGGCCCGACCAAGCGGATCATCATCTGGGATACGCTGTTGCGCGACTACCCGCCTGAAGAGGTGGAGTCGGTGGTCGCCCACGAGCTCGGGCATGCGGTTTACCGCGACGTCTTCTGGTCCTGGGTGGGCAGCAGCCTGGCTGCTATCTTCGGCAGCTGGCTGGTGGCGCGTATCCTTGGCACACCTCAGCAGGCTGGGGGTCTCAGCTGGACGCGGGCCAGCCAGCCACGGGTGGTGGTCGCAGCGCTGCTTCTGCTCAGCATCCTCAGCACCGTCAGTGCCCCGGTGATGAACACTGTCACGCGCGTGGTTGAGGCCCGCGCCGACCTCTTCGCCCTCGATATCACCACCAACCCCCAGGCCTTTATCCAGAGTGAGGTCCGCCTAGCCCTCAGCAACCCCAGCGACTATGATCCACCTAAGTTGCTTGAGTGGTTCCGCTACACACACCCCGCCGCCATGAACCGCATCCGCGCGGGGGAGAGATGGGTCCTGCAGCATCGGTAAAAGAAGATAGAGAAGACAGCCGAGCACCGCGGTCCAACCGCAGTGCTCGGCTGTCTTCTCTATGAGATGGAGATCTTCTAGCTTGGTTGCTGGCTCATAGCATTATTGGTTGGCAGGAACTGCTCAGGCAGGAAATGAGTGACATAAAATGTCATAAAGCGACAATTGACGACATGCGAAAATGGAAGGATAATGAATTAGTGGAATATGGTAATCGAGGTGCGTTGATGAAGCGACGAACGCTGCAGGCTATTGCCGGCATTGTGCTGGTAGTTCTGGTTGGTGTCAATCGTGGCAGTGGTCTGCATGGGGATAGCTCGCCCCTCAAGATAGGATTCCTCGCTACTCTCTCCGGACCGTCCTCAGAGCTCGGCGTATCCGGAAGGAATGCGGTAGCCATGGCTGTTAGGCTAGTCAACGACGCTGGCGGAGTGCTCGGTCGGCCTTTGGAGATCGTTACCAAGGACCTGCGTTCTACTCGTGCCCAGGATGTCATGGGTCAGTTCGCTGACGAGGGGGTCAATTTCGTCATAGGACCATATCGAAGTGATGGGATGGGATTCGACTTCTCTGATCCTAGGCTTCTGGTACTGAGCCCGACGGTTGCCAACCGAAGATTGGAAGGGATTGATGATAATCTGGTACGCTTCATTGAGCCTGCTGAAGCGCAGGGCGACGTCCTTGCGGGCCATGTTGGTGGAGACGCCATGTCCGCCCGCATTGCGATCATCGCCGACTCTTCGAATGAAGCATACTCGTCGGAGCTGGTTGCGGCCTTCAAACGAGGCCTCATAGGCCCGCAGAAAGAAGTGGTCTTTGAACGCTCCTACCAAGTAGCAACAGCGAGTGACTGTGCTGAGTGGTCACAGTCCATCCATCAACTGAGAGCGGACACAATCCTCATCGTCTGTGATGCGCCGGGCACGGCCATGATGGCCCAGCAACTTCGTAAGGTTGGCTGGGAGGGCCAGATCTTGACGGGGATGTGGAGTATGACGCAGGATCTACAGCATTATGGGGGGCTAGCCGTGGAGGGCACCATAGCAAGCGGGATCTGTGATCCCCAATCCTCGGTGCCACGGTACGCAGCCTTTCGCGAAGACTATGTAACCCTGTATGGCACGGAGCCTAGTTTCTCCGCCGTCCTCTCCTATGAAGCTGCAGAAGCGCTCTTCCAGGCCATTGCCGACAGCCAGTCTCTTGATCCGGCGGTGATCAAATCTGCGTTGGTCGGGAAGCAGCTGTCTGGCCTGCAGAGTAGCTACCTTATCGACCAATACGGTGACCCACAGCGACCCTATCAGCTCTTCACAGTGAAAGAGCGAAGCTTCAGGAGATTGCCATGAGACGCGTGCGCATTGGGACAGCCCTCGTCCTTGCCTTTATACTCAACATCGTCGTAGCCATGCTAGGCTTCGCAGTGGTAACGAACAACCACGATCGGAGCATTAGGCAGGAGATAATGACGCGGAATCAGCTGCTCGCTAAGTCCTACGCCAACGCGACGAGTCAGGCTTTGCGGGAACCTATGAAGATTCTCAGAGAGATCGACCGAGCTCTAGAAACGGCCGTGGGTCGTGACTGGAGTGTTGATCGATATCTCCGTAACGTCTTGGCCGACAACGACTACTTCGAAAGCATTTACGTTCTCGATAGATCTGGAAGAGTAGCCCACCTCGCCCCTTACGAAGCCGCATATGTTGGCACCGATATGAGTGGACTCGAGTTCATGTCTTCAGGGGACGCACAGGTAGCGTGGTCGCGCACCTTTATCTCACTGCAGACAGGGGACCCCACGGTCGCCCTGACGATACCGAATAGTGAGGGGCGACTTGTCGGTAACCTGAGTCTTGGGTTCCTGCAATCGGTTGTCTCCGACGGAGGTCTCGGCGGTGAGAGTTATATCGCAGTGGTGGACAGTCAGGGTACTTATGTTGCACATCCCGACCCCGAGAGAGTTCATCAGCGTATGATTGAACCACTATTCAGGGATGCAGAAGGTGGCTCTGGGAGAAGCAGCCTCGCTGCCATATCCAGCGTTGCCCACGTTGCTCCCACCAACTGGTCTGTGGTTGTCTATCAGGATCTTTCCACCGCTCTTGCCCCAGCGAGGAGGACCCGGATGTCTATGGCACTGATGGGGCTCATGGTCGCGGCCATAGCCGGCGTCGGTGCGGTGGTTACGGTCCGTGCCGTGGCGGGCACCGTCCGCAGAATCCTAGCAGCCGTCCGGTCAGCGGCGGACGGTAATCTGGCACACCTCGAGCCGCTCAACTACTTGGAGCCCAACATTCTGGCCGGACACTTCAACCACATGATTGATCGCATGCGAGATCGGGACGAGGCAGTTCGCTCAGCGCAGGCTGAACTTGAGGCGGCGAACCTCGAACTGAGCGCCACCAACTCATCACTGCGGGACAAGGAGACAGCGCTCCTGGCCAGCATTGCGGATGAGAAGAAGAGCAAGGAGTTGCTTAGGCACATGAGCCTTCACGACCCCTTGACAGGTGCCTACAACCGCTTCTTCTTGGACCGGCTGGCTGTGGAGTTGGGAGCGGACCAGACGCTGTCCTTTGGGGTGATATCGGCGGACCTGGATGGACTCAAGCTCATTAACGATACCCTGGGCCACCAGGCTGGAGACCAGATGCTAAGGACTGCAGTTCAGATCTTCGTGGCTTCAGGCGTTGACGAGGTGATCCGCTTCGGTGGCGATGAGTTCGTTCTGGTGGTCGGTGATGCCAGCCAGGCCCGGTTGGACGCGATATGTGCTCAGGTTGCAGAACGGGTTGATGAGTACAACTCCTCGTATCCGCAGTCGCCGATAGCTATCTCCACAGGAAGTGCCATTCGCAGGGGACCACAGTCATTGGCTGAGGTGGTCGCGGAAGCCGACCATCATCTCTACCGGGCGAAACTACATAAGAGTCAGAGCACACACAGCTCAATCATCAGAACACTAGTCAAAGCGCTTGAGGCGAGAGACTTCATTACCGAAGGGCACAGTGAGCGTCTCGAGGATGCGATGCGTAGGGTTGCGATGAAGCTTCGACTTCCCCCTGAGCAGGTCTACGACATGGTGCTGCTGGCCCGCTTCCATGACATCGGCAAAGTGGGCGTGCCGGATCGGATCCTCTTCAAACCCGGCAGGCTTACCGACGATGAGCGTCAAGAGATGCAGCGACATTCTGAGATCGGTTTCCGTATTGCCTTGGTCTCTCCGGAGCTACAGCCTATTTCAGATGGCATTCTCAAGCACCACGAGCGCTGGGATGGCTCTGGTTATCCAATCGGCCTGCGCGGTGAAGAGATCCCCCTCATGTGCCGAGTCCTATCCATTCTCGACGCATACGATGCCATGACCAACGACCGCCCCTATCGCTTAGCCCTCACCCACAGCGAAGCCGTTGAAGAACTCAACCGGAATGCCGGAACACAGTTCGATCCTTCTCTGGTGCTTGTGGTCTGTGAGGTTCTTGATTGCGAACATCGCTGACGGCGATGCGTCAGAACCGCCCTCAGCGCGAGAGGGTCATTTGCATCTTCCCCCATCCCATGAACCGCATCGGCGCCGGGGAGCGATGGATCCAAGAACAACGATAATGACGAAACAACTGAAGATCGGGGTCAGACCCCGATCTTCAGTTGTTTCGTTCCCCTTACTTTAGCTTAACTCCGCCGCTCTCTGCCGCAAGGCGGCCTCTTCGGCGCCAGCCGCCGCGTCCAAGGTGAGTCCGTGGGGGATCGACTTGCCGTCATGGTCGACGAAGACGAAGGTGATAAAGCCCTCAGCCAGTTCAGCCTGGCTGCTATTCCTGGTAGTCCGGCCATGGACGACGAAGCTGGTCCGTCCCGCCTTGACCATCTGCGCCTCGATCTGGATGATATCGCCCTTGTTCCCCGGCGCGTTGAAGCGCAGACCGTGCATCTTCAGACAGACGATGTTCTCAGGCCTTTCCGTGATCTTGGCCGCACAGATGAAGCAGGCCTCCACAAACCACTCGGCCATCCGGCCAGCAAAGAGCGTGCCGTGGTGGTTGAGGTCCTCTGACTTGACAAGATGCGCCACCTGAATCTTTTGCATCTGAACACAACTCCTTTTTTCTTCTCTTCCGGCCTTCATCTATAGATCTGAGGCCGTAGGTCGATCATAGCATGGAAGCACAAGATCGAACAGCGGTCCACAGAAAGTGACCAAAGGGATGCCAGATGCCGATCACCTACCCGCATCCGGAGCCTCTCCCTGCAGGCTTCGGCAGGCTCTACGTCGAATGACCACCACACACTTACGTGGGAGGAAACAGCAATGAATGAGAGACTGCGCAAGAGCATCAACTGGGGCTCGATCGGTCTTTACGCGGTGGCTGAGCTTTTGATCGGGGAAAGGATGGTTTACCCCGGTCTGATTGTCCTGGCCGCTGTAGCTATCGCGCTATCTGTCATCTACTCGATGACCAATAAGCTGAGCGCGAAGCGCCTCTGGGCGGAGATTGTTTTGGACTGCATCATGCTTGGCGTCATGGTCTACTCCGGCTTCAGGATGATGCGAGGGTTCTAGCAACCGCATGATGACCGCAGACAGAGGGAGGATGCGAAGCTGATGGAAAAGCCTGCCGAGCAACGCCAGACAAGCCTAGCGAGATGGAAACAGCGCGCCAAGAAGATCAAGGCTGACGTCTACGCACTCTACTTCGCCTACCGCGACCCCAGGGTCCCGTGGTACGCAAAGGCCTTCGCCGCGCTGGTGGTGACCTATGCCTTTAGCCCCATTGACCTGATCCCAGACTTCATCCCGGTCCTGGGCTACCTCGACGACCTATTGCTGGTTCCATTGGGCGTCTCAATGGCGGTCAAGATGGTCCCGCCTGCGGTCATGGCTGATGCGCGCCGTCGGGCCGCGGAGCTCGAAGGCAAACCGAAAAGCTGGCTGGGCGCTGCCATCATCGCTGCCCTGTGGCTGCTCGCGCTCGTCTGGGTGGTCAAGCTCTTCGTGAAGAGATAGGGTAAACCGAACAGATGGGGTCTGACCCCATCTGTTCGGTTTCTTCACTTTCTACTCCTTAACCTCAACCCTGATCCCATAGCGAGGCGGAATGACACTGCCAGCGGGAGTGTCTGGCTTGATGCCATCAGGATGAGGGCCCGTCCAGGAGAACGTCCCGTGTGATGGGAGCCAGGCACTGAATTACACATTTGTCGGGTCCGCACCGTTTGCTCGCTTGCTCATCAGGCAGACCTCGTGGGTATAATAGACTCGAGGAGGGGATGTAGGTGGGCTTCTTCAACGCATTGCTGGGTAACGCTTCGGAGGTAGACTTGGGGAAGGTCCAGGATGAGTATAGTCATGTACTGGGCGAACATGAGAGCATCGAGCGAGCCTATCGGCTGGTTAGAGACATGTTCATCTTCACCAACAGGCGCCTGATCTTGGTCGACAAGCAAGGAGTGACAGGAAAGAAGTGCGAGTATCACTCTCTTCCCTATCGAGCGATTACCCACTTCAGCATCGAGACCGCCGGGCATTTTGATCTTGAAGCTGAACTGAAGATCTGGATCGCCGGCTCGCCGGAACCGATCACGAAGCAGTTCAACCGGTCGCTCAATATCTACGCGCTGCAGGCGGTACTGGCCACCTACGTTCTCAGATGATCACTGGGTAGAGCAGACAACTGAACAAACGGGGTCAGACCCCGTTTGTTCAGTTGTTTCATTCACGCATAGCCGCCGCGCTCCTCAGGGATATTCGATGCAGGACCCATCTTCCAATCCATAAAGTCAGGAGTGTTTGCCATGCTTCCAGAGAAACTGCTCGATGTCTTTCAGCATGAAGGGGTCGTGGCCATTGCCTCCCAAAGTCAAGACGCTCCCCACCTGGTCAACACTTGGAACAGCTATATCCAGGTCGCGGACAATGACCACCTGCTCATCCCCGTTGGCGGCATGAACACCACCGAGGCCAACGTACGCCGGGACAATCGCGTACTGCTCACTACTGGCAGTCGCGAGGTGGAAGGGCTTCGCTATATGGGGACCGGCTTTCTGATCGAGGGGACTGCCTCTTTCGCGACCGACAGTACGGAGTTCGACCGTGTCAAAGAACGCTTTCCCTGGGCGAGAGCGGCGTTGGTGGTCAAAGTAGCCAAAGCGACACAGACGCTCTAGCATGAGAAGATTGACGATCGGGGTCTGACCCCGATCGTCAATCTTTTACCCTCTGTGGACAGGGGAGCACTAGCGATATATAATTCATAGATGGAATGTTCATATCTGAAGTATTTGTACATGACAGGGGTGAGATAACATGTCAGCAAGTCGAGGGTTGGAGGCCTATGGAGCGCTGATCTCCACGTACCACCGGCTGAAAAAGGAGCTCCATGGTAAGTTGGCCGAGAGCGGCGTCACCTGGCCCCAGTTCCATGCCCTCTACCATATCGCCGAGCGGGGGATCGCCGCCCATGATCTGGCCCGGGAACTAAACTGCAATGCCAGCAATATGACTGGCCTGATCGATCGCATGATGGAGAACGATTGGGTCTATCGCGAGCACTCGGCCGTGGATCGGCGCATCTGGCTGATCAAGCTTACGGACAAAGGCGTCGCACTGAAGGAGAGCCTCATTCCTGCCTATCATCGCTGCATCGAGGAGCGCATGGGTGCCCTCGACGACCAGGAACTGACCACCCTGCGAGCCCTACTAGACAAACTTAAGAACGGCGCACGAGAGGAGGAGGAGCAATGAAAGAGCTAAAGGCCTTATTCCCCTTCTTCAAGCCCTATCGGGGCTGGATGGCCCTGGCCACCTTCTGCATGGTGATGGTCACCACCATGAACATGATTGGCCCCTGGATGGTGCGCACCCTGATCAAGCTGATTACCGATGGCGTCGGTGGCGCGAGCAGCCTGGACCGCATCACCTTCCTCGCCGCGGTGACGATCACGGTCTACGTCTTCAGGGCGTTGGCGCAGTTTGGGACCGAGTATGTCTCCCACTACGCCGCCTGGAACATGCTCAAAGAGATCCGGCAGCGGCTTTACGACCATCTGCAGAGCCTCTCCTTGCGCTACTTCCAGGACCGCCAGACTGGCGACCTCATGTCCCGAGTGATGAATGATACCAACAACTTCGAGCAGCTCTTAGCCCATGCTCTACCCACCGTGGTGACCAATGGCCTGATGCTGATCGGCGTCTCTGCCGTCCTGTTCGCCCTGAATCCTACCCTGGCACTCTACTCGCTGATCCCCATCCCGTTCTTGGCCTGGATGGTGCTGAAGTTCAGCAAGATCTCCCGCCCGATGTTCAAGGTGACCCAAGGCCGAGTTGCTGAGGTCAACTCGCTTCTGCAGGACAACTTCTCAGGGATCAAGGAGATCAAAGCCTTTACCAAGGAAGGGTTCGAGAGCAGCCGGGCGGAGGAGAAGCTGGGAGCTTTCACCCACGCCATGCTCAATGCGCTCCGCCTCTCCAATGCCTTCCATCCCGGAATCGAGTTCGTCTCAAGCATCGGTACCGTGATCGTCATCTTCTTTGGCGGTAGGCTGGCCCTAGCCCAGCAGTTGCCGTTGGAAGACCTCGTCGCCTTCCTGCTCTATCTCAGCTCTTTCTACCAGCCGATCACCGCTCTGGGGCGGATCAACGAGGGGCTGCAGCAAGCTCTGGCCAGCGCCGAGCGGGTGCTGGAGATCCTTAACGCCACCTCAGAGATCAACGAAGCGCCTGACGCCGTGAACCTCGGGCGGGTGGACGGCAAGCTGGAGTTCCGCGATATCCGCTTCCAGTACGTCGATGATGTTCCTGTGCTAAACGGGATCTCCTTTACCGCTGAGCCAGGCGAGACCATCGCCATCGTCGGACCCACCGGGGTGGGCAAGACCACCATCGCCAGCCTGATCCCCAGATTCTACGACCCTGTCGCCGGTGCCATCTTGATCGACGACCGCGACATCCGCACGGCGAAGCTCGCCAGCCTCAGGGAGAATATCAGCTTGGTTTCCCAGGATGTCTTCCTCTTCAACGGCACGGTCAAGGAGAATATCCTCTACGGCCGCCAGGACGCCAGCGATGAAGAGGTGATTACGGCCGCTAAGCTGGCCAATGCCCATCAGTTCATCCTCGAACTGCCCGACGGCTACGAGACCAAGGTAGGTGAGCGCGGCGTCAAGCTCTCCGGTGGCCAGAAGCAGCGCATCTCCATCGCTCGGGCCGTGCTCAAAGATGCCCCCATCTTGATTCTTGATGAAGCCACCTCTTCGGTCGACACCCAGACCGAGCGGCTGATCCAGGAAGCACTCAACCGTCTGACCGAGAACAAGACCACCGTGGTCATCGCCCACCGCCTCTCCACCATCAAGGAGGCCGACCAGATTATCGTCATTAGAGAGGGTGAGGTCCTCGAGACCGGTACCCATGACGAACTGCTGCGTGCCGACGGACTATACAGTGAGCTCTGCCGAGCTCAGAGTGCCCAGCAGGAGCAACTGGCGGCGGTATAAAGAAGATGCGACAAAGGACAGGGGCGCGCCGATGGCGCGACCCTGTCCTTCTTGCGTTCTCTGGCAGGCTTCCTGAGCTTCACTATAGCAGTCGACTGAGATCCCGAGAAGAGAAGATCCGGACCGCTATGGTGTACGAGACGGCCATGATGCATCCACCGACCAGCAAGGCGAGGCCAGTCCCCGCCAGCGAGGAGGCTAGGCGGGAAAACTCGCTCTCCAGCAGTCTCGTTAGCCACCGCTGCATCTCAGCGTTCTTCATCAAGAGCACCGAAGGTAGACTGAACACGAAGAACGAAGCCAGGATCGCACCTTGGGCTCCCTTGATGCCTAGCCAGAAGTGGAAAAGGTAGCTGAGGGAAAAGCCGATCATGGTGAGCAGAACGATCAAATTGGCCACGGAGACATTCAATGACGGGGTAGACATGACCGCCCCGCCCGCCCAGATGCTGAGCCAGAAAAGGGCTACCATGATGAGCGGTACAGCATACTTGGCAGCGACGATCTGAGACGGCTTGATCGGGAGCGATCGCAGGTAGGCGAGGGTGTTGCCCCTCTCTTCGCGTGCAAAGCTCTGCTGTGCCATGGTAAAGGACATGACCACAGGGAAGACGGTCAGATAAGAGGTCCCGAAGACGGGGTTCAGGCGGGAGAAGATGAGCAAACAGGCGAACATGACCCCAAAGGTCTGCAGTAGGAAGCCCCGGAGCAAGATCAGCTCATTGACGATCAAAAACCACATCTTCCTGGCTCCTTTCCGGCTACACTCATCAAGATCGCGTCGATCGAGAGGCGGGTAGACTTTAGCATGGTGGCACCCGACCTTTCCAGCTCACTGAGCAGCGCTGGCGAGAAGCGGTTGGTCGTGCCGATGAAGTCATGGCCACTCTCGAGATAGGTCGTAAACAGGGATCTCATGATGGGCGCGCCCTGTTCGGTTCTCCCTGACACCTGCCGCCACCGGTCCAACAGACTCTCCTTGTCATCGAAATCGGCTATCCTGCCATCATGAACGATGGCTACATAGTCAGCGATCTGCTCGACATCCTGGGAGATATGAGAAGAGAAGATCACTGTTCGGCGTTCATCGGTGATGACATTGCTGATTTCCTCGAGAATCTCCCGGCGTTCCACCGGGTCAATGCCTGACGTCGGTTCGTCGAGGATCAGTAGTTCGGGGCTGTGGGCAAGGGCAAGAAGAAGGGCAAGGCGAACCTTCATGCCTTTGGAGAGTTCCTTGGTGCGTTTCGTCGGCACCAGACCAAATTGCTTCAGATAACTCCGGTAGGCTGAGTCACTCCAGGTAGGATAGCAGCTAGCGGTGAGTTTCGCCATCCACTCCACGGTCGCATCTTCGTAGAAGATCGGGTTCTCGCTTACATAGCCGATCTGGCGCTTGATCTCGATCTCCTGTTGTGGTTGACTGAGCCCCAGGACCTCGATCGTCCCTTGCTCTGGGTAGATGAGGTTCATGATCATCTTGAGCAGAGTGGACTTGCCAGCCCCGTTCTGTCCAACTAGGCCCAGGATATATCCCTTCCTTAGCTCAAGAGACGGGATATCGAGATGAAAGTCCCCAAACCGTTTCTGTGTGCCGCTCAATCGGAGAGCATAGTCTGTCATCGTTGATCATCCTCCACGACTAGATGTGCATCCAGCAGTTCCCTGACCTGCTCGTCGCTCAGCCCCAATCGCCTGGCATTGGCAATCACTGTGCGCAGTTGGGATCCGATCTCCTGCAGGCGCCGATCTGGAGCCTGCAGGTCGGCGTTGTGAGCGACAAACGTCCCTATTCCTGGTCGTGTCTCAATCAGCCCCATGGACTCCAGCTCCTGATAGGCACGCTTGGTTGTGATGACGCTGATCAGCAGTTCCGAGGCCAACTGCCTGATCGAGGGCAGTGGGTCGCCTGGTCGTAGGTCGCCGGCAAGGATCTTCGTCTTGATCTGATCGATGATCTGAGCATAGAGCGGTGAGTCGCCGGTGTTGCTGAGCAGAATAAGCACCTTCCACATCACCTCGTTAACAGTGTATAGCGTATATACACACTATATACCCAGTGAAGACAGATGTCAACACTGTGCGCCAAGTACAGCAAAAGGACAGAACCGCATCCACATGGACTGGTTCTGTCCTCGACATTTAGCGTGAGACTGTTGAGGTTGATCTCTGTGAGCAGCCTCTCAGGAAGTCGATCCCTGGGAGATCTCCGCAATGATCTTCTGCGCAAACCCTCTTGCCAAAGCTACGGCCTCGTCGTTGCGGAAGTATTCGCGGCCATCGATATCGCGCACCGCGATCTTGCCGATATAGTCAAGTTTGGAGTGCTGGCAGTAGCGTCTGAGCCCTTCTTCGAAGACGCCTGCGCCCCACTCGAGCTCATAGCCGCAAGTGGCGACCAGGGCGCACTTCCTGCCCTTCCACAGGGAGTCCCCTTCCACATCGCCATAGTATTTGTTCAGACCATAGACCAACCGATCCATGGCCGCCTTCATCGGCGGGGTGCAGTACCAGGAATAGATGGGCGTGGCGAAGACCACACAGTCCGTGCGCAGTACTGCGTCATAGACGGCACCCATATCATCGCGCTGCGGGCAGCCAGGCCGATCATGGATATTCTGGCAGGTCCAGCAGGCTCGGCAGGGTTCGATATGGCGCTCAAACAGCGGGATATACTCGACCTCGGCACCCAAAGCCTCGAGCTCCGCGATAAAGGGTTGCAGCAGCGTGGCCGTATTACCGGTTGGCCGTGGGCTACCCATCAAGATGCAGACATTCATCTATGATCACCTCTGCCTTAGGCTTGTCGCTGCCTAATCACTCCTGGTCGGTCCGGCGTGCCAGCAACCAGATCGGCAGATACAATAGGAGCAGGACAGGCAGCACCATGAGCCAGCGATAGTTGCGCGTGATCCCCGCCTTCTCGGCGACAAAGATGGACGTTGGGCCATCCGCACCGCCGATGATCCCTATGCTGGCCGCCTCGCGGGTCGACCGCTTGAGCATGAACTTGATGATCACCTCAGGCACGAACTGAACCAGGAGCGCAATGACCACCGAGAGCAAGAGATGCTTACCGAAAGACCATTTCTTCATCTACCTACAGCCCCTTCGTTTGTTAACTGTTACCATATTACCACAAACCGTGGTGGTGTGGACTACCCACAGGCAAAAAGCGTGTCGCCTTTTGCCGTAGAAAGACGACCGCTCGCGGGAGGATTAGCTACTGCGCTACGAGAAAGCCTATCACTAACAATCCGGCTGAGCCTCAGCCCATCAGGAGATGTTCGCAGTGTACCGACTCAGTCCTGACCAGATTCTTGCCAGCCTCGAAGAGGCGGGTTACTGCGCCCTCTACGTCGGTGGCTATGTCCGCGACCGCTTGCTCGGCCTGCAGGCCGAGGACGCCGACATCGCCACCTCAGCCAGCCCGGATCAGGTGGTAGAGCTCTTCCGCGGCCGCGCTGTGGTCAAACAGCAAGGGAAGCACTTCGGTGTGGTAGTAGTCGATGGGACCGAGGTCGCCATGTTTCGCGGCGAACACTACACGATCCCTGGCAAGCCGGACGTCTTTCCCGCCCCCGGCTTCGAACAGGACGCCGCCCGTCGTGACTTTACCATCAACGCCATGGGCATGACCCGCGCGGGTGAGATCCTGGACCCCGCTGGCGGGCGGGCCGACCTATCTGCTGGACTGATCCGCGCTGTGGGCGACCCGGGCACCCGCTTCCGTGAAGATCCCGCCCGCATCCTGCGGGCGGTGACTTTCGCCGCGCGGCTCGGCTTTCAGGTTGAGGAGCGTACGGCAGCATCCATCCGACGCAACGCCACATCACTGAAGACGCTCCCCGTGGAGCGGGTACAAAAAGAACTCACCAAGATGCTCGACAGACACGTTCTGTATCGGGGTCTGGCGCTGCTGAAAGAGCTCGAGCTGACCTCCTACGCGCTCCCGGAGCTGTCTGCTGTTGCTTTCCAGATGGCAGACGATCATGAGTGGCAGAGGGTGGTCGCCGCAGTGGAGCGGGCCGAACAGATCCGTGCCTCGTGTGCCGTGGTCTTCGCCAGCATAGCCATGGGGTGCGAGGAGAGTAGCAGGTGCGCAGGCCAGGTGCCAGCCATGGTGTTGCGCTTGGGCTTCGGCCGCCCCCTCACCAAGCGCGTGGAGAACTTGGTCGCTCTAGCGCAGCCACTAGAGAAGTTGAGCTACGATCCCATTGACGTCTTGCCATGGTTGAAACAGGTGGCAGCAGTCTGCCGCAATAGTGACGAGATGAAGGCCATGGTCGATGAGCTCTGGCAGCTCCAGCAGGCCAGGGACGCAGCACGTCCTGGACCAAAAGAGATGTCAGCTGGCGGCACCGACGCACAGCTACGCACTCTGATCGCCCTGATGCTTGACCAAGTGCCGTGGTACCCCGCCGATGCCAGCATCGATGGCGCCAGCCTGGGGCTAAAAGGACCAGCGGCGGGGCGCAAGATCGCCGAGCTGCTCGCCAAGGCGCAAGCCGAGGCGGTGGTGAGGCTGGAGAATCGATAAGAATAGCAGGGGACACGCAGAGCAAGCACTCCGGACCTATGGTCCGGAGTGCTGCTTGCCTAGCTATCTTGCTCCACTAATCTCTCATCCACCTGGTAACGCACCTCGGAGTGATTGCGGGCGATCAGTTGCTCCTGGACCACCGTGCCGGTGGCCTTGTCAGTCATGATCCGCCAGATCTCGTTCTCTCGGTAGATCTGAACTCCTTGGCGGACGAAGCGGTGCCCGTGCTCTTCAACCCGGTAGCTACAGCCAAGCTCGTGCTCGTTGTGCACCGAGCCACATAGATGATGATCCGTCAACCAGATGCGGAGCTGAAAGGCTTGGTCGGTCGCGTTCTGCAGGCGCAGATCCACATAGTTGTAGAAAACGCTGGCCCCGCTGCCAAAGGGCAGCACGCGGCCGTCGTCGGGGAAGGCATCAAAACTGTGGTGGTGATGCTCCACCACCTGAAGCGGCGTGTGCAACGCCATCCAGTAGAGGAGATTGGCCAGTTGGCAGAGCCCGCCCCCTACCCCCTGGCCAATGCCTTGGTCGGAAAGCTCCAAGCCGTCCAGATAGCCCTTGTCAGCAGTGGGGTTGCCTACGCAGCCCCAAAAGGAGAAGATCTGTCCTGGGAGGATGATGATCCCGTCCATGGTGGCCAGTGCGATGCGCAGATTGGTGATCTTGTTCTCCTGGAGTTGCGGGTCGGTTTCTCCCAGCCGTTTGCGCAACGTGGAGCGGTGCTCCATGACGGCGCATGGCAACGTGGCGGTCGAGCGCTCACGTGCTAAGCGTTGGCGCAGCCCACGATCGTGCAGATCCCGCTCCAGACGCTTCTGCCAAACGCGGATATGATAGAATATCGGATGGATCTGAGAGAGGCGCACGGCGCTCACTCCTTTGTGCCAGCGGCTGTAAGGTCGCCGCTAGTCTAGGCGCTATCGCCCATGGCTTCCACATACAGCTCCTCGACTCCTCTTGTCCCTGGATCACAACATGACGATTGATCTGTGCAGGATTGGGCAAAGGTAGTGAGAATAATAGAATCAAACATCTTGATGCCTTGCGGCATCTTAGAGGAGGACAAGCCGTGCAATACCGCAAGTTCGGCAAGACCGATTTCCACGCCTCCATCCTAGGCTTTGGCTGCATGCGCCTGCCGGTGATCGACGGCGACATGAGCAAGATCGATGAACCAGAAGCGATCAAAATGATCCGCTACGGGATCGACCAGGGGATCAACTACGTCGATACCGCCTGGCCTTACCATGGCGGCAATAGCGAGATCTTAGTGGGCAAGGCCCTGCAGGACGGTTACCGCGAGAAAGTCAAGCTGGCAACCAAGCTGCCAGTTCGACTCTGCGAGACCTACGAAGACTTCGACCGCATCCTCAATGAACAGCTGGCCAAGCTGCAGACCGACCATATCGACTTCTACCTGCTGCATGGGCTCAATCGCAACAGCTGGCCCAAGGTCAAGAAACTGGGTATCTTCCAGTTCATCGAAGGCGCCTTGGCCGACGGCCGGATCAAGCATATCGGCTTCTCCTTCCATGACCAACTGCCCGTCTTCAAGGAGATCGTCGACTCCTACGACTGGACCTTCTGTCAGATCCAGCTGAACTACCTGGATGAGAAGTATCAGGCTGGGCTCGAAGGTTTGCACTATGCGGCCGCTAAGGGCATGGCTGTGGTGATCATGGAGCCGCTCAAGGGCGGCAAACTGGCTTCCAATATCCCTGTCGACGCTTTGGCGGTCTGGAACTCAGCTCCTATCCAGCGTTCTCCTGTCGAGTGGGCGTTGCGCTGGGTCTGGAACCATCCCGAGGTCTCGCTGCTGCTGAGCGGCATGAGCGCCATGGCCCATGTAGTGGACAATCTCTCCATCGCCAATAATGCCGCGCCGCTGACAGCCGAGGAACTTGCCTTGGTCGACGAAGTCAAGCAGGTCTACAAACGCAAGATCAAGGTCGACTGCACCACCTGTGGCTACTGCCAGCCCTGCCCACAAGGTGTGGCGATCCCCGACCTCTTCTCCATGTACAACAACGCCTCCATGTTCGACACCTTCCCAGCCTCATCTAAGGCTTACGCCCGAATGGTGGAAGGGAAGAAGGACGCTTCTCTCTGTGTCGAATGTGGGCAATGTGAGGCGGCTTGCCCGCAGGATCTGCCCATCATTAGGCACCTGAAGGAGACCCACGGAGCCTTTCACAGATAATAAGTAAGAGCAAGAAGACCCCAACCGCATGGCGGTTGGGGTCTTCTTAGTTTCAGCCCACGTGGG